>NZ_JBFAJC010000005.1:0-304355 GCF_040655075.1 Actinoallomurus sp. NPDC050550 | reverse complement strand
CGGTGAGGAGACCGGCGACGGCCCGCCGGTTGATCGAGCGGATCGGCGGGTGAGGAGACCGGCGACGGCCCGCCGGTTGATCGAGCGGATCGGCGGGTGAGGAGACCGGCGACGGCCCGCCGGTTGATCGAGCGGATCGGCGGGCGACGACACCGGCCACGGCCCGCCGGTTGATCGAGCGGGACCCGGGCCGCTGGCGCTTTAGGCCTCCTTGAGTTAATCGCGCCGTCGTTCGAGGCATCACGCCCTGATGACGGGACAAATGAGACGTTCGCCCGGCGGGAAAATGATCACATTCGTGGCAGCGTTCACCGTGGTCGCTACGTGGGCGACGGTCAACGCCCAGGCGGCCACGACGGTACGAGCGTCATCCACCTCTGCGATCCCGCCGCTGCCCTGTCGGCAGCCGGCCCGGTCCAGGCCGACGGTCGTCCTGATCCACGGAGCCTGGGCCGACACGTCGAGTTGGAACGGCGAGGTGGACGCTCTGCGGCGAGCAGGCTATGACGCGCGGGCCATAGCAAATCCGCTGCGGAACCTGACCAGCGACGCCGCGACCGTCGCCTACTTCCTGAAGACCATCTCCGGCCCGATCGTGCTCGTCGGGCACTCGTACGGAGGCTCGGTGATCACGAACGCGGCCGCGGGCGTGCCGAACGTCAAGGCCCTCGTGTACGTCGACGCCGCGGCGCCGGACATCGGGGAGACCACCGGCGGGCTCAGCGGCTCCGGCTCCGACCTCGACAAGGACGCGGCCACCCTCTACGACAAGGTGTCCTACCCGGGAGCACCCCACGGAGCGACCGACCTCTATCTCAAGCAGAACGTCTTCGTCCATTCGTTCGCCTCGGACCTGCCGCAGGACACCGCCGTACGCCTGTGGGCCTCCCAGCGAGCCGCCTCGACCAGCGCGTTCACGACGCCGTCGAAGGCCGCGGCGTGGAAGACGATCCCGTCCTGGTACTTCATCAGCACCGGCGACCGGATCATCACGCCGGCCTCGGAGCGGTCCATGGCCCGCCGGGCGCACTCGAAGATCACCGAGTTCCACGGCGGCTCTCACCTGACCCTCGTATCGCACCCGCACGCCGTGACGTCCGTGATCGGATCCGCGATCTGCTCCGTGCGTTAGCCGGCCTTCTCCGTACCGCGTCGAGCCGCCCGCAGGGCGTGGTGCGCGTAGCGGGTGAGCGGCGCGATAACCGGTTGCGCCGGCGGATCAGTCGGCTAAGGTGCGGCTCGTGACTCGGCAACAAGACGGAGAGCTGGGCGAGGGGGAGACAGCCCGCGCGCGGTGAGCCCGCGCGTCCGCTCTTCTCGATGACGGCGCGGCCGGTGTATCACCGGCCGTTTCGTGCTGCCTGGACGCGGTATCCGTCCCGCCTCCTTGCTGGAGTCATCCTTGTCGTTTCCTCCTGTCTCGCGTCACCGCCTGTCCACGCGGCAACGCCATTACCTTCTCGCCGCCGGCCTCTTCCTGGTCCTGGGCTTCCACGTCGGCGTCTGGGCCGTTCAGCTGGCCGAGCTGGCGTCCGCCCTGCGCCTGAAGCCCGGCACCCTGGGCATGGCGGTGACGGCCGCCGCGACCGCCGGGGTCATCACCCTGTTCGGTGGCGGACGTCTCGTCGACCGGGTCGGGCGCCGCCCGATCATCCTCACCGGACTCACCGGAACAGCGGCGGCCTTCGTGCTGCTCGGGTGGGTCGTTTCAGCCGACACGCTGGTCGCGGTGTTCGTCATGTACGGCCTGATGGTGAGCTTCATCGACCTCGGCGCCAACACGGTCGGCGCCGACTACGAGCGGACCTACGACCGCCAGGCCATGACCGGGCTGCATGCCGGGTTCAGTCTCGGGGCGCTGCTGGGCGCCGCCCTCAGCGCATCGCTGCTTTCGATCGGCATCGGGTTTCACGTCGTCTACCTCCTCCTCGCGGGTGTCCTCGCCGCAGCAGGCCTGACAGTGCGCAGAGCGTCCCTGCCGCCGTGGCGGGAGGCCGGGCGCGGCGAGAATCCCGGTCACCGGAAGCAAGGCGTATGGCGTATCCCGGCGGTCGGGCTCGCCATCGCCGTGGTGACGGTGACCTTCTTCGGAGACGGCGCGCTGGAGAGCTTCCTGGCGATCTACCTGCGGCAGGCTCGTTCCTCCAGCATCGCGCTCACCGGAATGGGCATCGGCGGCTACCACCTGGCATCGCTCCTCGGCCGGCTCCTCGCCGCCCGCCTGCTGCGGCGATGGGGAGAACGCCGGGTACTGCTCGGCGCCGGGCTCCTCGCCTCCGCGGGAATCGCCTGCGCCGTCGGCGCGCCGGGGGCCGCTTCGGCGATCGCGGGTCTGCTGCTTACGGGCCTGGCCGTCGCCCCGATCGTCCCGACCGCGCTGTCGCTCGCCGGACGCGGCGCACCCGGCCGTTCCGGGGAGGCGGTGGCGACGACCACCGCGGCCGGCTACAGCGCCTTCATCCTCAGCCCCGCCCTCATCGGCGGTATCGCCGACGCCACCGCCTTGCGAACGGCCCTTGCGCTGCTGGTCGGCACCAACCTCGTCGTGGCCCTCCTCTCGGCACGGTGGCCTTCCACGGCATCGAAGTCCCCGGACCCATGAACCTACGATCTCCGGCTGGAATACTCGGCGGACCATTGGGAGACGACGACGACCCCCGGGCAGCCGGACCGGCTGCCCGGGGGTCGTGCTCGACGCGGTGCGCGGATGACGGGACGGGTCAGACCTCGATCAGGCAGCCGTGCTCGTCGGTGCGGTCGGCGGTGTCGTCGTCGAACCACACGCCGCCCGTGGCCAGGTAGCGGAACCGGTGGACGCCGGGGGAGAGGGTCACCGAGACGCTACGCGTGCCGTTGCGTCGCCGGACGAGCTCGTGACGACCGGGCTCCCAGCCGTTGAAGTCGCCGACCACGCTGACGACGCCGTCGGGTAGGTCGTGGGGGAGGCTGAACGTGACGCGGGTCTTGCGGCCGAAAAGCCGTGAGCGCCTGAGCATCGGGGCTCCTCGTGGAGGGGGGACCGTGAGATCGGTCCCAGCTTGGGCGCGGCCGGAGTCGGGCGGACCGGACGACACGGCGTGTAACCCAGAATTCACGCAGGTCGCGCCGGGCGGGTCAGAAGCGGTACCGCAGGAGCCGTCCCATGTTCCGGATCGCCGGGATGTGGTTCATCGCGCGGCAGGCCAGCCGGGTCGGCCGGCCGTACCGGTCGAGTTCCGGGATGTCGAAGAACGTCTGCTCGGCGACGAACGCCAGGCCGGGCACGAGGGCCTCCACGTCGTGAGGGTGGTCGATGCCCCACCCGCCCAGTTTCGCCCCGGACGCCTTGATTACCCCCTGGCGGGCACCGGCCCGCATACCGAGTGAGTTCCACGCGTCGAACATGAGCACGCCCCCGGGCAGGTGGTGCGTCACCCGCTCGAAGAGGACCCTGGTCTCCTCCCGGGTGAGGTACATCGTGAGCCCTTCGGCGATGACCACCGCGAACCCGTCGGCGGGCACCTCCGCCAGCCAGCCCGGGTCGGTCACGGAGGACGCGATCAGGTGGTAGCCGGGCCGCTCCGGGTACAGGCGGCGCCGCAGCGCGATCACATCGGGATAGTCGACGTCGTACCAGCGGACCGTCCGCGGCGGATCCAGCCGGTACACCCGGGAGTCCAGGCCGCAGCCCAGGTGCAGCACGGTCGCATCGGGAAGTTCCGCCAGGGCGCTCCGCGCCCAGTCGTCGAGGTACCGCGAGCGGACGGCGGCGGAGACGGCCGTGTTCCGGGTCACCTTCAGGCGGGAGAAGTCGTAGTCGATCCGGTCGACCGCCCGCTCGGCCTGCTCGTCGACGAGGATCGGCTCCGCGGACCGGCTCTCCATCGCCTTGCCGTACAGCGTCGCCAGCATCGTCTCCTGCACGCCGGACAGGGCGATCTTCTCGGTCGTCACGGCAGGTCCCGTCCCTTCACCGACCTTGACAGCGGGTACGGTTCAGAACCTACATTGAATTCACAGATTAGTGAAACTTTGAAAGTGTCTCAATGCACGTTCAGGGGGCGGGCGTGTGCGGCGAACGCGTCGGCCGCGGCGAGGTCGAACTCCCCGTGGTCGCTGCCGAGCCCCTGAGCCACCAGCGCCGCGGCCGCGCAGCCGAGCACGGCGGCCTCCCGCAGCGGACGGCCGAGGCCGACGCCGCGCAGGAACCCGGCCGAGAACGCGTCGCCGCAGCCGGTGGTGTCGACGACCTCGACGGCGAACGCCGGCACTTCGAGGGTCTCGTCGGCGGTCATCACCAGCGCGCCGCGCGCTCCCCGGGTGACCGCGACGCAGCCGACACCCCGGTCCAGCAGCGCGCGAGCGCCGTCCTCGAGCGTGGCGGCGCCGGTGAGGCCGAGGACCTGCTCGTCATTGGGCAGCAGGTGGTCCAGGCCCGGCAGCGCGGGTGCGATCGTGTCGAGGAACCCAGGATCGCCGGGGGCGAGCAGGTCGGCGGAGGTGACCACGCCCGCCGACCGCGCGGCGGCGAGGATCTTCGCCGCGTTCTCGCCGCCCATGAGTTCGGGCGCGCCCAGGTGGAGGTGGGTGGCGGAGGCGATGTCGGCGTACGGGGCGTCGTCGCTGCCGTAGGCGATGTTCGCGCCCAGGACGTGGAAGGCGGGCCTGCTGCCGTCCGGGCGGATCGGCAGCACCGACGCCGAGGTCTGCACGGTGTCGCGGCGCACCACCAGCGACGTGTCGATCCCGTACCGGGCGAGCATGGTCAGCAGCAGGTCGCCGATCGGGTCGGCGCCGACCGCCCCGGCGGTGCGGACCGTCGCACCGAGCTTGGCCAGGGTGACCGCGGTTCCCGCGGCCGTTCCCGCCGGGCTGAAGCGGATCTGATCGACGAGTGCCGCGCCCTGCCCTTCCGGGATCGCCTCGACCGGACGGACCTGCACGTCGAACACGTGCGCGCCGAGGGTGATGATCGTCTGCGTCATCAGGCGTTCTCCTTGTCGATCCGCCGGGTCCGGCCGTAGCCGCGGTTCAGCGCCGCCGTGATCACGGCGGCCTGCTGGTCGGTGCTCAGTGCCCGGGGCGTGCCGATCGTGGCGGCGCGGAGGTAGACGCCGCACGCCCACTCGAGCAGGAGCGCGTTCTCCACCGCCTTGGCCGGCGTCGGGCCGTGCGCGATCGCACCGTGGTTGGCCATGAGAGCCGCCGACCTGCCCTCCAGTGCCGTCAGCACCAGCTCCGCGAGTTCCGAGGTGCCGAAGACGGCGAACGGCGCCACCCGTACGGATCCGCCGAGCTGCAACTGCTGATAGTGCACGCACGGGAGCTCGTCCAGGACCAGGGACAGCGCCGTGGCCTGCGGCGAGTGCGTGTGTACCACCGCGCCCGCGCCGTACCGCTCGTAGACGCCGAGGTGTAGTTCGAGCTCGGAGGTCGGCTCGAGGTCACCGGCGACCACATCGCCGTCCGGATCCACCACGGTCACCTGATCCGGCGTGGCATGCCCGAGGACGACGCCGGTCGCGGAGACGGCGATGTGCTCACCCGAGCGCACGCTCACGTTGCCCGCCGTACCGATGAGCAGCCCTTCGCGGGCGAGGTCGTGGCATGCCGCGGCCACCGAGCGTCGCTGCCGTTCCAGGTCCGCCATGGCACCGAAGGCTAATGCTGAACATGAATGAAAGTCACGTTCAGTTTCTAGTGGTGGAGGTCAGAACGCACAGGGCAGCCGGTTGATCCCGTTCACGAAGCTCGTACGCTGCCGGACCGGCGGGGCGGTGGTGTGGATGCCGGGAAGCCGGGTGAACAGCTCCCGCAGCAGCACCGTGATCTCACGCCGGGCTAGGTGCGCGCCGAGGCAGAAGTGGGGACCCGGCCCGCCGAACCCGACATGCGGATTGGGCGTACGGGTGATGTCGAAGACATTGGGGCGGTCGAAGACGGCCTCGTCCCGGTTGGCCGAGTTGTAGTAGAGGACGACGCGTTCCCCGGCCCGGTAGGTGTGCCCGAGAAGCTCCACGTCGCGGGTGACGGTGCGGCGCATCCAGGTGACCGGCGTGGCGTACCGGACGACCTCCTCGACGGCCGCCGGCAGGCGGGCCTCCAGATCGTCCAGGAGCAGCGCCCGCTGGTCGGGGTGGTCGGTGAACAGCGCGAGCGCGTGGGACAGCGCGGTGCGGGTCGTCTCGTTGCCGGCGACCACGAGGAGCCCGAAGAACTTCCCAAGCTCGCGCTCGGTGAGGAACTCTCCGTCGACGTCGGCGTGGACGAGCGCGGTGACCAGGTCGTCGGACGGCTGCGCCCGCCGGGCCTGGGCGAGCTCTCCCATCAGGGCGTGCAGGAAGGAGAACTTCTCCATGAGCACCGAGACCCGGTCCTGCCCGTCGGGCCCCACATAGTCGGGGTCGCCTATCGCGATGATGACGTTGGTCGCGTCGATGACGTCGCCGTACGCCGACTCCGGGATCCCCATCATCGCGCAGATGATCGTGAGCGGCAGCGGCATCGCCACGTCGGTGACGAAGTCGCAGGGGCCGCGCTCGGCCAGGCCGTCGACGATCTGAGCGGCGATCAGGGCGACGTCGTCCTCGAACTTCTTGACCATCCTGGGCGTGAAGGCGCGCGAGACGATGCGGCGCATCCGCGCGTGCCGCGGATCGTCCAGGCTGATCATGGAGCCGACGTAGTCGCGCAGCTCGGACGGCGGGTCGTCGAGACTCGTCGCGGTCGGCTCGGAACTGAAAACCTGAGGGTTCCGGCTGGCCTCGAGGATCTCGGCGTGGCGGGTGAGGGCGTAGAAGCCGTCCACCGGCTGTCCGGGTCGGGGATATTCGACGAACACCGGCTCCCCGGCCGCCCGCAGCTTCGCGAACACCTGATGACGCTCGGCTGGGGGCCGTGCCCAGAAGTCGAGCCGCGCGAGGTCCGCACCGTACGTCATGGCCACCGCCCCGAGATCGACGTCAGCGGATCTACTGACGCCCACGGTAAGTCACGGTCGATGTATCTGTCACCGGAGCCGGGCGAGCCGTGTTCGTCGGGTTTTTCCGCCCGTATACAAAAAGGCGGTTCCGGTTACCGCGGCGTCACAGCGGCGATCACGCGACGCAACGAGGGTTCCCCAGAGTGGTCGGCATGGGACTGAAGCTCAGGAAAGGCCGCTCGATCGACCATCCGGGCGTCGGTGCCCCTCACGGCCACGGCACGCGAGCCTGGCGGCGCGAGGCCGTCGAGTTCGCGGCGCTGTTCGTGGCGGCGGGCATCGCCCACCTGTTCTCCACGGCGCTGGGCCACCGCGAGTCCGGCGCGCTGATGCTGATCGCGCTCGGTGGCGTCCTGTGCGCGATCGTGTCGGCGCACATCTGGCTCACCCACCGGCGTCACACGACTGGATCCCGACCCGTGTCGGAGACCGTGGTCCCGGCCGCCCGCCTGTGGCGCGTACGGGCGCGGGTACGGGAGACACCGGGGCAACTGGCGGCGCTGGCCGCCGCGACCGCCGCGATCGGCGGCAACATCATGTCGCTCAGCACCCAGCCCGACACCGACGGCACCGTCGACGAACTCCACGTCCAGCTGCCCGAGCCCGTACAGGCCGAGACACTGGTCGAGGCGCTGACCGCGGCGGGCGGCCGGTCGGTACGGGCCCGCCCGGCCACCATGCGCGAACTGGTCGACCCGGTCACCCGCGCCCTCCTGCTGGCGTCCTGGGCCGCTGAGGATCCGGATCGGCTGCCGGTCGCCCTCGCGGCACTGCTGGAGGCGCGCTTCGTCCCCGACACCGGCGACCACGACGGTCGCGAGACCCTGTCCCTGACCGCGCCGTCGGGGGACCGGATCCGCCTGCACCGGCCAGGGCTGCCCTTCACCGCCACCGAGACGGCCCGCGCGCTGGCGCTGCTCGGCCAGGCAGTCCGGACGGCCGAACCACGGACGGCATGAGCCGCGAGCCCGGACGCGCTCATCCGAGGACGGCGCGGACCCCGGACCGCGGGCGCGCTCACCGGAGGTCGGTGCGGATCCCGGACCGCGGGCGCTCACCGGAGGTTGGCGCGGATCCCGGACCGCGGGCGCGCTCGCCCGACGAGCCGGGAGCCGGTGCGCGATATCCGGTTGCCGGCAGCGGACAGGATCCCGCCCGACTGGCGCGACGGCGCCGCCACCGGCCGCGCCGTCCAAGAGCGCATGACGATCCTGGAGCGCACCGGCGCCCGGCTGTTCGTCGAGCGGCTCCGCCTGGAATGGCGCCCCGGGACCCTGCTTCCCGAACTGAGCGGCCGTCTCGCCTTCCGCACCCCTCACGACAGTGCGGAACTCCTCGGCCTCATGGTCTCGGTCCTGGACGGGACACTGGACGCCCACGGCCGCGACGACCTGACCCGCATGTCACCCCACCAGGCCGCGAGCCACCACTACGAGGACGAGCTCGCGCGCTACACCAGCCCCCGAGACTGGTGGCGCGTCGCCACCCTGCCCGGTGGGGAACCCGTCGGCTTCGTGATCCCGGCCTACAACGCGTACAACCCGATCATCGCCTACATCGCGGTGCTGCCCGAACACCGCGGCAACGGCTATATCGACGACATCCTCGCCGAAGGCACCCGCATCCTCGCCACCGAGAACGCCCCCCGCATCCGGGCTTCGACGGACCTCGGCAACACGCCCATGGCCGACGCCTTCCAGCGCGCCGGATACGTCAACTTCGAACGCGAGATCAACATGACCTGGGACTGACGCACGACCACGAGGCGCTGTCCGTTCCCGGGATCGCGGCGAAGGCCAGGAGGGGTGCGGCGGTTCGAAGAATGCTTCCGGCAAGCCAAGAACGAGGCCGGACCGGCAGCAGGGCGGCGAGCACTCCTCACTCCACCCCGATCCCGCTCCCGAGGCCGCCTCCGGGGTCGCCCGCGAGGCCGGCCCGGCCTCCTGATGCGGTGGGCGACGGCGAGTAGTCGTCGACGGTCATGGAATCGTAGAGGCGTGCGCTCTTGGTGGTGAGGCGGACGAGGGCGCGGCTGGGCCCCGCGGGCAGGGCGGAGATCAGGCGGGCTCCCTGGACCAGTCCGGACACGCCGAGGCGGGACGTGGGGATCAGGGTCTTCGCCGCGCTCAGCGCGACCGCGCGGCTGCCACGCACGTACTCCGCCATCGCGCGCTCGTAGGCGGGGAAAGCACGTTCGTGGTCGCCGCCAGCCCGTGCCAGCTCCCCGGCGAGGACGTACGCGCCGACGACGGCCAGGCTGGTGCTGCCGCCGACGGCCGGGCCGGGGCAGTAGCCCGCGTCGCCGACGAGCGTCACCCTCCCTCGCGACCAGGTGTCCATGCGGAGCTGAGTGATCGAGTCGAAGTAGAACGCCGGGGTGCGGTCGAGCTCGTCCAGCCAGCGGTCCACGTCGGCGTGCATGCCGTCGAACGCACCGCGCAGCAGCTCCTTCTGCCGGGGCACGTCCCGGTAGTGGTAGTCGAGCTCGCGCTCGCTCCGGAACAGGAACAACGCCCGCGCGTCGCCGAGGTGCCGCGCGCCGTACATGCCGGCAGTGCGGCCGACGCCGACATGGATGAGGAGCTCGCCGTCGAGGCCGGCGGTGTTGGGCAGGGTCAGCACCCCGAGGTAGGCCCCGATGAAGGCGCTGAAGCGGGACTCGTCGCCGAAGACGAGGCGACGCACGGTGGAGTGCAGCCCGTCCGCGCCGACGACGAGGTCGAACCGGCGCGGCGCGGCGTTCTCGAACCGCACCTCGCCGTCGGGCGAGATCGCGGCGATCGAGTCGCCGAAGACGTACTCGACGTCGTCGCGCGTGGCGTTGTGGTAGATCTCGCTCAGGTCGTCGCGCATGATCTCGACGTGCCGGTCGGAGGTGGCGCTGAAGATCTTGGAGAGGTCCGCCCGGACGGGACGCCGTGCGCCCTCCCGGTAGAGGGTCATCCGGTTCGTGCCGGTGGCCCGCTCCTCGACGCGCGGGAGCACGCCCATCTTCTCCGAGATGTTCATCGCGGGCCGGAACAGGTCGACGGCGTGGCCGCCGGTCTTGCGCAGAGCGGGCGCGCGCTCGACGACGGTGACGGAGAAGCCGTGCCTGGTGAGCCAGTACGCCAGCACCGGACCGGCGATGCTGGCGCCGGAGATGAGAATCCGCATGAGCATGCCTCCTTACTTAACGATAGGTAAGTATACGCGGTTACTTACCTATCGTTAAGTCAGATAGGCTGGCGGCGTGCCTCGTCCCTCTGACACCAAGCGGCGGATCCAGGAGGTCGCCCGCGAGCTCTTCGCGAAGCAGGGTGTGCAGCGGACCAGCCTGCAGGAGATCGCCGACCGGCTGGGCATCACCAAGCCGGCGCTCTACTACCACTTCTCCTCACGCGAGGAACTGGTCCGCAGCATCGTGCAGCCGATCATCGACGAGGAAGAGGCGTTCCTGGCGGACCAGGAGGCGCTGGACGAGGTCGAGCCCCGCGCCCTGCTGGAGGCCTACTTCGACTTCCACTACCGCCACCGCAGAGAGATCGTGCTCATGCTCAGCGAGCTGACCACGCTCGCCGACCTAGGCCTGATCGACCTCGTGCTGGACTGGCGCGGGCGGCTGGTGAAGCTGCTGTACGGCTCCGAACCCACGCTGGAGCAGGCCACCCGGGCCGTGATCGCCTTCGGCGGCCTCCAGGACTGCACGCTCCAGTTCGCCGACATGCCGAAGGACGAGCTCTGCCGGGCGGCCGTGGACGGCGCCTGCGCGGCCCTGGGCATCGAGCCGCAGCGCGAAGCCCGGCGAAGGGCGTAATCATGCCCCGTCCTCGATGTGCCGCTCGTCGATCCGCAGGCCGCCGACGGCCTTGACGCGGATGCGTACGGCGTCGCCGGGCAGGTAGGCGATCGGGACCTCGTCCACCGGGCGGTCGAAAGGAGCCTGGTCGGTGAATGGTGGATTCCGGGCGGGGTGCGGGCGCCGGCCGCCTCACGGCCGTCCGGCGCCGGCCAGCCGGGCGATCTCCTTGAGGCAGTCGGTCGGTGACGTGGCACCGCCCTCGTCGTACGCGGCGGTGAACGCCGCCTCCGGCAGCGCGGCGCGGATGCGGGCCGTGGCGCGGTCGATGTCGTCGCGCTCGACGGGGCCGGCGGTCAGGCCGGACGACCGGCGCACCGCGGCCGCCGTGCCCAGGAGACGGGCGGCCGGCGTGGGGTGACCGGCGAGGCCCGGCGCTGGAGGCGGTCCGCGCGTTCGTGGTCGCCGGTCAGCTCCGCCAGGGTGCCGAGCCACTCGGCGGCCTGCAACTGTCCCCAGCGGTCGCCGACCTCGGCGAACAGGTGCGCCGCCCGCTCGACCTCGCTCTCCAGCAGGGCGGGGTCCCCATGGGCGTGCGCGTACTTGGCCCGGAGGATGAGGGGCGCGGCCCGGCCCCACTGGTCGCCGACCGCATCGAAACCCTTGAGGGCCTGGTCGAGCAGTTCCGCACCGGCTGCGGGATCCTCGACCTCGCCCGCGGTGAAGGCCAGGAACCACTGGGCCCGGGCCAACGCGGCCGGCGCGTCGGCCTCCTCGAAGAGCCGCAGCGCCGCCTGCCGGCGGGCGGCCCAGCCGGTGTGGTCGCCCTGCAGGAGGGCCATGCCGGCGCGCCAGGCCAGCGCCGTGGCACGACGCCGCGCCTGCTGCGGGGCAGGCGCCGGATCACTGTCGAGCCCGAGGGCGGGCACCGGATCACTGTCTAGCCCTCGCAGTTGTCCAGTACCAGCAGCAGCCGCCGCGCCGACAGGGCGTCGGCGAGGCGGTCGACCGGCGCGACGGGTCCGCCCTCGCCCGCGGCGTCGCGGATGTCGAGGACGCGCATCACCGCGTCGGCCGGCGCGTCCACCGGGACGACCGCCGACACCGAAGACCCGGAAAGGCCCGCCAGTTCGACGAGCCAGGCACCGTCGGGGCCGTCGTCCACCAGCCGGGCGGCGGCCTCGACCGCCAGCCGCGTCTTCCCGACACCACCCGGGCCGGTGAGCGTCACCAGCCGGTCGGTGGCCAGCCGGTCGGTGACCGCGGCGAGGGCGTCGTCGCGGCCGATCAGCGCGGTCGTGGGCGCGTGCAGATTCGTCCGCGGCCGGGCGGGAGCCCCGGCGGCAGGGGCGTCCAGCGCGGGGTCATGCTCGAGGATCGCCTGGTGCAGGGCGACCAGCTCCGGAGTCGGATCCAGTCCGAGCTCGTCGGCCAGCTCGGTGCGCAGCCGGTCATAGCTGTCGAGGGCTTCGCTCTGCCGCCCACTGCGGTACAGGGCGCGCATGTGCGTGGCGCGCAGCCGCTCCCGCAGCGGATGCGCGCTCAGCAGGTGGCCGAGCTCACCGACCAGCGCGCCGTGCTCGCCGAGGGCGAGACGGACCTCGGCGTGCTCTTCCAAGGCGGTGAGCCACTGCTCCGTCAGCCGCGCGACGGTCGCCTGCGCGAACGGCTCATCGGCGAAGTCGGCGAGCGCCGGACCCCGCCACAGGGCCAGGGCGTCCGCCAGGGCCGCCGCCGCGGCCGGCTCGGCGGCGTCGCGTGCCCGGCGGATGAGCGACCGGAACCGGTGTGCGTCCAGCCGGTCGTCGTCGACCTGGAGGAGGTATCCGGCCGGCCGGGACACCACGAGCGTCCGCGCGCCGGGCTCGGCATCCTCTAGGACCCGCCGCAGCTGGGAGACCTTGGCCGAGAGCGCTCCGGCGGGGTTCCCGGGCAGCCGGTCGCCCCAGAGATCGTCGATCAGCCGGTCGGCGGGGACCGGACGTCCCGCGTGCACCAGCAGGTCGGCCAGCAGCGCCCGGACCTTCAAGCCGGGCACCGGGACGGGGCGGCCGTCGTCGGTCCACACGGAGAGGGGACCGAGCATCCCAAAGCGCATGAGCCGCACGATAACCCCGGAGGGCCCCGCCCCGCGCTCCGTGGGAACCGTCGCGGCGCGCTTGTACGGAAGCGGCTGCCCGTACGGCCGCGGCGACTCCGGACGGCCCCGCTGCGTTGGCGTCAGGAACGAAGGGTGCGCAGGCCGGTGCGGATTTCGCTGACCAGGATCTCGGGCTGTTCCAAGGCCGCGAAGTGCCCGCCCTTGTCGGCCTCGCCGTAGTGGATCAGATTGCTGTAGGTGTCTTCGATCCAGCTTCGTGGCAGGCGTGGGATGTCCCTCGGGAAGACGGTCACCGCGACCGGAAGCGTCAGCTTTGGGCCGGCGAGAGTAGCCGATTTGTTCTCCCAGTAGATGCGGCCGGACGACGCTGCGCTGTTGGTGAACCAGTAGAGGGATATCGCGTCGAGCATGTCGTCCATGCTCAGGGCGTCCTCGGCGAGCCCGTGGTTGTCGGTCTTGGACTGGAACTTCTCGTAGATCCAGGCTGCCTGACCAGCGGGAGAGTCCGCCAGAGCGAATCCGACAGTCTCCGGCTTCGTGCGCTGAAGGTGGTTCGACCCACCGAGATCGCCGGTGTAGAGGGCGAGGGTCTCCACGGCGTAGCGCTGTTCGGGCGACAAGGTGTCGGGTATCTGTGCGGGAAAGGCGTACTGGGTGTTCAGATGAATTCCGAGAAGCCCCTCAGGTTGCATGGCACCGAGGGCGGTGGTGACGACGGCACCCCAATCGCCGCCTTGCGCGGCCCATCTCGTGTAGCCGAGACGCTTCATCAGCTCCACCCACGCGCTTGCGATGCGCGATACAGTCCACCCGGTCTCTGTGGGCTTCTGGGAGAACCCGAACCCGGGGAGCGACGGGACGACGACGTCGAATGAGTCGGCGGCGTCTCCTCCGAACGAAACCGGATCGGTCAGCGGGCCGATCAGCTTCAGGAACTCGACGATCGAGCCCGGCCACCCGTGCGTGAGTATCAGCGGCATCGCGTTGGGATTCTTGGACCTGACGTGGATGAAGTGGATGTCCAGCCCATCGATCTCGGTCAGGAACTGGGGGAAGCGATTGAGCCCGGACTTGAAGCGCCGCCAGTCGTAGCCGCGCTCCCAGTAGTCGACCAGAGATCTGGCGTTCTCTACGCGAACCCCTTGCGACCAGTCGCCCACCGTTTCCGGATCCGGCCATCGAGTTCTGGCCAGTCGCTGCTTCACGTCGTCGATCTCCGAATCCGGGATCGAGACGGTGAACGGGCGGACGAGGGCCGAGGTCGGCGGCGTCGGTGCGGTCATTGCCTTCTTCTCCTGGGCTTCGAAGCACAGCACAACTCTCCGTTGCACACCAGTGTGCAATCTACTTCACTGCACACTGGTGTGCAACAATGGTGTCGTGCCCACCGAGTCCTCCCGTGTGCGCTTGAACGAGACACGCGATCGCATCCTCGACGTCGCCCTCGACGTGCTGGGAGAGAACCCCGACGCCGGCATGGGCGACATCGCCTCCGCTGCCGGCGTCGTCCGTCGCACCGTCTATGGCCATTTCCCCTCGCGCCTCGACCTGGTTCGGACACTCACGGAACGGGCCGTCACCGAGATGACAGCCGTGCTCACCGAAGTCAACGCCTCCGACGCAGAAGCGGACGCGGCGTGGGCCGAATTCATCGCCCGCCTCTGGCCGGTGGCGCACCGGTACCGAGTGCTGCTGGCGCTGCGCCGTGGCGAGTACGGCGAGGCGATCCACGGCCTGCTCGGGCCAGTCGACAAGCTTCTCGCCGACCTCGTGAAACGTGGCCAGGACACCGACGTGTTCGCACAGCACCTGCCGGCAGGCATTCTGAGCCAGGTTGCCTACGGCGTCGTGTTCGCCATCGCGGACAGCGACCTGTCGAACGGGACCCTCGGCGCCCGAGCAGCGACGATCACGAGCCTGCTGATGCTCGGAGTTCCCGAGACGCGCGCAATCGCTCTCGTGGGCGACCAGCCCTGACCCGCAGCACTCGAGCCGAGCCGCGGATCGTCCTGCTCCGGACACGACATCGACACCGCACCCCGCCAAGAATCCGGTGAGAACAGTTGATCGCGACGATGTCGCCGCGTCGTACGGTCACGCCGTAGTCGAGCGCGGCCCGTTCGGCGGGCTCCAGCTCGGTGGCGCGGAGGAAGCCGGCGACCTTGCCGGGCATGTCGAGGGTGACCGGCAGTTCCAGGGTGGGGACGTCCTCTCGGTCGGCGGCGGTGTGCTCGGGCATGAGTGCCTGTTTCTGAACCCCGTATCGGCAGGTCAAAAGGCTGAGCGGTGGTGAACGCTCAAACAGTTGCGGGCTGGCAGAGGAGGCTTGTACCGCACCAGTTCTGCTGGTTGAGATGGTCGAGCATGGCCGTCTCTGCCGAACCCGGATTGCGCCGCACGCCGACGAGGACGGGTTCGGTCAGGGAGGGCATTAGCGGGCAGGCCAGTTCTTCGAAGCCTTCGGGGATGGCCGAGGCCGGGACCACAGTGACGCCCAAGCCCTGCGCCACGAGCCGCACCGCAGTGGAAATCTGAGACGCTCGGGCCACCGTGTGCGGGCTGAGGCCCGCGTTGGCGAGCAGGCGGGCGAGGTAGTCGTCGAGCAGGCTGGCGTGCCGGAACCGGATCCACCCCTCTGACGCCAGGTCTTTCAGGCGCAGGGCGGTGCCGTCCGAGAGAAACGGGTGCCCCTTCGGCAGGACGGCGACGTAGGTTTCCTCGCCCAGAGTGTGAATGTCGAAGGTGCACCCGGCGGGGAAGCGGTGCACGAGGATCATGTCGAGGGTTCCCTGGCGGACCAGTCGTTCCATGTCCGCGGGATCGGGCTCCTCGTGGAGAGTCACTTGCAGTTTCGGGTGGCGATTGCGCAGCTGCCCCAATACCTGGGGCAGCTGGCGTGCTCCCAGGCCCATGTGGACAGCCATGATGAGTTCGCCTGCCAGTTCCCCGTCGGCGGCGCGGTGCGGCCATGATGGCACGCCGGGATGCGGTCGTCGCGATTTTCGCCTCCGCGAGGAAAGCCCGCCCTGCCACCGTCACCCCGCTCGGGGCGCGGGTGAACAGCTGCACCCCGAGGTGCTTCTCCAAGGTGCGGCGGGCGGGCCGGACCGGCCGGTCGGTTCGGGGACGGGCGGGCCGGGTGCCCCGGCGGTCTGTTCGGGGATGGGCGGGTCGGACCGGTCGGTCGGTTCGGGCGCGGGCGGGCCGGGTGACCCGGCACTCGGGCGGTCGGGTGGGTCTGGGCGGTGGTGCCGTCGGTCGGTCATCGGGCGTCGCTCCGGCGAACGGGAGTGAAGCGGACGGGCAGGTGCTTGATTCCGGCGATGAAGTTGGAGACCAGACGGGCGGGCGGGCCGGCGGCCTCCAGGTCCGGCAGCCGCCAGAGGAACTCCCGGTAGAAGATCCGCAGTTGCAGGCGGGCGAAGTGCGCGCCGAGGCACACGTGCGGGCCGTCGCCGAACGCCACGTGGTCGTTCGGGCGTCGCGCGATGTCGAACCGCGTCGGTTCGGCGAATCTCCGCTCGTCGCGGTTGGCGGAGGCGTGGAACACCACCACCTTGTCGCCCGCGGCGATCGGGCGTCCCGCGAGCGCGGTGTCCCGCGCGGCGGTGCGCCGGAAGCTGAGCACGGGCGGATGCCAGCGCAGCATCTCCTCGATCGCGGAGTCGAGCAGCTCGGGGTGGCCGAGGAGGCGCCGGTGCTGGTCCGGATGGTCCAGTAGCGCCATGACGCCGCCGGGCAGGCCGGAGCGTACGGTGTCGTTGCCGGCGATCACCAGGAGGAAGAAGAACATCGACAGCTCGGGGTCGGTGAGGCCCCGGCCGTCCACCTCGGCCGTGGCGAGGGCCGTCATCAGGTCGTCCGCCGGGTTCCGGCGCTTGACCGCGGCGAGCGCGTGGGCGTACTCGAACATGTCGCGGAGCGCCGCCGGGGACCGCGGGTTGACCGGTGCGCCGTCCGGCCCGTGGGCGGCCCCGCCGTGCTCGGGATCCTGGTAGCCGATGACGCGGTTCGTCCACTCCAGGATCCAGCCGCGGTCCTCCTCCGGGATGCCGAGCAGGTCCGCGAGATTCTGGATCGGATACTCGTCGGTGACGTCGACCGGCAGGTCGCATTCGCCGCGTTCGGCGATGCCGTCGACGAGCAGGCGGGCGCGCCGCTCGACGTCGGCCGCGAACCGCTCGACCCGGCGGGGCGTGAACACCCTGGCGGCGATGCGCCGCAGCCGGCCGTGCTCCGGCGGATCGAGGTTGAGCATCATCTGCCGGATGAACGGGAGGTCGGCGGGGTCCGGGTCGCGGATCTGCGTCGCCCCGATCCAGGAGCTGTACTCGGCGGGAGTGCGCAGCACGTGGGCCACGTCCGCGTGCCGGGTCACGGCCCAGAAGCCCGGCCCGGCCGGCCAGCCGCCGACCTCGTGCTCCTCCTGCCAGTGCACCGGGTCCTCGTCCCGCAGGCGACGGTACGTCTCGTGCGGGACGCCCCGCGCGTAGCCGCGCGGGTCGAACACGTCGAGGTCCGCGGGCGTCCCGGCCTCTCGCCCGGGCGTCATGCGGCCAGGAAGCGCTCGACCGCGGAGACGAGGGCGAGCGGCGTCTCGTCCGTGGCGTAGCGGTGCGGCCCGGAGCCGCACAGGTCATGGGGCAGGGCGACGGACACGGATTCAGACCCCCAGCTCTCATGCCCGAATAATGGGCACGCCGATCGAGGAACGGGCGTTTGTGAGGCGAGCATCGGATCTGGCTCCGCCGCTGTCAACGCCCACGCCCGTTCCCCGTCTCGACTTCGATTACAGGAGGGCGGCCTCGGCGAGGTACTTGCCGACCACGGCGATCTCTTCGTCGCCCAGGGGGATCTGCGGCAGCGCGGTGGTCGGGTGGTCGATGACGCCCCGCAGGTGCAGCGCGGCCTTGAACGCCCCCAGCGCCGAGGACCCGCGGCCCATGTGCGGACCACCGGCGTTCACCAGCCCGAACAGGCGGAACAGCCGCTCCTGCTCGGTTCGGGCCGCCGCCCAGTCGCCCGCCGACGCCGCGCGGTACAGCCGTACGTAGCCGTGCGGGTCGACGTTGCCCAGCCCGGGGACGACGCCGTCCGCGCCCATCGCCAGCGCCGAGTCGACCGTCAGCTCCGAACCGGTCAGGACCGAGAACGACGGCAGGCCGCGGTCCCGGCGGCCGAGGATCACCTCGCGCAGCGCGGCGTCGTTGCCGCTGGAGTCCTTGAGCCCGGCGAGCGCGCCTTCGGCGGCCAGCTCCAGCACGAGGTCGGCCTCGAGCTTGCTGTGCACGGACGCCGGCAGGTCGTAGGCGTACAGCGGGAGACCGGCCTCGGCGATCATCCGGAAGTGCAGAGCGATCTCGGCGGGGTGGGTGCGGGTGTAGAAGGGCGCGGTGGCGACGAGGGCGTCGGCGCCCGCCTCGACCGCGACTCTCACATGGTCGAGCACGCGCGGTGTGGTCATGTCGATGACGCCGGCCAGCACGGGGACCCGTCCGGCGACGTGGCCGAGCACGGTGTCCAGCACGACCTTCCGGTGCCCGTCGGTCAGGAAGGCCACCTCCGATGACGATCCCAGGACGAACAGGCCGTCGACCCCGCCGTCCAGCAGGTGATCCACCAGCCGCGTCAACGAAGCGGTGTCGACCTCGTACTCGGGGGTCAGCGGGGTGCACACCGGGGGGATGACGCCGGACAGCGTGGTGGCGGTGGTCATCGATTTCCCTTCAATACCGGGTCAATGGACGGGTGCGAGGAACGGTCAGGACTTCGACCGGTCGGCTCGCGGATGCGAGGAACGGCTAGGGCGTGTCTAGACCTCGCCGATCAGCTCGCGGTCGGTCGCTCCGGCCGGAACCGGGTGGTGGCAGCGGAACAGGTGCTCCCCGCCGTCGATCTCCGCGGCCGGCATCTCGGCGGCGCAGACGTCGTCGGCCCGCCAGCAGCGCGTACGGAACGGGCAGCCGCTCGGCGGCCGGGTCGCCGACGGCACCGGCCCGATCAGCGGGATCGGGTCGATCGGCGAGAGCAGGCCAGGCGTGGCGGAGAACAGCGCGCGGGTGTACGGGTGGCGGGCGCGCCCGGGGACGGCGTCGGCCGGGGTCTGCTCGACGATCCGGCCGAGGTACATCGTCACGACCCGGTCGCTCATCCGCCGCACGGTCTGGATGTCGTGCGAGACGAAGACCATGGCGAGGTCGAACCGCTGCTTCAGGTCGAGCAGCAGGTTGAGGATCTGCGCTCGTACGGAGACGTCCAGAGCGCTGGTCGGCTCGTCGGCGATCAGCAGCTTCGGCCGCAGCGCCAGGGCGCGGGCGATCGCGACTCGCTGCCGCTGACCGCCGGAGATCTGGCCGGGCAGCAGGTCGGCCACGCTCCTCGGCAGGCCGACGAGGTCGATCAGCTCACGGACGCGTTCGTCGCGTTCGCGAGCGGTGCCCGCGCCGTGCACGTCGAGCGGGTCGCGCAGGATCCGCCGGATCGGCAGTCGGCGGTTGAGCGCGGTCGACGGGTCCTGGAAGACCATGCCGGTCGTCGACCCGATCGCCCCGCGGCGCTCGGACGCGGACATCGACCAGATGCCCTTGCCGCCGAAGGAGACCGTGCCGGACGTGGGCTGCTGCAGGCCGACGAGGACCTTGGCGAGGGTGGACTTGCCGCAGCCGGACTCGCCGACGACGCCCACCGTCTCGCCGGGGCGGACGGTCAGGTCCGCGCCGGTCAGCGCGTAGACGCGGTCGCGGGTGAACAGGCCGCCGGTGCGCGCCTTGTGCACCACGTGGACGTCGGAGAGTTCGACGAGGGTCTCGTCGGCGGTCAACGTGCCTCCTCGGGGCCGGCCGGCGGGGCGCCCGTGCCGGCGGCGGACATGGAGCCGGCGAGGTCGATCGCCGGATGGTGGCAGGCGGCCGAGTGACGGAGTCCCTGGCCGTCGAGACGAGGTGTCTCCGTGCGGCAGACGTCGGTCGCCATCGGGCACCGGTCGGAGAACCGGCAGCCGGCCGGGAAGTCGGCGGGGGAGGGCACCACGCCGCGGATCTGGGTGAGGCGCTCGGCCCCGTACTCCAGGGACAGCACCGAGCCGAGCAGGCCCCGGGTGTAGTGGTGCGCGGGCGCGCCGACCAGGGTGGAGGTCACGCCGGTCTCGACGATCTGCCCGCCGTACATCACCACGACCCGGTCGGTGACGTCGGAGACCAGGGCCAGGTCGTGAGAGACGAGGATGAGGGCGAAGCCCAGCTCTTCGCGCAGCCTCAGCAGCAGCTGGATGACCTGCGCCTGCACGGTGACGTCCAGGGCCGTCGTCGGCTCGTCCGCGATGATGAGCTTCGGGTCGCGGGACAGGGCCATCGCGATGAGCACGCGCTGCCGCTGCCCACCGGAAAGCTCGTGCGGGTAGGACCGGAGCGTGCGCGCCGGGTCCAGGCCCACCAGCTCCAGCAGCTCCGCCGGGCTGCGCCGGCCACCCCGCCGGACGACCTGCTTGAGCTGCGCCTTGATGGTCATGGCCGGGTTCAGCGACGACAGCGCGTCCTGGTAGATCATCGCCATGTCGTGGCCGAGCAGCCGCCGCCGGGCCGACCGGCCGAGGGCGAGGAGGTCTTTGTGGTCGAACCGGACCTGCCCGCGCACCCGCGCGCCGCGCGGCTGCAGGCCCATGATGGTCAGCGCGGTCAGGGACTTGCCGCTGCCGGACTCGCCGACGAGGCCGAGCACCTCCCCGGGCCGTACGTCGAAGGAGATCCCGTCGACGATGTCGACGCCGTCGTGCTGGTCGTCGAAGCCGATCGCGAGGTTCTCCACCGCGAGGATCGGCTCGCCCTTGGGCAGGGGGCGGGCCCGTTCGGCCAGGCGCGCCGCCGCCTCGGCGAGGCCGGACAGCGGGGTGACCTCGCCGGACCCGGGGGTGGCCTGCTCGAGCGCGTCGACGTCGTCCTTCTTGCCGCCGGCGTCGCGGCGGCGCGCCGCCGGAGTGGCCCAGGCGTCGGAGATGCCCTCGGCGAGGATGTTCAGCGCGAGCACCGTCAGGAGGATGACCAGACCGGGAAAGACGGTGGCCCACCAGCCGCCGAGCAGGACCATGTTCTTGCCGTCGGCGATGACGCTGCCCCACGACGGGTCCGGCGGCCGTACGCCCGCGCCGATGAACGACAGCGACGCCTCGAAGACGATGACGTCGGCGACCATCACGGTGCAGAAGACCAGGATCGGCGCGGCGCAGTTGATGGCGACGTGCCGGAGCAGGATGTGCGGGGTGCGGGCGCCGATGACGCGCTCGGCCGCGACGTAGTCCTCGCCGTACTGCGACAGGACGTTGCCGCGGACCACGCGGGCCACCGCCGGCGCGTTGAGGAAGGCCAGGGCGAACACCAGCACGGGGATGCTGCCGCCGAACACCGCGACGAGCACGGCGGCGAGCGCGATGCCCGGGAACGCCATGATCACGTCGAGGACGCGCATGATCGTCTCGTCGACCGCCCGCCGCGAGGTCGCGGCGATGGAACCGAGCAGCGCACCGGCCACCAGCGCGATCCCGGTGGCGCCCAGGCCGATGATGAGGGACCAGCGCGCGCCGTACAGCAGCCGGGAGAAGATGTCGCGGTTGGAACTGTCCAGACCCATCCAGTGCGACCCGCTCGGGCCGCCGCCCGCCGTCTCCTGGACGTACGGGGAGTGCGGCGCCAGCACCGGGGCGAAGACGGCGGCGAGGACGATCACCACGACGACGCCGAGGGCGATCCACGAGAGCACGCCCAGCCGCCGGAAGCCGACGCCTCCCTGGGACAGACGTTTCGCCAGGCCGTTGCGCATCAGGTCGCGCTCCTGAGTCGGGGGTTGACGAGCAGGTAGAGGACGTCGACGACGAGGTTCACCACCACGAACCCGGTCGCGATCGTGAGGACGACGCCCTGGACCACGGCCGGATCGCCGTTGCGCACCGCGGTGATCATGAGCTGGCCCATGCCGGGCAGCGAGTAGATGGTCTCGATGACCACCGCGCCGCCGAGCAGGTAGCCGACCCGCAGGCCCAGGACGGTCAGCGGGTTGACCAGCGCGTTGCGCAGGACGTTGCGGCCGACGACGACGATCGGGGGCAGGCCGCTGCCGATGGCGGTCCGCACGTAGTCCTTGTCGAGTTCCTCGACCATCGACGTGCGGATGATCCGCGTCAGGTAGGCGGCCTGCGGCAGCGACAGCGACAGCGCGGGGAGCGTCATCGACTTCAGCCAGCCGGTGAAGGAGTCGGCCGGGTTGACGTAACCGCTGGTCGGGAACCAGCCGCGCTCGACCGCCAGGTACTGGATCATCAGCAGCGCGATCCAGAACGCCGGGGCCGCGAGGCCGATCAACGACACGACCCGGATGAGCTGGTCGGGCCAGCGGTCCCGGAAGATCGCCCCGGTGATCCCGAAGATCAGCGACAGCACGATGGCGATCACCACGCCGAGCAGGGTCAGCTGCAATGTGAGCGGCAGCGCCGTCGCCACCGAGTCGCGTACGGGCGCCTTCGTCAGCACGCTCGTGCCCATGTCGCCCCGCACCAGCTGGCCGACGAACCGCACGTACCGGACGGGCAGCGGATCCAGCAGGCCGTTGTCCACCTTGAACTGGTGGACCTGCGCGGGTGTCGGGTTCGAGCCTTCGAAGTAGGCGTACTCCGGCTTGCTGTCGGAGAACCGCATGACGATGAAGACGAACAGGACGACGCCCAGCAACAGCGGGATCAGGATGAGGACGCGGCGCACCAGCATTCTGGCGATGACTGCCACCGGGTGCCTCCTGGGAAGAGTCGGATCGAGGGGTGAAGCGGAAACGGCGGCGGGCCTGGGGACCTGTCCCGCCGCCGTCCGCGGTCAGGTGCGCTTGGCCTGCAGCAGGTTGATGCCGGGGTAGGCCTGCGCCCGAACGCCGGTGAGCTTCTTGGCGTTCCAGGCGGTCATCAGCTCGGTGTGCACGACCGGGTAGAGCACGGCCTGCTCGGCGATGAGGTCGATGTAATCGTGGGTGAGCTGGAGCTTCTTCTGCTGGTCCGGCTCGCGGGTGGCCGCGTCCATCTGCGCGAAGAGCTTCTTCGCGTCCGGGCTGCTGTCCCACTTGGTGTACTTCATCCAGTTGCCGCCGGGCGTGTAGTTGTAGCGGAGGATGAGGTCGGCGTCGAGGCCGAACTGGTTGGGGTTCGAGGCCGCCGCGACCACCTGGTAGTCCTGCGACTGGTCCATCTTGGTGAACAGCGCGCTGGTGTCCTGCGGCGCGAGGGTGGTCTTGACGCCGATGGCGTTCCAGGAGTTGGCGATCGTCGGCAGGCAGTCGGCGATCCAGCTGACGTTGACCGCCATCAGGTTGATCGAGAGGTTCGTGACGCCGGCCGCCTTGAGCAGCGACTTGGCCTTCTCCGGGTCGTAGGAGTAGACGGTCTTGGCACGAGCGTACGAGGGGTTCTGCTCGTTGAGGAAGCTCGTGGCCGGGGCGCCGTGGCCCTTCAGCGCGACCTCGATCATCTTCTGGGTGTCGATCGCGTAGAGGAGCGCCTGGCGGACCCGCACGTCGTCGAACGGCTTCTTGCCCGTGTTGAACATGATGAACATGTGGTTCATGCCCTTGCCGCCCTCGACGGTCAGCCCGCTCTTCTTCAGCTGGTCGATGTTGGCGTACGGCACGTTGTCGGAGATCTGCGCCTCGGCGGAGCCACCGGAGATCTTGGCGACGCGGGCCGAGGCGTCGACGATGGACAGCCAGTTCATCTTCTTGATCGCCGGCTTGCGCGAGCCGTTGTAGTCCGCGAACGCCTCGAACGTCGTGTTCGACTTCGGGTTGTGCTGGACCATCTTGTACGGGCCGGAGCCGATGGACTTGCCGTTCTTGGCGGCGTCCCAGCCGCCCGGCTGGCCGTAGACGTGCTTCGGCATGATCTTGGCGATCGTGAGGCGGGGGAGCGCGTCCGGGAAGGGGAACTTGAAGACCAGCTCGACGCTGGTGTCGTCGACCTTGCGCACCTCCTTCAGCCAGGTGGCGAAGAAGTTGAAGACGAGCGTCTGCGCCTTCGGGTCGAGGATGCGGTCGAAGGTGAACAGCACGTCGTCGACGGTGACCGGCTGTCCGTCGTGCCACTTCGCGCCTTGGCGCAGCGTGAACTTCCACGTCGTCGCCTTGGGGTCGGCGGGCAGCGCGGTGGCCAGCGCCGGGTACGGCGCGCGGGTGATCGGGTCGGTGTCGACGAGGCCCTCGTAGATGTGGTTGATACCGGCCATCGCGAACGCCGACGCCGTCATGGTCGGGTCCCAGGTCTGGTCGTTGCCGTAGCCGATGACGGCGGTGACGAGGTCCTTGGACCCGCTGGAGCCGGTCGAGCTCGTCGAGGCGGGCCCGCTGCAGGCCGACAGGGCGGCGGAGACGGCCGCTGCGGCGCTCACCGTCCCGCTGTAGCGCAGAAAGTCACGGCGGCTGAAGGGAACCGGGGCGCTCACGGTGCCTCCTACATGTCGTATCGGGGGGTAACGCTCGTCTCCGTCACGGGCAGATTGGACGTCCTACATCCCACGTCCAGTAGGGTGGAGGCTAGGGTCCAACCCGCGCCCGGTCAAGCCCGAATGACCAGGAGATGTCCTTGATGTTTCGCGATGATCCGCAGACCGCCGGGGATCCGCCCGCCCGGCGTCCCTCGCCCGCACGACGGATTCCCGCCCCGCGCGGCGGCCGACCGACGCGGGCACTGGAAGTACAGGAGGCGGTCAAGGAGATCATCGTTCGCCGTGGCCTCGTGCCGGGAGACCCGATGCCGACCGAGTCGGAGCTGATCGAGGAGCTGGGCATCAGCCGCAACTCGGTCCGTGAGGCGCTCAAGGCCCTCCAAGCCGTCGGCATCGTCGACATCCGGCACGGCTTCGGGATGTTCGTGGGACGGCTGTCGCTCGGCGGCCTGGTCGACGAGCTCACCTTTCACACCCGCATCGGGCCGCGCGACGCCCTGCGCAACCTGATGGAGATCCGCGAGGTCCTGGAGAACGGCCTGGCGCAGCGGCTGATCGACGAGTGCGGCGGCACGGACCCGGCCGAGGTCCTCACCCCCGTCCGCGACGTCATCGAGCGGATGGAGGCCGAGGCGCAGGTCGGCGTCGTCTCTCCGGAGACCGACCGGCTCTTCCACGACCTGCTCTACCAGCCCCTCGGCAACCCGCTCGTCGGCCGGCTCCTCGGCGCGTTCTGGGAGGTCTACCACCAGCTCCGCGACGACCTGGGCACGCCGGACGAGACCCCGGCCGACGTCGCCCGCACCCATCGCGACATCTACACGGCGGTCATCGCCGGGGACCGCGCCGCCGTCGAGGCGGCGATGCGCGCGCACTTCGCCGGAGTGCGCGCGCGGCTCGCCCGGTTGGATCACGGCTGAGGACTCAGAGCGGGTCCCGGGAGGCCGCGGTCCGGTTGGATCACGACTGAGGACTCAGAGCGGGTCCCCAGAGCCCGTGGTCCGGCTGGATCACGGCTGAGGGCGCACGGCGGGTCTCAGGAGCCCGCCGTCCGGCCGGCTCAGGACTGATGCCCCAGGTCGCGCAGTGATACGCGGCGGAAGGTGATGTTCTCGTACGGTCCGGCGTTCCCCGTCTCGTACAGCACACCGATGGTGCGGGCGTCCGGCTGGACGAGGTCCGAGTAGCCCGCTGGGAGCGTCGAGAACGTCAAGGCGGACCGCCAGGTCCGCCCGTTGTCGGCGCTGACCCGCAACGTCATGCCGGCCCGGCTCGTCGGGTTCGCCGGGCCGGAGAACACGAGCGGGCCCTGCCGTCCGCGCACCTGCAGGACGCTGCCCTCGACGACCGGCCCGACCAGGCCCTGCTGCGGGGCGAACGGCGCCTGAAGGGTCCGGCCGCCGTCGCGACTGTAGGCGTCCGCGCGGGTGCCGGGGCTCGTTCCGTTCTGGTCGCGGGTGTTGAAGTAGACCCGGCCGTCGGGCAGCTCGGCGGCCGTGGACTCGTTGACGTTGACGTAGCCGTCGGGGTTGTCGTCGACATAGCCGATGTGCCAGGTACGGCCGCCGTCGTCGCTGTAGAGATCATGGCCGCCGTAGTACTTGGCCTCGGAGCCCAGGTCGGACGAGCCCGCCGGCGGGGCGATCGAGTGGTTCGCCGGCACCACCAGGCGGCCGGCGTGACGGCCGTGGGTCAGCCGGATCGCGTGGCCCGGCCCCGTGGCGTACCAGCGCCAGTTCGGGTCCTTGGCGTCAGCGGTGATCTCGCGCGGCGCCGACCAGGTGGCGCCCTCGTCGTCGCTGTACTGCACGAAGACGCGCCGGCTCTGCTCGGGCGTCACCTGGCCGCGCAGGATCGCCGTCTCGGTGGCCGTGCCCGCGTTGTACGTCGTCAGCAGCACGATGCGGCCGTTCGCCGTCACGACGGGGGCGGGGTTTCCAGAGGTGTTCGGGCCGCTGTCCTGGACGACCTTCAGCGGCCCCCACGTGCAGCCGCCGTCGGTCGACCGCTTGACGACGGTGTCGATGTTGCCCGCGTCGCCGAGCCCGGCGAACCGGCCCTCGGCGAACGCCAGCAGGTCGCCCGACCTCGTCTCGACGATCGCCGGGATGCGGAACGCGCTGTATCCCTCGGTGCCCGCCGTGTACGGCACGGACGTCTCGCACCGTGCCCGGGCGCCGGCCGGAGTGGCCCAGGACGGCGACGTTCCGGCGGTGAGGGCCGCCACGAGGGCGGTCACGGCGCACGCGGCGCTGACCCGGCCGCGATCGACTGCTGGCATGGTTCAACCCTTTCGGTGGACATGGGATGTCCTACATCTAGTCCGGGGACGGTAACCCCGCCTCCCAGCTGCGTCAATAGCCGCAGACCCTGGTGGACATAGAACGTAGGACATAGGATGTCCGCCGCCCCGACCTTCTCCTGAAAGGCAAGCCCTATGAGGTACGCCTCCGAGAAACCACCCCGCCGCCGGCCGTCCGCCTGGCGCCGCGTCGCCCTGATGGCGGCCGGTCTGCTGCTGGGCTCACCGGCCTCCCTCGCCGTCGCGCGGCCCGCCGGAGCCGCCGCGCCCACCCGGCCCGCCGGTGCGGCATCGGCCGCCGCCTCCGCGACCGCGGCATCCGGCGCGACCGCCGCACAGCCCTTCGACGACGAGCAGGTCCTGTTCCAGCAGAAGCAGTTCGGCTACGCCTGCTTCCGGATCCCGGCGGTCGTCCGGGCGGCCAACGGCATGGTGCTGGCCTTCGCCGAGGGCCGCGTCGCCGACTGCGGCGACGACGGGAACATCGACATCGTCCTGCGGCGCTCCGCCGACGGCGGCCGCACCTGGGGTCCGCTGCAGGTCGTCTCGAAGGGCAACGGCTCGACGCACGGGAACCCGGTGCCGATCGTCGACCAGCGCACCGGCCGGGTCGTCGTGGTCAGCACGCACAACGGCCCGGACCCCTGCCCGAATGGTTGTGAGCGCGACCCGTACGTGCAGTGGAGCGATGACAACGGCGCCACCTGGACCGCGCCCCGGGAGATGACCGAGGGCAAACGCCCGGAGTGGAACTTCTGGTACGCGACCGGGCCGATGCACGGCATCCAGCTCACCCGGGGCAAGCACGCCGGCCGCCTCGTTCTCGGCGCCAACTACGAGATCTACGACGGGGTCGGTCCCCACACCTACGGCACGCACCTGCTCTACAGCGACGACAGCGGCGTGACCTGGCACATCGGGGCGACGAGCGCCTACGACGACGGCACGATCATCGCCCAGGAGGTGACCGTCGTCGAGCTCACCGACGGGCGGATCTACGCGCTGGCCCGTGAGCGCGGCACCGACCCCGGCCACCGGGCGTACGCCATCAGCAAGGATGGCGGGGAGACCTTCGAGCGGCCGTTCCGCATCGTGAAGAACCTCACGCTGCCGGACGTCCAGGCCTCGACGCTGCGCATGCACGCCCGCGACCAGGGCGACCGGACCAACCGCATCCTGCTGTCCTCGCCGGCGCACCCCGAGGCGCGCGAGGCGATGGCGGTGCGCTCGTCCTTCGACGAGGCCCGCACGTGGCAGCGCTGGCAGCAGGGCAAGGTCTTCTGGTGGGGTCCGTCGGCCTACTCGGACATGGTGAAGCTCGGCGACGACGAGGCCGGCCTGCTGTACGAGGCGGGCACCGCCAGCCCGTACGAGACGATCCGCTGGGCGCACTTCAACGAGGCCTACCTCGCCACGCCGAACGGCACGCCCCCGGGCATCCCCGCGCCGCCCGCGCCGGGGCCGAAGACCCCGGACGCCTCCCACCGCGGCAACGACGCCTACGTGCGCGGCGGCGCCCAGACCGTGCCCGGACGGTTCGGCAACGGCCTCGGCTTGGACGGGGTCGACGATCGCGTCGAGGTGCCGTACAGCCCGGCGATCGACGTCGGCGGCGGCGACTTCACGATGGCCACCTGGTTCCGCTACTCCGACACCGCCGGGACGCACGCGCTGCTGTGGGCGTACCGGTGGGGCAGTGGGACGACGCCACAGGTGTGGCTGCGGGCCGAGCCGGCGTCCCACCGGATCAACGCGTTGATCGCGGTCGATCGGTTCAACATCTCCGTCCAGTCGGCGAACGCCTACAACGACGGCCAGTGGCACCACGTGGCGCTGCAGCGCGCCGACGGGAAGCTCTCCCTGTGGATCGACGGGGTGCAGGTCGCCTCCGCCGCGGTGCCGCCGGGCTCGGTCACCGAGGGCAAGGAGTTCGGCGTGGACGGCATCCACGTCGGAGAGCGCGTCGACGGCGCCAGCCGGTTCCACGGCACGCTGGACGACGTGCGCGTGTACAAGCGGGCCCTGTCTCCCGCGGAGATCCACACGCTCGCGACCTCCGATCAGCGGATCGGCGGTCGGCTCGCGTTGTGGCTGCCGCTCGAGACGGTCTCCTGACCGCTCGGTAGAACGGGGTGCCCGCCGGAGCGGCGGGCACCCCACCGGTGGCTCGGGATCGCCTCGGCGAGCGCGGTACGGCGTCGTTCACCGCACCGCTTGACCGAGCCTCGCGGGGCACGGTGGGCCGATCCCGCATCGGTAGGGTCGTGTGCGCGCCGAATGTCCCGATGACGAGGAGGAGAACGCGTGATTCCACCGAGCGTCCCTCAGCCGTCCGCCGGTCTCGACCTGTCCGGCCGCCGGGCCCTCGTGACCGGCGCGGCCGGCGGGATCGGGCTGGCCTGCGCCCGTAGGCTCGCGGCCGCCGGCGCCGAGGTCGTCATCGTCGACCTGCGTGAGGAGGAGGCCCAGACCGCCGCGCGGGAGATCGGCGGCCGGGCGGTCGCCGCCGATCTGTCCGACGCCGCGGCGGTCGAGGCCGTCGACTGCGACGTGGACATCCTGGTCAACAACGCCGGCCTGCAGCACGTCGCGCCGGTCACGGAGTTCCCCCCGGACGTCTTCGCGCGGATGCAGCGCATCATGGTCGAGGCGCCGTTCCGGCTGGCCCGGCGGGCGCTCCCCGGAATGTACGACCGAGGATGGGGCCGGGTCATCGGCATCTCCTCCGTCCACGGCCGGGTGGCCTCGCCGTACAAGGTGGCCTACGTGGCCGCCAAGCACGCTCTGGAGGGGATGACCAAGGTCATCGCGCTGGAGGCGGCCGAGCACGAGGTCACCGCCAACTGCGTCAGCCCGGCGTACGTCCGCACTCCGCTCGTGGAGCACCAGATCGCCGACCAGGCGGCCGCGCACGGGATGGAGCCCGACCGGGTCATCGACGAGGTCATGCTCGCCAGGGCCGCGATCCGGCGGCTCATCGAGCCGGAGGAGGTCGCCGAGATGGTCGCCTACCTCTGCTCACCGCACGCGTCGATGATCACCGGGGCGTCGCTCACCATGGACGGCGGCTGGACCGCGCACTGACAAGCGACGCCCTTCCCACGGCGGGACGTGGATTACGTCGGCGGGGCCGGGCCCGCGATGGGTGAGCCGAGGAACGCCGGGTAGCGTTCGCCCGGCGTCAGCTTGCCGCCGTACAGTTCGGAGATCGTCACGAAGGCGTAGCCCTGTTTGGTGAGGGTCGTCAGGATGTCGGGGACGGCGTTCACGCTGGTCGGCCGGATGTCATGCATGATCACGATGTGGCCCGGTTTCGCGCCGGCCAGGACGCGTTTCTGGACGAGCGCGGTGTTGCGGTCCTTCCAGTCCACCGTGTCGACGGTCCACAGGATCTGCGCGAGGCCCATCTCCTTGGTGATGTCGTTCAACTGCTTGTCGGTGGATCCGTACGTCGGGCGGAACACCGTCGGCGTCGTGCCCGTCGCCTGGAGGATGGCCTCCTGCGTGCGGATCAGCTCGTCCTCGACCTTCGCCTTCGGCATCCCCACGAGTTTCTTGTGGTCGAACGTATGGTTGCCGACCTGGTGGCCCTCGGTGACCTCCCGTTTCAGCACCTCCTCATTGCCCGCCACCTGCATGCCGAGCACGAAGAACGTCGCGTGCGCTCCGTGGGCCTTCAGGATGTCGAGGAGCTTCGGGGTGGTTTCGGCGAGCGGCCCGTCGTCGAAGGTCAGCGCGATGCACTTGTGCACATGGCAGTCGACCTTGGGTTGGGCTGGCTGCCGTGGCCGCACCGCTCGGCGCTGGACGGCCGAGCGGTGTTCGGCCGGGTGTGAGCCGGTGAGCCGGAGGACCCCGGCGCCGACCGCACCGCCCACCACGACGGCCAATCCGAGGGCGGCCGGCAGGAACCACCGCCGATGACGAATACCCGCCCGATCATTTTCCTGACCTTTGCTATTTTTATCATTTTCGTCACTCGTCACCTTTTGCCCCCGTTTTAGCAGCCCTGGGAACGGCCCGGACCCCGGCGCCGAACAGCGGGGACCGTGGGCGGCCAGCCCCGTCGTGGTGCTTATACCGCGAAGCCGAGCCGTCCGAACTCCCGATTGACGAGCGTTGTCAGGAAGTCGTGATGAGCCCGCGCCGGGTGCTCCGTCCGGGCGGCGAAATTCACTTTCCGGGCCTGCGGCTCGCTGCCATACTGCGTCGTGGAGGTAAGTGATCATTATGACTGTCGAGCCTTACCGGCGGGTGCTGTCCATCCCCGGCGTCCGGACGCTGCTGCTCGTCGGACTGGTGGCCCGGATCCCCGTGGTCGCCACCGGGCTGACGCTGACCCTGCACGTGGTCGGCGGGCTGCGGCTCGGCTTCCTGGAGGCGGGCCTGGTCGGCGCGGCCGCGACCGCCGGAGTGGCCGTCGGCTCTCCCATCGCCGGGCGCTTCGTCGACCGGCGCGGCCTCCGGCCGGTCCTGGCGGTCACCACGGTCGCCCAACTGGTGTTCTGGATCGCCGCGTCGTTCCTGCCGTACTGGCCGCTGGTCGCGGGCGCGTTCGCCGACGGCGTGCTGGCGCTGCCGGTGTTCAGCGTCGTCCGGCAGTGCCTCGCGGCCACGGTCCCGGCCGAGCAGCGCCGCAGCGCCTACGCGCTCGATTCGATGCTGGTCGAGATCTGCTACATGACCGGCCCGGCACTCGCCGTCGCCGTGACCACCGCGCTCGGCAGCGCCTGGACCATGACGTTCGTCGGGCTAGGGATGGTGGGGTCCGGCGTCGCGCTGCTGATACTGGACCCGCCCGTTCGCGTCGCGGGGGAGCCCGAGGCCGGCGGAGCCGTGGTGAGCCGCCGGCAGTGGCTGACCCCTGCGATGCTCGCGCTCCTCGCCGTGACGTGCGCGCTGACGTTCGTGCTGGCCGCCACGGAACTCGGCGTGGTCGCGGTGCTCAAGGCCGACGCCGCGACCCGGTGGACCGGCCTCGCCCTCGCCGTATGGGGCATCGCCTCGCTGACCGGCGGGTTCGTCTACGGCGCGCTGCCCCGCGGTTTCTCACCCCTGGTGATGGTCGGGACCATGGCCGCTCTCACCGTGCCGATCGGCCTGTTCGGCGACTGGCGGGTGGTGTGCCTCGTGCTGCTCCCGGCCGGGATGCTGTGCGCTCCCGGCATCTCCACCACGATCGACACCCTCAGCCGGTGGGTGCCCGCCGAGGCCCGTGGCGAGGCGACGGGCCTGCACGGCACCGCGATGACGCTGGGCCTGGCCATCGCCGGCCCGGTCACCGGCACCATCATCGACGACTGGGGCAGCCGGTGGGCGTTCATCCTCCCCGGCGCCGGTGGACTCCTCGTGGTCCTGCTCGCGGCCCCGATCTGGCGGCGCGGCAGGCGGCCCGCGGTCCCGGCCGCCGGGCCCGTGCCCGTGGCCGGCGGCGAACCGGTGCCCGACGCGGCATAGCCGCCGCCAGGCGCCGACGGTCTCGGCGAGCTCGCGGGGGCCGGGCGCAGCGCGCAGGACGCCGTACGGCCCGCCGGGCGCCGGCCGTGGCCGCCGCGCAGCCCGCCCTGCGCCGTCGCGTCGCGGTCCGGCGCTCCGTGCCTCACCGTGTCGGGACGGCACGGTGAGGTGACAATTGGCGTGTGGAGACAGTGCGCCGGCTTCAGATCGCGGTCGCGTGCCTGGTGCTGGTCATCGTCGGCGGGTCCCTCGGTTACATGCTCCTGGGATTCAGCCCGCTGGACGCGGTGTACCAGACGGTCACCACCGTCTCGACCGTCGGATACCGCGAGATCCGGCACCTGACGACCGCCGGGGAGATCTTCACGATCTTCGTGATCCTGGTCGGCGTCGGCACGGCGCTGTACACCTTCGGCACGGTGCTGGAGGCGCTCCTCGAAGGACACGTACGGGCTCACCTGGAAAGGCGCCGCATGGACCGCGCGATCGGCCGGATGTCCGGCCACGTCATCATCTGCGGCTGGGGACGCGTCGGGCAGGCCAGTGCGCAGTACCTCGCCTCGATGGGTCACCAGATCGTCGTCATCGACCGGAACCCCGACCGGCTCACGGGCATCGAGCACGCGCACATCGTCGGCGACGTCACCGAGGACCAGGTGCTCCACGAGGCGGGCATCGCCCGCGCGTCCGCGCTCATCGCCGCCCTGGAGACCGACGCCGACAACGTCTACGTCACCCTGTCCAGCCGGGCGTTGCGGCCCGACCTGGTCATCATCGCCCGCGCCCGCAACGAGTCGTCCAAGTCCAAGCTCCTGCGCGCTGGGGCGGACCGGGCGGTCAATCCGCAGCTGATCGGAGGACGGCGGATGGCGGCCTTCGCGCTCCAGCCGGAGGTCACGGAGTTCCTCGACGTCGTCATGCACGACGAGACGCTGGAGTTCCAGATCGAGCAGGTCGAGATCCGCCCGGAGTCGCCGCTGGCCGGCCGCACCGTACGGGAGGCGGCGCTGCGCGAGAGCACCGGCGTGCTGCTGCTGGCGATCCGCACCGACACGGGCCGTTTCCTCGCCGATCCGCCTCCGGAGACGCCGCTCGAACCACCCGCCACCCTCATCGCGTTCGGCGCGCCGGCCCAGCTCGACGCGCTGCGGAACAAGGTCGAAGGCGCCTCCTGACGCCGCCCGCCGGCACCACGGTGCCGTCCCCGTCACGAACCACGTCAGCACGAAGGCCGCATTCGGCCATCCCGATGCCGACGCGATCGGGATATCGCGATCAACGTCGTGTATTGCTGGTCTATGCGAAGACCGAACGACCGGATGCTCCTCCACGGTCGGCGGGTGCTGATCACCGGGGCGGCGCGTGGCATCGGGGCGGCGCTCGCCCGCCGCCTGCACGCCCGCGGAGCCCGCGTGGCCCTCGCGGGGCTGGAGCCGGACGGTCTCGCGACCGTCGCCGGCGCGTGCGGGGACGCGCCGTGGCGACCCTGCGACGTGACCGACCGGGACGGCGTCCAGCGGGCCGTGGACGGGCTCGTCGAGGAACTCGGCGGCCTGGACGTGGTGGTGGCCAACGCGGGCGTCGCCTGCCAGTGGCCGATCCTCGACGGCGACCCCGGCGTCCTGGAGACGACCATGCGGGTCAACGTCTTCGGCACTTATCACACGCTGCGCGCGGCCGGCCCGTACATCTCCCATCCGAACGGCTACGTCTTGGCGGTCGCCTCGCTGGCCGCCGCCGTCCGCGCCCCGCTGCTCGGGGCCTACAGCGCGTCGAAGTCCGCGGTGGAGGCCCTCGGCGACACGCTGCGCATCGAGTTGCGGCACACCGGTGCGCGGGTCGGCGTCGCGTACTTCGCCGAACTGGACACCGACATGACCCACCGCGGGTTCGGCACGCGTGCCACCGCCGCGCTGCAGGGTCGCCGGGGCGGATTCACCGGGGTGACTCCGCTCAGCGCCGGGATCGACGCGCTGGAGCACGGCATCGCCACGCGCGCCCGCCGCGTCCACGCCCCGCGCTGGGTCGGACCGGTCCTGCACGGGCGCATGGCTGCCCAGCGGGTGTTCGACGTCGCCGTACGGTCGCGGGTGGAGCGGGCGCTGCGGATCGCCGGCGAGGAGGACGCGGCGTTCACGACGCCGCAGCCGACGGACCGGCCGGGCTGATCGGGAGGTCGGGTTCACCGACGCCCATCGGGTGGTGAGGCCCATACGCCGCGGCCGACGGACCGGGTGAACTGATCGTCTCCAGCGTCGGGTGAGGTTTACCGGCGCCCGGGGAGTGGGGAAGGTCCAGGTCACCGGCCTGTACCCGAGGTTGCCCCGACGCCACCGGAAGGGCCGGTCTCATGAATGCGCGTCGGGACGATGGCCGCCGGACGCGCCGCGATCGGTTCGGGGCGGGACGATGGACACGACCACGGAGGCTGTGCGCGAGCTGCTGCACGAGGCCGGGGAGGTCCACCACCGCGTCTATCGGATCGCGGACGGCGTGGACGACGACTGGGCCTCCTGGTACGCCGACTGGCTGATCCGGCTCTCGGAGCTGCCCGAGCTCTTGGCAGCCGAGCCGGTCCGCAGCGAGCTGGTCTACGTGCTGGTGAGCCTGGACAAGCGGTACGCCGCCGAGAGCCCGGATGAGGACTGGGAGCCCTACTACGCGCGGGGGATCGTCGAGCACTTCGGTGCGGCGGCGGGCTGATCATTTTGTACGGCGGGAGCTATCGCGGACACATGCGTTCGTGTATTGCTGATCGCATGCGACGACGTGATCGGACGACCGCCGAGAACGACTCCGGCGTCGAGCACCCGGCGCCCGGAGGCGCCGCCACCGGCATGGTCCCGCGCGTCGCGCCCGGCGCACGCCGTGACCTCGGCACGCCGGCCTGGATCTTCGCCTACCTGGCGGGGTGGCGCGTCGGTACGGAGCCGCCCGTCCTGTTCCGGGTCCTCGGACGGCACCGCCGCCTGTTCCGCGGCTGGCTGCGGTTCGCGGGGCGGCTGATGCCGGGCGGCGTGCTGCCCCGCCGGGAGACCGAGCTGGTCATCCTCCGCGTGGCGCACTTGCGCGGCTGCCGTTACGAGTTCGACCATCACGTACGGCTCGGCGTTCGGGCCGGGGTCACCCGCGGCGACCTCGCTCGGCTCACTGACGAGGGGCCCGAGGCCGACGGCTGGTCGCCCCGGGAGCGCGCCATCCTGACCGCCGTGGACGCCCTGCAGGCGGAGGGCGACCTCGGCGACGCGGCGTGGGACGGGCTGCGCGCGCACCTCGACGAGCGGGAGAGCATCGAGCTGATCATGCTCGCCGCCCACTACGACATGCTGGCGACGGTCATCACGGCCCTGCGCATCCCGCCCGACCCACGACGGCGCCGCTGACGGGGGACCGTCTCTCGGCCCGAGAATCCTCCCGCGCGAGGTGTTGATCTTTGATCTTCGTTAGATGATCATGTGGCTGTGCCCGAGCGTCGCCAGACCGGCGATTGCGGCCACAATCCGCATTTTTCCGGAGAATGCGGGCTGCCACGAAAGGTCGTGAGGCACACCTGCGTGGAACGCGCGCTCCATGCAGGGTGCGATCGACGTTTGTCCCCGTATTTCGACCATCGCGTCCCAAGGGAGAACCCCATGATGCGTCTCATCGACCGGATCATCGAGAAGGCGGCGCCGAAGGCCACCGCCTCCGCGTGCAGCGGCACCTACTTCTGCAACGCCGCGGGCCACCCCGGCTACTGGTACCGCTTCTGCTGCCCGCAGACCGGCTGCGAGTGGTCCAAGGTCCGCAGCAGCTGCTGACGACCCGTTCCGATCACGCGGGCGGCGGTGCGATGCCGCCGCCCGCGCGGTCCGCGAGAAGAGACATGGGTTCATGGAGTATGTGAGGGCGGCCTGCGCCAGCCTGCTCGCCCTGGTCTTCGTGGCCTCGGCAGTGTCCAAGCTGCGGGACTTCGGCGGGTTCGAACGATCGCTTCCCGGCCTGGCTCCGGTCCCGGCCCGGCTGGTCCGGCCGCTCGCCCGGGCCGTCGTCGCCGCCGAGGCGGCGATCCCGGTCCTCCTGTTGGTCCCGCCGGCCACCGCGTACGGCTTCGGACTCGCCGGAATCCTCCTCATGGCCTTCACCGTCGCGATCGCCGTCGCCCTGCGGCACGGGCGCCGGGCTCCCTGCCGGTGCTTCGGCGCCTCCAGCACGCCGATCGCCCCCCGTCACCTCGTCCGCAACGCCACCCTTCTGGTCGCCGCCGCGCTCGGCGGGGCGGCCCCCAGCGGTCTTCCGATGACGCCCGGCCTCGCGGTCGCCGTCGCGGGCGGCCTCGTCGGGGCGGCCCTGATCGTCGTGTTCGACGACATCGTCGACCTGTTCGCCAGGAGTTCCTGATGGCCTATCTCACCGCCGCTGTCGTGCTGCTCGGCCTCCTCTGCCTGCTCAACCTGATGCTCACGATCGGCATCCTGCGCCGGCTGAGAGCCGACGCCGCCCAGGGCCACAACCCGGGACTGCCGTTCGATCTCGGACCCGGGTCCGCGCCCGGGGACTTCACCGCGGTGACGACCGCCGGTGAGCCGTTGTCCCACGACACCCTCACCGGAGTGGTCGGCTTCTTCTCCGCGGGCTGCGAGGCGTGCCACACGCTCCTGCCGAGCTTCGTCGAACATGCACGGGAGCTGGGCCGGGACAACGTCCTCGCGGTCGTGGGCGGCGACGACCAGGAGACGGTCGACGCGCTCACCCCGGTGGCCAGGGTCGTCACCGCGGAGCTGGACGGCGGGCCGGTGGCGCGGGCGTTCCAGAACACCTGGACCCCGGCGCTGTACCTGGTCGGCGACGACCACCGGATCGCGGCCACGGGCGCGCGGATGGAGGAGCTCCCCGTACGGCACCTCGCGGGCAGGGCCTGAGCGGTGACCGGTGCCCCGGAGGGGGATCACCGGTTCGGCCTGCGGGAGCTGCGCGCCTCGGCCGCCGAGGCGTTCGCGCTCCTGTGGCGTGCGGCGACGGGAGACCTGGCGGGGTTCCTCATCCTGACCGTCGCGTCGGCCGCGGCGCCGATCGCGACCGCCTGGCTGACGAAACTGGTGATCGACCGGTTGACGGTCCGGCACGGCGCGGTCGCGGGGCCGGCGCTCGGGATGATCGTCACCGGACTGGTCGCCGCGACGCTGCCGGTGACGGTCCGCTATCTGAGGGCACGGATCGGCCGGTCCGCCGGCCGGGCCGCGACCGAGCGGCTGTTCGCGGCGGCCGAGAGACAGGTGGGCCTGCGCAACTTCGAGGATCCGGCCTTCCTCGACCGGCTCCGGCTGGCCCAGGACGGGACCGGTCGCGTCGCGGAGCTCGTCGACGGCCTCGGCAGCGTCCTGGGAGGCGGGCTGTCGCTCGTCGGGTTCATCGGATCCCTGCTCGTCCTCAGCCCGGCAATGACGGCCCTGGTGCTCCTCTCAGCCGTTCCCGCGCTCGTCGCCGAGCTGATCCTGTCGCGACGCCGGTCGGCGATGGAGTGGGCCGTCGAGCAGTACTACCGCCGCGAGTACTTCTACAGCCAACTGCTCACCGGAGTCGCGGCGGCCACGGAGATCCGGCTGTTCGGCATCGGCGCGTTCCTGCGCGGCCGGATGATCGACGAGCGGCGCGGCGCCGACGCGGCGCACGATCGGATGGACCGCCGGGAGCTGCGCGCCCAGGGCGGGCTGACCGCGCTGAGCGCGGCCGTGGCCGGAGCCGGGCTGTGGTGGGCGATCATGACGGCACGCCGAGGCCAGCTCAGCGTCGGAGACGTCTCGATGTTCCTCGCGGGCGTCATCGGAGTTCAGGCCGCCCTGGCGTCGCTGACCTCCGCGATCGCGAGCGGTCACGGGCGGCTCCTGGCCTTCGGCCACTACGTCGCCGTCGTCCGGGCCGAGCCCGACCTGCCGCGCGCGGAGCAGGGGAGCGCACCCCGGCTGCGGCAGGGCATCGAACTACGGGACGTGTGGTTCCGGTACAGCGACGACCATCCCTGGGTACTGCGCGGCCTCGACCTGACCATCCCCTACGGGCACGCCGTCGCGCTCGTCGGCCTGAACGGAGCGGGGAAGAGCACCCTGGTCAAGCTGCTGTGCCGGATGTACGACCCGACGAAGGGGCAGATCCTCTGGGACGGAGTGGATCTGCGCGCCATCCCGCCGGAGCTGCTGCGCGAGCGCATCAGCGCCGTCTTCCAGGACCACATGAAGTACGACATGACGGCCGGTGACAACATCGCCTTGGGCGACCTGACCGCCCTGGACGACGCGGGCCGGCTGGAGGACGCGGCCAAGCGCGCGGGCATCCACGGCCGGCTCGCCGAGCTGCCCCGGGGGTACGGCACGCCGCTCACCCGCATGTTCATGATCGGGGCCGACAAGGACGACCCGGTGACCGGCGTCGTCCTGTCCGGGGGCCAATGGCAGCGTCTCGCGCTCGCCCGGGCGTTCTTGCGCGACGACCGGGACCTGATGATCCTCGACGAGCCCAGTTCGGGCCTGGACCCCGAGGCGGAGCATGAGGTCCATACCCTGATGCGGGAGTACCGCGCGGGCCGGACGAGCCTGCTGATCTCCCATCGGCTGAGCGCGGTGCGCGACGCCGACCGCATCGTGGTCCTGGCGGACGGACGGATCGCCGAACAGGGGACGCACGAAGCGCTCCTCGCCGCGGGAGGCGACTACGCCGGGCTGTTCCAGCTGCAGGCCGCCGGATACCGGGAGGCCGAGTGACCGTCATCCTCGTGATCGTCGTGCCGCTCCTCGCCGGCGGGGCAGCGCTCCTCGCGGTGCGCTACGGCCTCCTGATCACGACCGTGGACGGCGACAGCATGGAGCCGGAGCTCCGGTCGGGCGAGCGAGTGCTGGTCCGGAGGACGAAGCGGGTGCGGGCCGGCCGGCTGGTCGTCTTCGCCTACCCCGAGTTGCCGGGCGGGCGGACGGCCGGGGATGGGGAGTACCTCATCAAGCGGGTCGTGGCCGTGCCGGGCGATCGGCTGCCCTCCGACTGGGAGGACCCCGACATACAAGCGATAGCGGGCACGATCGTGCCGCCGGGCCACCTGGTGGTCCTGGGGGACAACCGCGGGACCAGCTGGGACTCCCGTCACTACGGCTTCCTGGACCGCGACCTGCTCGTCGGCGTCGTGATCCGGCGTCTCTCCGGAGCACGGACCGATGACATGAGCCCCTCGGCCACGGCGTCTTCGTAAGCCGCGTCAGGTCCGCGTGGACTCGCCGCGGGCGTGGGCGGCGAAGAGCCGTCCAGCCTCGTCCGGGTCGCCGTGGGAGAGCGCGGCCACCAGGGTCGCGTGGTGGTCGGCCATGGCCGCCCAGTCGCCGGAGTAACGGGGGTCCCCGAGCACGTGCAGGCCCCATAGGTTCGGCTCGATCATGCGCCAGACCCGCAGCAGGAATCCGTTGCCGCAGGCGGCGCACACGTGGCGGTGGAAGGCCATGTCGGCGTCGCGGAAGCCGCCGATGTCACCGCGCCCGGCGGCCCGGCGCATCGCCTCGACGTCCTCGCCGAGGCGGTCGAGCATCGGTGGCTGTATCCGCACGGCCGCGCCGCGGGCGGCGTGCTCCTCGAGGAGGACGCGGACGTCGCGGACCTCGCGGGCCTGTTCTTCGGAGATCTCGGCGACGTAGCTGCCGCGGTGCGGCAGGTAGCGGACCAGGCCCTCGTGGACCAGCCGTTTTATCGCCTCCCGGGCCGGCGCCTGGCTGGTGCCCAGCCGCCGGGCGATCTCCGACTCGATGAGGCGCTCGCCCGCCGTCAGCTCCCCGTCGACGATCGAGCGGCGGAGCCGCTCGTAGACCCGGTCGGACAGCAGTTCGCGCGGCAGCAGGTCGTCGTCCGTGCCGAGCGGGACCTCCGGGGCAGAGGGCGGGGAGTCCGGCGGGGCGTCCTGAAGTTCCCGCCAGATCCGGGACACCGTCGACTGCGAGAGGCCGAGGCTGCGGGCCAGGGAGTGCGTGGAGGGCACCGGGCCGCCGCGCTCGGCCGTGCCGAGCGCGGCGGCGATGAGGCGTTCGGCCTCCCGCCGGTCGACGCTGCGGGGACGGCCGGGGCGGGGCGCGTCGGCCAGCCCGTCGAGGCCGCGCTCGGTGAACCGGTCGCGCCACTTGCCGACGGTCGCGGGGCTGACGCCGAGCCGGGCGGCGACGTCCTTGTTGGACAGTCCCTCGGCGCAGGCGAGCACGATCCGGCTGCGCTGGGCGAGGGCGCCGTCGGACTGGGAACCCCACGCCAGGAGGGTCGAGCGGTCGCTGTCGCTCAGCACCAGGGAGGTCTTGGGGTGGGTCGTCATCGATTCAGAATACCGTCCATGCACACAGACTTACGACTCGATAGCCGACGGTAACACGGGCGTCCACGCCTTGTCATGTGGGCGTAATGCTTGACACCTCGTGCCACGGCGATCTATTAACGAATCGTTACTCGATGAGTGACCCGTTAAAACGTTCAATTCCGGGGGCCTCAACGGAGGAGACGTGATGCGTCCACGACACGTGAGCCGGGCGGCCGTCGGAGCCCTGCTGTCCCTCGCCCTGGCCGCCTGCGGCGGAGGCGGCGGGTTCTCCGGCGGGAACACCTCCGGCGGCGGGGACAAGGGCACCGTCCGCATGCTCGTCAACATCACCCCGAACCTCACCCAGAGCTACTGGACCGAGCTCGTCAAACCCTTCGAGCGGGCGCACCCCGGCGTGCACGTCAAGATCGAGGCGCCGACCGGCAAGTCGGTCGCGGACACGCTGCCGCAGCAGCTCGCGGCCGGCAACGCCCCCGACGTCGTCGAGCAGCTGATGGCGGACCCGACCCGCGCCTCGCAGCTGCTCGACCTCACCGATCAGCCGTGGGTCAAGGGCACCCCGCTCGCCCAGCAGGCCGCGGTCGGCGGCCGGATCTACACGGTCGGCGTGGGCGAGCAGGCGCAGTCGCTGATCTTCTACAACAAGACCGCCTTCGCCAAGGCCGGCATCCAGCAGCCTCCCAAGACGCTCGACGAGCTCACCCAGGACATGGGGAGGCTGAAGGCCGCCGGTTACCTTCCGCTGCAGACCGCGGGCGACTTCGTCACCGGCCTGCAGCTGCTCCAGCTCGCCGACCCCTCGCTGGCGCAGAGCCACCCGCAGTGGTACCAGGACATCAAGGCCGGGCACCTCAAGGCCGGCGAGTCGCTGCTGCCGTACCTCAGGCTCTACAAGAGCTGGATCGCGCAGGGCTACGTCGACAAGAACGCGATGGGCCTGAAGTACCCGGACTCCCAGACGAGGTTCTTCGCCGGCAAGGCGGCCATGTACATCATGGGCAGCTGGTTCACCGCCGCCGAGGCGACGGCCAAGAAGGACTTCGAGGTGGGCGTGTTCGCCGCGCCGGTGCAGACCGGGCAGCGGAGCCCGGGGCCGCAGGGTGCCACGATGGCCGCGCCGTACATGATCCTCAAGTCGGCGAAGCACCGCGCCCTGGCGCTGAAGCTGGTCCAGTGGCTGGTGACCGACAAGAGCGCGGTGACCAGCCAACTCCAGCAGGACGGGAACTTCCGTCCCGGCTTCGACCGGAAGTTCACCCCGCTGGAACGCCAGGTGCAGCAGATCCTCGACGCCGCGCCCGCCACCGTCCCCCAGGGCGAGGGATACGGCGACGACACCCTGCCGAACGGTTTCAATGACGCCTGGAACACGCAGGTTCAAGGGCTGTACGTCGGACGCTCACCCGAGAAGGTGGCCGCCGCCGTCGACCAGTGGGTCGCGTCGCGCTCATGACCCACGCGATGCGCACGAAACCGAGCCGCAGGGGAGAGGGCTTCGCGACCCTGCTCATGGTCGCGCCGGCCACCGTCCTGTTCGCGGTCATGCTGGTCGTCCCGGTCGGGCTGGCGGTGTACCTGAGCCTGACCGACTGGGACGGCTACAGCGCCCGGCCGCACGTCGTCGGGACGGCCAACTACGCGCACCTGTTCGGCGACCCCGTCATGCGGCACGCCGCCACCGTCACCCTGCTCGCCGCGATCGTCGGCACGGCCGGGATGAATCTGCTCGGACTCGGCTTCGCGGTCCTGGTGAACGGCTCCTCCCGGGCGAACCGCTTCCTGCGGGTCGTGCTGTTCTACCCGCACGTGCTCAGCGCGCTCGTCGTCGGCTTCCTGTGGAGCGCCATCCTCGGCACCACCGGCGCGGTGAACAGCCTGGTCACCGCGCACGGGGGAGACGTCCTGCCGTTCCTGTCCGATCCGACGTGGGCGGTGGTCACCATGATCGCCGTCCTGATCTGGGCGGGCTTCGGGGTGAACGTCGTCCTCTACCTCGCCGGGCTGCAGGCCGTCCCCGCGTCACTCGTGGAGGCGGCCCGGATCGACGGCGCGTCGCGATGGCAGGTGTTCCGGCACGTGACGCTGCCGGCGCTCGGGCCGGTCGTGACCGTCAACGTCGTCCTGTCCCTGGTGACGCTGCTCAAGACGTACGACCTGGTGGTCTCGCTGACCGCGGGCGGGCCGGCCGGCCAGACCCAGACGGTCGCCTACCTCATCCTGTGGAACTCCTTCCATGACAACCGGCTCGGGTTCGGCTCGGCGCAGTCCGTGGTCCTCATGGTCGTCACCGCCGCGCTCGCCCTGATCGTCACCCGCCTCCGGCGGCGGGGAGAGATGGCGGTGTACTCGTGAGCGAGGGCCTGACCACCATCGACGCCCCGGCGGGTACCGCGACCGCTCCGCCGGAGCCGCCCGGCACCGTACGGTCGCGTGCCCGCCGTCCGCGCCGGGTGTGGCGCCCGCTGTTCCTCGGCGCCGTCGCGATCTTCATGCTCACGCCGCTGTACGTGCTGGTCGTCAACGCGTTCAAGCCGCAGCAGCAGATCCTCGAGCATCCGTTCGGCCTGCCCCTGGGCTCGCTGACCACCCGCTACCTCGGACACGCGCTGCACAACCCGGAGTTCGACATCGCGCGCGGGTACGCCGTGACGATCCTCTTCGTGGTCGCGGTCAACGTGCTGTCGGTGGTGCTGGCCGGCCCGGTGTCGTACGTCATCGCCCGCAGCCCGCGCCGCCGCTACCGCGCGTTGCTGCTGGTCTTCCTGGCCGGCACGTTCATCCCGAGCCAGGTGCTGGTTATCCCGGTGGTGTACGTCCTGAAGACGCTCGGGCTGATGGGCACGATCCGCGGGTTCGTCCTGTTCGAGACGTCCCTCACGCTGCCGTTCTCGATCTTCCTGTACGCCGGGTACATCGGCACCATCCCGGTCACGCTCGACCAGGCCGCCGCCGTGGACGGCGCCGGACGGCTACGCGTCTTCTGGAAGATCATCTTTCCGCTGATGCGGCCCGTGGTCGCCACGATGGTCATCCTCAACACCTTCTCGGTGTGGAACGACTTCGTGAACCCGCAGATCATCCTCGGTCCGGGCAGCGGACTGTACACGGTCACGACCGGGGTCTACGCCGCCGTCAGCCAGTACTCCACCGACTACACCGTCGTCTTCCCGACGCTGCTGCTCGCGATCGCGCCGCTCCTCGTCTTCTTCGTGATCATGCAGCGGCACATCATCAGCGGCCTGACGGCCGGTGCGACGAAGGGCTGACCATGACGGAGGAGATTCCCCGCGTCGTCGCGAGCGTGCCGGTCGGCGCGCCCCCGGCCTGGGCGATCCTGGAGCGCCGGCTGTTCGACGCGCTCGACGAGGCGTGGCGCGCGTTCGCCGCCCGCTACTGCGAGGGCGACGGCCGGCTGCGCTACACCGGGGCGCTGGAGAGCCGCGACGGCGCCGACGACTTCTACGAGGCGTTCTTCAACTGGCCGACCCTGTACCAGCTGGGCGGCGCCGACGACCTCCTCGACGCCTGCAAGCACCACTGGGAGGGGGTGACCGCCCAGCTCACCGAGTTCGGCTACCTCGTCGACGAGTTCGAGCGCGGCTACGACTGGTTCCACCAGGGCGAGTCCCTGCTGCTGTTCTACGGCATCTGCGCCGCCGACCCGCGCGACGAGCGGTTCGCCGAACGCGCGCACCGGTTCGCCGAGCTGTACCTGCCCGGCTCCCCGGCCGGCAACTACGACCCGGCCGTCGACATCATCCGGGCGCCGCACAACGGCGCCGGCGGCCCGCGCTACGGCGTCAACGAGGAGTGGGCGTCCTACGGTGCGGACCTCACCTCCATGCGTCCCTACGGGCTGCCGCTGCGGGACCTGCGAGGCATCTCCTCCTGGGACGACCTGGCCGACCCCGCGAACGCCGCCCGGATGGGCGCCGCGATGAACGAGCGGATCGGCCGCGGCGACGCCGCCGTCAACCTCGCCGCGACCGGCCTGGCGACCAACGCCTGGCTGTACGGGCACGAGGACCGGTTCCGCGACTGGGCGCTGCGCTACGTCGGGGCCTGGGAACGCCGTGCCGCCGCGCTCGGCGGGATCCTGCCGGACAACGTCGGGCCGTCCGGCCGGGTGGGGGAGCTGCACGGCGGCCGATGGTACGGCGGCAACTACGGCTGGCAGTGGCCGCACGGCGTCTACAGCGTCGGGGCGGCCGCCGTGGTCGCCGCCGTCAACACGGTCCTGCTCACCGGCGGCACCGACCACCTCGACCTCGGCCGGGGCCCGCTGGATCTGGTGCTGGACCACGGGACACGCGGGACGGTGAGCGGGACTGCAATGAGCATCAGCGACCGATGGCTCGCCGAACTCGGCGAAGACGCCGACCGGTCCACCCTGCTGGTGCCGAACCGGCACGACGACGGCGGCTGGTTCGACTTCCAGCCGCCGCAGCTCGGCCTGCCGGTGTGGCTGTGGCACGCGGGCATGGTGGAGGAGGACCAGGACCGCCTCGACCGGCTGTGGAAGGCGTCCGGTTACGACTGGCGCGTCGTCCGGGGCTTCCGGAACAAGGAGGAGGCCGGTCACGAGGCGCCGTGGCTGGCGTACCTGCGCGGCGACAACCCCGGGTTCCCGGAGGCGATGCTCGCCGCCGCGCTCGGCCAGGTGGAGCGCCGCATGGCGCTCATCGACGCGGACCGCGCCGCCCCGGATGAGTTCCACATCCACCACTGGCAGCGGCTCAACCCGGTGCTGACCGAGGCGCTGCTCCAGCTCACGACGGGCACGCCACAGGTGCTGTACAACGGCGGCCTGCTGCCGACACGCCTCGCCTACTTCGACGCCGAACGCGGCCGGCCCGGCCTGCCGCCCGACGTCGCGGCCCTCGTCGACGACGTCGGGCCCGACCGTACCGGCGTGGAACTCGTGCACACGGGCCTGACGGGAACCCGGCGGGTGGTCGTGCAGGCCGGCGCGTTCGGCGAGCACCGGATCACCCGGGCCGTCGTCACCGCCGCCGACACCGGCTATCCCGGCGACCTGACGTCGTACGTCGCGCCGGACGCGACCGCGGTCACCCGTGAGCTCGAGGTCGGCGGGCCGCGCCTGGAGGTCGTGCTGCCGCCAGGGCGCCGCATCCGGATCGATCTGCATCTGACCCTGCGGGCCGCCCGGCCCGCCCACCAGCACGCCGGGACCATCCCGGCGGGACGGCGACCGTGAGGAGCCCATCAGTGGAAGACAGCGCCCGGACGACCGACGAGGACCCGGTGTGGCAGCTGCCCGTACGCGGTGAGGCGCCGGAACCACCCGATCCCGACCTCGTCCGGCGGCTCTCCGCGGTCAGCGCGGCCACCGCCTGCGCCAAGCTCCACGGGCAGGGCATACGGCGCACGTTCGTGTCCGGGCCGCGGCCGCTCTCGCCCGGACAGAAGGTCGCGGGGCGGGCGCTGACGCTGCAGTTCATGCCCCAGCGCGAGGACATCGCCTCCGGCCTCGGCCAGGAGTACATCGAGCGGCACACCGCGCTGTGGGCCGTGCTGGAGACCGTCCAGCCCGGGGACGTCCTGGTCGTGCAGGCCTACGGCAGCACCTACACCGGCTGCTTCGGGGACATGCTGGTCCGCTACTTCAAGCAGAAGGGCGGCGCCGGCATCGTCGTCGACGGCTGCGTCCGCGACGCGCCCCGCGTCCGCCGGCTCGGGGTCCCCATCTGGACGACCGGCGTCACCCCGCACTACGCCTCCCAGTCCGAGCTGTTCCCCTGGGCGTACGACGTGCCGATCGCCTGCGGGGGCGTGCTCGTACTCCCCGGCGACCTGGTGGTGGCCGACGACGACGGCGCCGTGGTCGTGCCGCGCCGGCAGGCCCCCTCTCTCATCGACGCCGCCGCGGACCACGAGGAGTGGGAGCGGTTCAGCCGGTCGCGCATCGAGGAGGGCGGCGCGCTGTCCGACTACTACCCGCTCACGCCGGAGACCCGCGCCGAGTACGAGCGCTGGCGCGCCGACGGACGGGGGGCCTGAGCGCCGCCGACCACCGCGACAGATCCATCGGGGGTCCCGCCAGTACGACCCGAGGAGGGTTCATGTTCCGTAGGTCCCGCCAGCGACTCCTGCGCGGCGCCGTCGGCGCGGTCACGGCACTCGCGTGCCTGACCGTGCCCGCGGCCGCCGCCGACGCCCGCGACCGGGCGTGCACGCCGAAGCAGCTGTTCGTCTCCCCACAGGGCGACGACCGGGCGAACGGCACCATCGACCACCCGTGGAAGACCATCGAGCACGCCCGGGACGTCATCCGGCAACGGCACCTGAACCGGGACATGCGCTGCGACCTCGACGTTCAGGTGCGGGCGGGCGACTACACGGTCGACAGCACGATCCAGTTCACCGAGGCCGACTCCGGAAGCAACGGGCACTCGGTCGTCTACCGCAGCTATGACGGTCCCGGGAAGGCCCGTTTCCTCGGGGCCCGGCAGATCACCGGTTGGCAGCACTACAAGGGCGACATCTACCGGGTGCAGACCGACAAGAACCACCCCTTCTACACCCTGTACGACAACGGTCAGCGGGCCACGACGGCGCGGTACCCGAACCGGACCTCCACCGAGACGCTCGGCCCCTACCTGCAGTCCGTGGAGAGCTCCGACGACGCCCTGACCAACTCCCAGCAGTGGATGGCCTACAAGGACGGCGACTGGAACCAGAACTGGGACCTGCACGACGCCCAGGTCGTCGTCTGGTCCGGCGGCCACTGGAGCTGGTTCACCGACACCGACCCGGTCCTCAACGTCAACTGGAAGAAGAAGTTCGTCAGCCTCCGCTACCCGACGAGGTTCTCGCTGTACTCCCAGGTCGGCTCGCGCTACTTCATCCAGAACTCCCTCGACTTCCTCGACGAGCCGGGCGAGTACTACCTCGACCACAGCGACGGGATGCTCTACTACTGGCCGAAGAACGGCTCGATCGAGAACAGCACGGTCATGGCGCCGACGGTCAAGACGGTCTTCTCGATCGCGGGCAGCTCGCCGTCCGCGCGGGTGCACGACCTGTCGCTCGACGGGTTCACCGTCCAGTACACCGACTTCACCGACTGGTACCGCTACGGCTGGAACGGCGTCGGCGACTCCGGCTACGTGCACAAGTACCCGGACTACGACCGCCAGATCGAGATGCCGCGCAACCGGTACGGCACGATCACGCTGACGAACACGACCCGCGTCGGCCTGCGCCGCATGCACATCGCCGACACCGGCTGGACCGGTGTGTTCCTGCTGTTCGCCAACGACCACGACACGGTCTCCGACAGCCTCTTCGAGAACCTCGGCGGCGACGGCGTCAAGATCGAAGGGCCCTACCCCGGGGAGGGCGACGTCGCGAACCACAACGTCCTGACGAACAACTACATCACCTGGATCGGCGAGCTCGTTCCCGGTGACGCCTCGGGCTACGAGATCCTCGACAGCGGGCACAACGAGCTCAGCCACACCGTCATCCAGCACAGCGCGCGGTACGCGGTCAGCGTCAAGGCGATCACCACCGTCGCCAACGCGGACAACTACGCGGGCGGCAACGCGCTGAGCTACCTGCGGATCGCGCACGCCGGCAAGGACAGCGGCGACATGGGCGCGATCGACTCGTACGGCGTGCAGAACTTCGAGCCGCACACCATCGAGGCGTCGATGTCGCAGATCCTCATCGACGACGTCAACGCCGACCCCTCGATGCCGGACGTCGTGCCCAGCGGGGTCCACATGGACGCGGGCGGCTGCGGCTACAAGTTCTCCGACATCCAGGCCACGAACATCCAGTACCGGCAGCCGTTCCACGGCAACACGAACTGCAACACCTTCGAGAACAACAGCTGGGACGCGAACTTCGACTCCTCGAAGATGGAGTACGACAAGATCGGCGTGACCGCCGACTTCCCCTACCCGATCCCCGCCACCGCCCAGGGCCACTGACCCATGGCCACGCGGAACGGGAGATCCACACGACGATGGCTGCGGCGGGCGATCGCGAGCGCGCTGTTGCTCACGCCCCTGATCGGCGTCACACCGGCGTACGCCGGCGGCGGAGCCTCTCATGAGGTGTCGACGTGGGCGGCGGCCGACGACACCACCGGCGGAACCCTCACCGAGATGACCGTACGGAACATCGTGCACACCAGCGTCGGCGGCACCGGCCTGCGGATCCGGCTGTCCAACGCCCTGGGCGACCGGCCGGTGACGTTCGGCGCCGCGTACGTCGGCGTCCAGCGGTCCGGACCGGACCTGGTGCCCGGGTCCAACCGGCGGCTGAGCTTCGGCGGCAGCGCCTCGGTGACGGTGCCGCCCGGCGGCGTAGTGCTCAGCGACCCGCTGCCCGGGCGCGTGCCGGCCCGGCGGAACCTCGCGGTGAGCCTCTACCTGCGCGGTGCGAGCGGCAAACTCACCGCGCACAACCGCACGATGCAGTTCACCTACAAGTCGACGGCGGGCGACCACGCGGCCGAGGAGGCGGGGACGGCGTTCCCGACCCAGTCGGCCGTCTGGTTCTGGCTGGACGCCGTCGTCGTGACCGCGCCGAGGACCGTCTCCACGGTCGCCGCCCTCGGCGACTCGATCACCTCGGGGGTCGGCTCCACCACGAACGCGAACCACCGGTGGCCCGACTACCTCGCCGACCGGCTGCGGGCCCTGCCGCCCGCGTGGCGGCTCGGCGTGACCGACGAGGGGATCTCGGCCAACCGGGTCCTCAAGGACGGCGTCGGCCGCAGCGCCCGGACGCGGCTGGTGAGCGACGTCCTGACCAAGCCCGGCGTCCGGACGGTGATCCTGCTCGAAGGGGTGAACGACATCGGCGCGGGCGGCGCCACCGCGGCGCAGCTGACCGCGGCGTACCGGGACATGGTCGCGGCGGCGCACGCCGCTGGCCGCTGCCTCATCGGCGGGACGCTGACCCCGTTCGGCGGCTCGGTCTACCAGAGCACGGCGAACGAGGCCGTCCGGCAGGAGGTCAACGCCTTCATCCGGACGAGCGGCGTCTTCGACGGCGTCGTCGACTTCGACCGCGCCACCCGTGACCCGGCCGACCCGACGCGGCTGCTGCCCGCGTACGACTCCGGCGACCACCTCCACCTGAGTGACGCCGGTTACCGGGCCATGGCCGACACGATCGGCCTGGCGCTGCTGCACTGCCGGAGATAGGCGCGCGCGTGCCCGGGAGCGACCCTCCCGGGCACGCCGCCTCCGAGGAAGCGGAGGGGAACGGTGACGCGGAACCACCGGGACCTGGGGCCGTTCAGCGACCTGGCGGACTTCGCCGCTGGCCTGGCCCCGGCTGGAACGGGCGTGGCGCCGGCCGGGACGGGCGTGGCTTCGGCTGGCGCTGGCCTGGCACCGGCCGGAACGGGTGCGGCACTGGCCGGGACGGGCGCGGCGTCGGTCGGGACGGGCGTGGCTCCGGCTGGCGCGGGCCTGGCGTCGGCCGGGGTGGGCCTGGCGCCGGCCGGGGTGGGCCGACTCGACTCGGCCACGGCTCGCCGGATCGTCGGCTTCGACCACGACGGGACGCCGGGCGAGCCGCGCGTGGAGCGGCGCTGGTCCAGGGACGGGCTCGACGGCGAGGAGGTCTCCTGGTCAACCGGGTACGGACCACGGACGCGCGCCTGGCTGCTGCGCCCGGCCGGGGCACGCGGTCCGCTGCCGGGCGTCCTCGCGCTGCACGGCCACGACGCCTTCAAGTACCACGGCAAGGAGAAGATCGCCGACGGCCCCGATGGGGTCCCGCCCGGCGTCGGCGAGCTGCGGCGGGCGTTCTACGGCGGCCGCCCCTTCGCCGACGCGATCGCGTGGGGCGGCTTCACGGTGCTGGTCCCCGACGTGTTCCTGTGGGGAAGCCGCCGCTTCCCGGCGGCGACCATGTCGGGGACCGCCGGGCCGTCTCCGGAGGACCGATGGGTCGCCCTGGAACACGAGGGCGGCGATCCCGTCGACCTCCGCTGGTACAACCGCCTGGCCGCCCGGCACGAGCACGTCGTGGCCAAGTACTGCGCGCTGCTGGGGACGAGCCTGGCCGGCATCGCGGCCTATGAGGACCGGGTCGCCGCCGCCTACCTCCGCTCGCGACCGGACGTACGCGACGGGCCGATCGGCTGCGTCGGCTTCTCCGGCGGCGGATGCCGGGCGGCCCTGCTCCAGGCGACGAGTCCGCACGTCGGCGCCGCCGTCATCGCGGGCATGATGAGCACGCACCGCGCGCTCCTCGACCGGCACGTCGCCGGGCACACCTGGATGTTCTTCCCGCCGGACCTGCCGCAGGTCGGCGACTGGCCCGACCTCGCCGCCGCCCGCGCACCCTCACCCCTCCTGGTCCAGTACCTGCGCGACGACGCGCTCTTCCCTCTCGACGGCATGCGCGCCGCCCACGAGAGGCTCGCCGCGCACTACCGCCGGGCCGGCGCACCGGACGCGTACGTCGGGGAGTTCCACCCGGGCCCGCACCGCTTCGACCGTGAATTGCAGGACTCCGCCCTCGACCACCTGAAGCGCCGGCTGACCTAAGGAAATCCATGAATCAGACCACCGACGTCCGGTGCGACGTCGACGGCCACGTCGCCGTCATCACGCTGAACCGGCCGGCCAAGCTCAACGCCGTCACGCCAGCGATGGCCGGCGCGCTGCGCGACCACGCCGCCCGGCTGGACGACGATGCGCGGATCCGCGCCGTCGTGCTGACCGGCGCCGGCGACCGGGCCTTCTGCGTCGGCAGCGACATCGGCGAGCTCGACGCGTACGCGACACCCTGGGACTTCCGGAACCGTGGCGACTACGGCGACGCACTGCGGGAGCTGCGCAAACCCCTCATCGCGGCGGTCAACGGGTACGCCTACGGCGGCGGCCTCGAACTCGCGCTGGCCTGCGACATCCGGCTGGCCGCGCGCGCCGCGACGTTCGCCGCACCGGAGATCAAGCTCGGCTGGATCGGCGGTACCGGCCAGTCCGCGCTGCTCGCGCACAGCGTCGGGCCGGGCAACGCGGCGCTGATGCTGCTCACCGGCGACCCGATCGACGCGGAGCGGGCGCTCGCCTGGGGCCTGGTCAGCACGGTCGTGGAGCCGGAGGACCTGCGGGCCGAGGCCCGAGAGCTGGCCGAGCGCATCGCGGCCCGCGCGCCGATCGCCGCGCAGACCGCCAAGGCCAACCTGCGCGCGGCGTACACGATGCCGCTGGACCAGGCGATCCGCTACGAGCGGGACCTGCAGACGATCTGCTTCGCCACCGAGGACGCGGCCGAGGGACGTGCCGCGTTCGCCGAGCGCCGCGACCCACGATTCCAGGGGCGCTGACATGGGGATCCTCGACGGATACCGGGTGATCGACCTGTCGATCGCGATGGCCGGGCCATTGGCGGCGATGCGGCTCGGCGACCTCGGAGCGGACGTCGTCAAGGTCGAACCGATCGGCGGCGAGTGGCAGCGGAGCGCCCCCGCCGGCGGCGCGACCGGGACGGAGCTGAACGCGTCGTTCCTGTCCCTGAACCGCAACAAGCGCAGCCTCGCCGTCGACCTGAAGACCGCTCAGGGCCGTGCCGCCGTCCACGCCCTGGCGCGCCGGTCGGCGGTGTTCCTGCAGAACTACCGGCCCGGCGTCGCCGAACGCCTCGGCATGGACTACGACACCATCCGCGCGATCAACCCGGGCATCGTGTACGTCTCGATCTCCGGGTACGGCGAGTCCGGCCCCTACGCCGGGCGGCCGGGACAGGACCTGCTGCTCCAGGCGATGAGCGGGGCGATGTTCAGCGTCGGCCGGGACGGCGACCCGCCCGCGCCCGCCGGTACGTACGCGATCGACGCGATCACCGCGTACAGCGCGTTCGAGGGGGCCCTCGCCGCCCTGCTCCACCGGGAGCGCACCGGCGAGGGCCAGCTCGTGACGGTGAACATGCTCGACGCGGCCATCGCCGTGCAGATGCAGGAGCTGTCGGTGTACACCGTCGGGGGAGTGCCGCAACGCCGCGGCACCGAACCGCACGGGCACACCTACATCCGCGCGCCCTACGGGGTGTTCGCCACCCGCGACGGGCACGTGGCACTGGCCATGCCGCCCCTGGACGCGCTCGGCGCGGCGCTCGACCTGCCCGCGCTGGCGGAGATGGACACCGACGTGGACGGGCACCGCCGCCGCGACGAGATCACCGCGCTCGTCCGGGAACGGCTGGCCGGCCGCACCACCGGCGAATGGCTCGACCTGCTCGGCCGGCACGGCATCTGGGCGGGCCCGGTCTACTCCTACGCCGACGTCCTGGCCGATCCGCAGGTACGGCACAACGGGTCGTTCGTCACCTACGAGCATCCGACCGAGGGCACCGTGACGACGCCCGGGTTCCCGTACCGGTTCAGCGCGACCCCGCCCCGGGTGCGTCGCGGCGCGCCGGTCGTCGGCGAGCACACCCGCGAGGTGCTCGCCGAGGCCGGCCACACCGGCGAGCAGGTGGCGCGGCTCCTCGCGGAGCACATCGTGACCGCCCCGGACACGGCCGCAGGTGAGCACACCGCCCTGGACCCGGTCGCCGGTGGGGGCGTTGCTCCGGACGTGGCCGCCTGTGGGGACACCGCCCCGGACGGGACCGCTCGTGAGGATCGAGCGTCGTGACGCGGGAGCTGCGCGGTCTCACCTGGGACCATCCGCGCGGGTACGCGCCGCTGGACGTCCTGGCCCGGCTCGACGACGCCGGGCCGCACCGGTACGGGCGCGTACGGGCCCCGCTGCGCTGGGACCGGCAGCCCCTCGAAGGCTTCGAGTCACGGCCCCTCGTGACCCTCACCGGCGACTACGACATCCTCGTCGTCGACCACCCCGGGCTCGGAACGGCCGTGGCCGACGGCTGCCTGCTGCCGATGGACGACCTGTTCGACGCGGCGGAGCTCGCCGCGTGGCGGGAGGAGGCCGTCGGTCCTTCCTTCGACAGCTACGTGCTCGACGGCCGGCCGTGGGCCCTGCCGGTCGACGCCGCGGGCCAGGTGTCGGCGTTCCGTCGCGGCCTGACCGGCACACCGCCCACGACCTGGGACGAGGTACGCGAACTGGCCCGGTCGGCGCCCGTGACGCTGTGCCTCGGCGGGCCGCACGCCTTCCTCACCTTCTGCGCGCTGTGCGTCGCGTACGGCGCGGACCCCTGCCGGTCCGGTGACGTCCTGGTGCCGCGCGACGCGGGGGAGGCCGCGCTCGACGTGATGGCCGGGCTGCTGGCCCAGAGCGTCGAGGAGGTCTGGCGGCTCAACCCGATCGGCGTGCTCGAGGCGATCGCCGCCGACGACGGCCCGGCGTACTGCCCGCTCGTGTACGGATACGTCACCTACGCCGGCGCCCGTGGCGTGCGGTTCGCCGACGCTCCGGCGTGGGCGCCGGGCGGGCGGCCCGGGAGCGTGCTCGGCGGCACCGGGCTCGCGGTGTCCCGGTCCCGCGCCGAGGACCCGGAGGTGCGCGGCGCGATCCGCGACCACGTGCGCCGGCTGCTCTCACCGGCGGTACAACGCAACCTCTGCCCCGCTGCCGGAGGGCAGCCCGCGGCGCGCTCCGCCTGGACGGACCCGGAGGTCGCCGCGCTGAGCGGCGGCTTCTACCGGGCGACCCGCGCCACGCTCGAAGCCGCGTGGGTGCGCCCGCGGTCCGCCGGCTACCTCACGTTCCAGGACACCGCCTCCCGGCTGATCCGCGACGGGCTTGCCGGCCGGGCACCGCACGGTGAACTGCTCCGCGACCTCGACAAACACTACGACGCCTGGATGTGCGCATGACCACTGCTCTTGTCACCGGGGCCGGCGGAGCGCTCGGCCGCGCCACGGCCCGCCGCCTGGCTCTCGACGGCGCCCCGGTCGCGGCCCTCGACGTCGACGCGTCAGCGCTCGCCGAGACCACGAGCCTCATCGAGCGGGCGGGCGGCACGGTCCTGCCGCTCGTCGCCGACCTGCGCGACGCGGCGGCGATCGAGGCGGCCGTGGCGACGGCCGCCGAGCGGCTCGGCCCGGTGCGGATCCTCGTCAACAACGCGGCCGTCTACCCGAGCCGGCCGTTCCTCGAGGTGCCGCTCGCCGAGTACGACGACGTTCAGGCGGTCAACCAGCGGGCGTACTGGATCGCCGCCCAGACGGCGGCCCGGCTCATGACGGAACACGGCGGCGGGGCGATCATCAACGTCGCGTCCATCACGATGCACGGCGGGTGGCCCGACCTGGCCGCGTACGTCACGACCAAGGGCGCGGTGACCGCGCTGACGAGGGCGCTGGCACGGGAACTCGGGCCGCGCGAGATCCGGGTCAACTGCGTGTCCCCGGGAGCGTTCCCCACCGCCGCGGAGACGATCCATCCGGACCCGGAGGGCTACACGCGTTTCGTCCTCGAGCGTCAGGCGCTCAAGCGGCGCGGCACTCCGGAGGAACTCGCCTCGGTCGTCGCCTTCCTGGTGGGACCCGACGCGTCCTTCGTGACGGGGCAGACGATCGAGGTCAACGGCGGCTGGGTCATGACCTGACCTCACAGCGGGGACCCGGGCGACCGGCGCGGGCCACCGAACTCTCCGGAGTGGCCCCGGACCGCCGGCGCCGGTCACCGGTACACCCGGGTGGCCCGAGGGCGCCGGCGCCGGCCGCCCCCCGATCTCCGGACGCTGACGCGGGCGACGACGGAAAACCTTTGCCGATCGAATCTGGACAGGTGAGCGATGAGAGTGCGCGGGCAGGAACTGGGACGACGTGACCTCGCGGCGCGGATGGGCGATCCGGCGGCGGCCGGTGGCGTGCGGCTCGTCACCCTCGGCGACGGCGTCGAGCGCGGGATCCGGGCGCTGGAGTTCCGGACCGGCAGCGGGCTGGCCTTCGACGTCCTCGTGGACCGCTGCATGGACATCGGCGCGGCCGAGCACGGCGGCCGGGCCTTCGGGTGGCGGTCGCGGACCGGGTTCCGCAACCCCGGGCTGCACGAGCACGCGGACGAGGACGGCCTGTCGTGGCTGCGGTCGTTCTCCGGGCTGACCGTGACCGCGGGACTCGACCACTCCCTCTTCGGCGGAGAGGTGGACGCCGTGTCGTACCGGTACCCGCCACGCCCGGCGGTGCGGCACGGGCTGCACGGCCGGGTGGCCAACATCCCGGCGCGGCTGACCGGGTACGGCGAGCGGTGGGACGGCGACGACTGTGTGCTGTGGGCCGAAGGGGAGGTGCGGCAGGCGGCCGTGTTCGCCGAGAACCTGCGGCTGACCCGCCGGATCGAGGCGGACCTGGGCGGCGACGAGATCCGGCTCACCGACACGGTGCACAATCCCGGCTTCGACTCGGTCCCGCACATGTTCCTGTACCACATCAACCTGGGCTGGCCCCTGCTCGACGAGGGGAGCCGCTTTCTCGCGCCCGTGCGCGAGACGGTGTGGCGGACCGACAGCGTCGCCGAGCAGGGCGTGGACGCCTGGACGCTCCCGGCGCCGCTGCCGGGATTCGTCGAGCAGGTGTACGAGCACGAGCTGGCCGCCGACACCGACGGGCTGACGGGGGCCGCGCTGGTCAACGACCGCCTCGGGCTCGCGGTGAGCGTCGAGTGGCGGGCCGACGAGTTCCCATGCTTCTTCCAGTGGCTCAACCTGCGCGCCGGTGACTACGCGGTGGGCCTCGAACCGTCGACGCACCACGTGGCGGGCGATGCCGCCGCCCGCGACGACGGAAGCATGATCTGGCTCGGGCCGGGCGAGTCCCGGACCTACCACACCGTCTTCCGGGTCCATCAGGGCGCCGACGCCATCGCCGGCCTCGAAACCCGCCTCACCTGAGGCATCGCGGCGCCGGAGGCGGGCACCCGCCCGCCGCGAACCATCGGGGACTCCGCCAGTAGCAGGGACCGAATGAAAGGTCATGACATGTCCGAGCTCTCCCGACGTAGTGTCCTCAAGGCGGCCGGAGTCGGCGCGGCGGTCGCGTCGACGGCCGTCGTCACCGGGGCCGCCGCCCATGCCGACACCGGCGGCCAGGAGACCAACCCGCTCCGGCTCTGGTACCGCGGGCCCGCGAAGGAATGGCTGGAGGCCCTGCCGATCGGGAACGGTCGCATCGGCGCCATGGTGTTCGGCGGGGTCGACTCCGAGAAGCTCCAGCTGAACGAGGACAGCATCTGGGCTGGAAGCCCGCACGACTACGACAGCCCCGACGCCCTGGCGAACCTGCCCGAGATCCGCCGCCTGGTGTTGGCGGGCAAGTGGAACCAGGCTCAGCGGCTGGTGGACAAGACCTTCCTTGGCCGGCCGTCGGAGCAGGCCGCGTACCAGCCGGTCGGGAACCTCACGCTCACCTTCCCCAAGGGAGGCGACCCCACCGACTACCGCCGCGAGCTGGACCTGGAGACGGCGATCACGAGCGTGACCTACGTCCGGGACGGCGTGCGGTACACCCGTGAGGTCTTCGCGAGCACCCCCGGCCAGGTCATCGCGGTGCGGCTGACCGCGGACCGGGCGGGCTCGATCTCCTTCGAGGCCGCGTTCGACAGCCCGCAGCAGGCGACGACGACCGCGGCCGACGACCGGACGATCGCCCTCGACGGCGTGAGCGGCGAGTGGCAGGGCCGGGCCGGGGCGGTCCGGTTCCAGGCGCTGGCGCGGGCGGTCGCGCACGGCGGCCGGGTGCGTACCGACCAGGGGAGGCTGATCGTCGAGGAGGCGGACGCTGTCACCCTGTTCATCTCGATCGGCAGCAGCTACCGGAACTACCAGGACGTGAGCGCGGACCCAGCGGCCCGGGCGCGGCGGCCGCTCGAACCCGCGGCGGCGCAACCGTACGAGCTGCTCCGCCGCGTCCACGTCCACGACTACCGCCGGCTGTTCGGTCGCGTCGAGATCGACCTGGGCACCTCGGACAAGGTGGCGCTGCCGACCGACGAACGGATCCCGCTGTTCCAGAGCGGCGCCGATCCCCAGCTCGCGGCCCTGTATTTCCAATACGGGCGCTACCTGCTGATCTCCTGCTCGCGTTCGCCGGGGCAGCCGGCGAACCTGCAGGGGCTGTGGAACGACAGCATGACCCCGGCGTGGGAGTCCAAGTACACCGTCAACATCAACTTCGAGATGAACTACTGGCCCGCCGGGCCCACCAACCTGGCGGACTGCTGGGAGCCGGCCGCCGCGATGGTCCACGAGCTGGCGGAGTCGGGGCAGCGCACCGCCAAGACGCAGTACGGCGCGGACGGCTGGGTGCTGCACCACAACACCGACGGCTGGCGCGGCACCGCGCCCGTGGACTACGCGCAGTACGGCATGTGGCCGAGCGGCGGCGCCTGGCTGTCCGTCGTGCTGTGGGACCGGTACCGGTTCACCGGTGACAAGCGCCTGCTCCGCCGCGACTACCCGGTGATGAAGGGCGCGGCCCAGTTCTTCCTCGACACGCTGGTCGAGGACCCGGACCACGGCTGGCTGATCACCAACCCGTCCCAGTCGCCCGAGGTCACCCACCACCAGGACGAGGGCGAGAGCGTCAGCATCTGCGCCGGGCCGACGATGGACATGCAGATCCTGCGCGACCTGTTCGACGCGTGCGCGGAGGCGTCGGAGATCCTCGGGCAGGACCGGGACTTCCGCGCGAAGGTGAAGGCCGCGCGCGCCCGGCTCGCGCCCATGCAGATCGGCTACCTCGGCCAGCTCCAGGAGTGGCTGGAGGACTGGCGGGAGGCGGCGCTGGTCGTGAGCCGGCACGTCTCACACCTGTACGGGGTGTTCCCCAGCGCGCAGATCGTGCCGCGGCAGACGCCCGACCTGGTCAACGCGGCCAAGCGGAGCCTCCAACTGCGGGGGAACGCCGGCCAGGGCTGGTCGCTCGCCTGGAAGATCAACATCTGGGCCCGGCTGGAGGACGCCGCGCAGGCGTACCAGCATCTGTCCAGCCTGCTCACGCCCGCGCGGACGGCGCCCAACATGTTCGACCTGCATCCGCCGTTCCAGATCGACGGCAACTTCGGCGGCGTCTCCGGGATCACCGAGATGCTGCTGCACAGCCACGCCGGGGAGGTCCACCTCCTGCCCGCCCTGCCGGACGCCTGGCCGGCCGGTCACGTACGGGGCCTGCGCGCGCGGGGCGGATACGAGGTCGACGTCGAGTGGCGGGGAGGCGCCCTGTCCGAGGCGGAGATCCGCTCCGACCTCGGCGAGGAGGTCCGGCTCCGGACCCAGGCGCCGGTATCGGTGACGGGCGCGCGGGTCAGCCGTCCCGAGCCGAACGTCGTGGTCTTCGACACCCGGCCCGGCGGGACGTACCGGATCCGGCCGTCCTGAGCTCGCGCTCGCCCCGGCCCCGGTCTCGACCCAGGGCCGGGGCGGCGGCGCGCCCGCCGCGCGACGCGTGATCGGCGTCACCGTGGTTCAGACGGAGGCGCCGATCGCGTAGCCGGCCGTGGCCGCCAGCAGCCCGAGTCCGACGCTCGCCAGGACGTTGAGGCCGGCCTCGCGGAACGACCCGTTCTCCAGGAGCCGTACGGTCTCGAAGCCGAACGTGCTGAAGGTGGTCAGCGCGCCGCAGAAGCCGGTCCCGAGCAGGGAGACGACCGGCCTCGACAGGTCATGGGCGGCGCCGGTCAGCAGCCCGAGGATGAGACAGCCGATGAGGTTGACGGCGAGGGTTCCCCAGGGGAAGACGCTCTCGCGACGGCGCTGGACGTAACGGTCGAGCAGGTAGCGGCTGGGCGCGCCGACGGCGCCGCCGAGCAGGACGAGGAGGACGATCATGAGTCCTCCGGGGCGGTTCCGCGGCCGACGTACCGGTAGACCTCGACCTGGTCGAGTATGACGAGGCCCTCGTCGATGAGGTCGTCGAGCTCGAGGAGGAAGTCGACGATCTTTTCTTCGGCATCGACGATCACGATGGCCAAGGGCAGGTCCTCGCTGAGGGACAGGATCCGGCTGGTGTGGATGTGGGAGGAGGCGCCGTATCCCTCGATGCCGCGGAACACGCTGGCTCCGGCCAGTCCGCGCGCGTGGGCGCGATGGACGATCTCGGTGTAGAGCGGCTTGTGGTGGTACTGGTCGGTCTCGCCGATGAAGATCGTGACGCGGCAGGCCCTGCCGTGCAGTCTCATGCTCGCTTCCCTTCCAGGTTCCGGCGTACGGGCAGACCGGCGACGCGGCGGGCGACGATCATCCCGCACCAGACGGCGGCCAGGCCACCGACCAGGCTGGCCAGCACGTATCCGCCGGCGAGGGCCCACGCGCCGTGCCCGGCGAGGTTCCTGGTCTCGACGGCGAAAGTGGAGAACGTGGTGAAGCCGCCGAGGACTCCGACGCCGAAGAAGGGACGGACGTACCGGTTCGGCGGCCATACGTCCAGGACGAACACCATCAGCAGGCCGAGCGCCCAGCACCCGGCCACGTTGATCAGGAAGGTGGCCCAGGGGAAGTGGCCGGGTGTGACGGGGACGGCCGTGGAGACCAGGTAACGGGCGAGGCTGCCGAGCGAGCCGCCGAGCGAGATCGTCGCCAGGACGCTCCAATCGCGCCGGCGGCGGGGTGGCGTCCTGAGCGCGAAGACGTCGCCCTGGGCCTCGGTGCCCTCGTCATCGAGGTCGAGGTCGGGATCGATCGGCAGATCGGCGCGGCCGCCGACCGAGCCGTCGGGGAATCGTGAGGTCACGGCCTTCCTTCCGGGGTGGGTGCTCATCATCGTGCGGAACCGGGATGCGGGAGGCGCCCGCTCGGGGCGGGCGGCGGCCGGACCGGCGGACCATGGACGTCACGACGACGACCCTTCGCGGCACGGCACCTCCCTGACATCACGTCAGGGACCGTCAGCGGCGGGTGCCGCGGTTGTGGGTGAGCCCCATCACCTCAATCCCCCTATTGTGCCCCATCGGGCGTGCCCCGCAGAGACGGCCCGCCCGGTCGCGCGCCGTCGCCGCACTGATCGGATGTATTCCGACGCCACTGCACCCGGAGTTGTTGGCCGTCGGCGGTCGTCACCTGGCATTTCCCATAATGGAGCGATCTATCGATGACCAGTTGGCTTGCACATATTGACGTGAGCGGTGGATGGTGGTCCTATGAATTAATTGTAAGGAAGCTTTATCAAAGAGGGATGTGAGGAACTCATGCGATCTCCCACCCGGACGCGGCTCGCGGCAGGGGCGCTCGCCGCCACACCGGTACTCGGCATCCTCGCCCTTCCCGGCGCCGCCGCGGCGGACCCCGTCGAGTCCGGCCCCTGGACGTCGTACTCACCCGGCTACAAGGTCCAGGAGAAGGGCTGCGGCCAGGTCGACGGCCTGACGTTCACCCTGAGCTGCTCCAACTCCAGCGGCGAGCAGCGAGCCGAGCGCCGGTACGACACCTACTCCAGTGGCACCCGGCAGTTCGAGGGCTACTTCCGCATCGTCAGCATGGGCGGCAGCCGGGTCAGCCTGAAGCAGACGTTCAAGACGACCGGACCGTTCTTCCTGCTCGCCGTCGAGAACGGGGGCCGGCTCTACTCCGTGCACGGCGGCGACACCATCGCGACCGGCGCGACGGTCGGCACGCGCGTTCGGGTCAACACCGTCCACGTCGTCGGAAAGCAGCTCCGGGTCTACATCAACGGGTCGCTCAAGTACACGACGTCGAGTGAGAGCGGGAGCTTCTACGACAAGTTCGGCGCCTACCGCACCGCCAGCGGCAAGGGGCCGATCAAGGTCGAGTGGAGCGACATCAGCTTCTGGCAGAAATAGGCCCCCTCGATGAGGGTCTCCATCGTGGTGCTCCTTCTCGTGCTCGGCCTGGCGGGCTGCGGGTCCCGGCCGGCCACCCGGCCTGCCGCGACGGATCCGCCCATCCGGCTCACCGCCACTCTGGTGAAGCCGACGGAGGTCACGCTGACGTGGCGGGACACGCAGCGAGGCGTCGCCGGTCATGTCGTGGAGTTCGCGACGGCCCCCCGCGGCCCGTACACGGTCCTGCGGTTCGCCCCGCCGGGCGAGACGACGTTCACGCATCCGGACCTCATGCCGGAGACGTCGTTCTACTACCGGGTCCGTGCCTACCGCGGGCCGGCCTCGCGCCCGATCGACGTCACCGTCCCCGGAGGGCGGCGGAAGGGCGCGGATGGGAAGCGCGATGACGACTGGGCGACTCCCCGGCGCATCGGCGGCCCGGCCGACCAGCACACCGTACGAGACGGGAGCGCCGCCGCGACCCCCACGGATCTGCGCGGCACCGTCATGGCGCCGAACGGCATCAGGTTCACGTGGACCGACCACGCTGGCGACGAGGACGGATACCTGCTCGAGTCCCGGCCGAGCGGACGCCCCGACTTCCAGGTGGTCGCGGTCATCGACCCGGACATCGACTCCTTCGGGCTGATCACCCTGCCGGAGGAGCGGGTCGCGTCGTACCGGGTCCGGGCGTTCGCCTACGGGCCGTCGTCCAACCTCGCCGCCCAGAAGACGGGCGCGGATCCCGCGGACCGGTGAGGCGCCGACGGGCCTGGTGCGACCCGCCTACAGGGCCGCCGTCAGGCCCGCGTCGCCGCCGGCTTTCCCGGCGCCGGGAAGGCGGTCGAGGCTGGCGAGGAACCTGTCGAGCCCCGTGATCCGGAGCATCCGCTGGACGTGTCCGGCGGGGCGCAGGAGGAGCAGGTCGCCGCCGGACTTACGGGCGCGCTTCCACGCGCCGACGAAACAGCCGAGCCCCACCGAGTCGCAGAAGTCCAGGGCGGACAGGTCGAGGGCGATCCGGGACCGCCCCGCCGAGAGCATGACGTCCAGTCGTTCGCGGAGCTTCCCGACGGTCGTGTAGTCGAGCTCCCCGGCCACGTGGATCAGTGACCACTCGCCCCGTGTTTCGACCGCCACATCCAGCGTCGGTTCCTCCGGTCGATCCGCCGCCATCTCGTCTCCACCTCCACGCCGAATGAGGCTGGTCTTCCCCTAAAGCAGCCACTCATCCTTGTAGAGCCGCCACTCATCCTTGGCCGATCGTACGGCAAGCCCACTCACGCTCTTTTCCTCCTGGTTTCCTGGGCCACCGGCCCGGGCGGCACGGCAGGTGGGCGGATCGGCGATGCGCCCCGCGGCTAGGTCGACTGACGTGGGTTACCGGTCCTGCAGACTGAGCGTGGGTTATGGTCGCTCAGCCGGAGGCTCCGAACGGTGTTGAGCGTCCTGGTTCCCTGCGTTCGCTCCGCAGCCGGGCGGCACGACTCCTGATCGTGGTCCGGGAATGCGGGGGCGGGATTCCTCTCGCCCTGGGGCATCCGGTGCGGCCTGGACGGTCCGATGCCCCTGTTCATCGCTCTGGTGAGCAGGGGGCGGTGCCGTCCGTCGCCGGATCGGGTGTCCTAGGGCGCGTCGGCGTCGATGTTTACCCAGATCGTGCGCCCGACCTGCGCGGCCGGGACTGGAAGCGCGCCCTGATGAAACGGCGCGGGGACTGATCGCCTGCGCTCGCGGTTGCTCCGTCAGATTCACACCAAGAACATAATGTAAACAGTTGACTACCATGGGTGGTTGGACCTATCTGAACTTGGCGGTTCGCCGCTTCATCCCGGTCGCCTCTTTCGGCAAAATTCTATATTTTTCCTGTTGACAAAGTAGGTATATCTCCTCAGTCTGGAGATCGTGAGTCGCAACGTTCCCCTGACGGTGCGCCGGCACGTCGATCTGCGCCGGCAGGCCAGCGCCCTGTGTGCGTCCCCGACACCACGGCCCTGAAGATCCGTACCCATGGGAACGAAGGAAGTCAGTCGATGTCACGACTTCAGGTTGCGAAGCTCGACCCCGGCCTCCAGGACGACGATCAGTGCGGGCTCGGCGACGTGCTCCCGGCGATCGGCGGCGAGGTGCCGCCGGGCGGCCTGCTCGAGGTGATCCCGATCCCCGAGACGGGCCAGGTGATGGTGATCACGGCGCATCTCCTGCCGGCGGCGGACGCCGGGACGCCGACGGTGGCCTTCAAGGCGCCCGGGTGGCCGACGGTGAGCCGGGAGCGTCCCGAAGAGGAGCCCGACGACGTGGTGGTCGAGCGCGACGCCAGGCGAGTCTGGGTGGACGGGACGGAGGTGCCGCTGACGTTCCAGGAGTTCGAGCTGCTGGACTACCTGACGGCGCGACCGGGAAAGGTGTTCACCCGTTTTCATCTGATGAACGCCGTCTGGGAAGGCGCGGGCGTGGTCGTCCCGCGAACGGTCGACGTCCACGTCCATCGGCTGCGCCGCAAGCTCGGCCGGCACGGCAGGCGCCTGGTGACCGTACGGCGGGTCGGCTACTGCTACCGGCCGCCCGAGGAGCGTCGGGCCGCCGACGGCTCGGCGTCGCGCTGAGCCACCGCTGCGCCGTCCGGCTCGGGCCGCCGCCCGCCGGGACCGGAACGGCTCGGCGTGATCTACGCTGGGCGCCGTGACTTCACGTGTCGATCAGGTGACGGTTCCCGGCGGTGCGTTCGACCTGAACGTCTGGCTGCCCGAAGGCGGCACCGGGCCCGGAGTCCTGATCATTCAGGAGATCTTCGGGGTCAGTGACTACATCGAGGCGGTCGCCGAGGATCTCGCCCGGCTGGGATACGTCGCCGCCGCACCGGATCTGTTCTGGCGGATGCGGCCCGGCTGGCGTGCCCGGCACGACGAGACGGGCCTCAAGGAGTCGCTCGAGCTGGCCCAGCGCTTCGACGCCGAACAGGGCGCGGCCGACGCGGCCGCCGCCCTCGACCACCTCGCCGGCCTTCCCGACGTGGACGGCCCGGTGGGGATCGTCGGGTTCTGCCTCGGTGGCTCGATCGCCTTCGCCCTCGCCGCGCGCGGCACCGCGGCGGCCGTCGTGTCCTTCTACGGCTCCGCCGTGCCGGAACAGCTCGCCCTCCTGGACTCCATCGAGCGGCCGCTGCAGCTGCACTTCGGCGGCAGCGACCCGTACATCCCACGCGCGGAGGTCGCCCGGATCGAGTCCGCCGTCGCGGACCGGCCCGACGTCGAGATCCACGTCGAGGAGCAGGCGGGGCACGCCTTCCACAACCGTAAGGCGCCGATGTTCTACGACGCCGAGCCGGCCGCCCGCGCCTGGCGTCGCGCCGAGGACTTCCTCGCCCGCCACCTGCGCTGAGCCGTGGCTCATCCCTCGAAGAAGCGGATGCGCACTCCCGAGACGACCTTCTCGATTGGGACGAAGGACGCCAGGCCGGTGTGCTCGCGCAGGGCGTCGCTGAGGTAGACGTGGCCGGGCCGGCCGAGGTCCTGGGCCATCTTCGACGCGACGTTGATCGGCGCGCCGGCGATGTCCCGGCCGCCGCCGGGAGTCTCTCCGGTCAGTACCGGCCCGGTGTCCACGCCGATCCGGGAGACGATGTCGTGGTCGGCCAGGGTGGCGCGTAGCCGCAGCGCGAAGCACACCGCCGGCTGCGGCTCGTCGAAGAGATAGATCGCCAGCGGGCCGGCGACCTTGATCTCGATGGCGCCGCGCGGGGGCAGCAGCCGCAGGCCCGTCTCCTTCATCAGCGCGGACCGGGACAGCCCGCGCAGCAGCGCGACGTCGGGCGTCTCCGCCGGGACGCCGCCGCGCTCGGCCAGGACGATCGTCCCCTCGCGGAGGTGGCGGGCGGTGAGCTCCGCCAGGAGCGCGGCGTCTCCGGGGCGCTTCTCCAGCCGGAGCAGGTCGGCGTGCAGGTCGGGGGAGTAGGGGATGGGGTATCGCTCGCGATCCGCCGGCCGCACGTCGTCCAGGCGCGGTCCGTCGAGCACCTGATGGACAGCGCCGAGCGGATGGGCCGGCGCGTCCTTACGCCGCAGGACGAAGGGGTGCCCGGCCGGGAGCCGATCGGCGACCGCCTCCGTCACGGCGATCTCGCCGCCGTCGACGTGGTTCTCCGCGAGGTCCTCGATCGCGTCGGCCGCCGCGCCGTACAGGCCGCCGGACAGCGCGCTGAAGGTCCCGTGATGGGCGCCGATGCCGATCCGGACCTGGCAGTGGCGCCGGATCTCGTCCTGGACGGTCAGCAGGGCGGACAGCACCGTCGCGGCACCGGTCTCGGCCGGATGGAACATCTGGCCGTTGTCGGCGGCCCACACCCCGACCGCCCGGCCGCCGACGGCCCTGCCGTACGCGTGCAGGATCCGCTTGGGGCGGTCGATGAGCGCGAGCACCTCGAGGAGCGTCAGCCGCTCGCTGAGCCGGGTCAGCCCCGCCGAGTCCGACACGACGCTGTAGCCCTCGATCGCGTACCCGCTCAGGAGGCGCCGCGCGTCAGCGGCGGTCCCGCCGCTTCGCCGCCATTGCTCGACCAGGGCCGACGACGGCTCGCCGGCGATGTCATGGGTGAGGTCGAAGTCGCCGGGTGCGTGTCGGCCCGAGGGGGGTTCGGAGGTCACCGGATCAGAATAACAGCGAAGAGTGATCGACTGAATGCCCTAAGTGATATTGATCTACATTGTAAAGGTAGTGGCCGTAAACATCCGATGTATCGTTTTTCGACAACGCATTCTCCTAGGCGACGATACGGTCCTCGTGCCCGGTCGCAAGCGTCACGGAACGGAGCATCTACTGCGATCTAGCGTGCGCATCCATCGTTCGTGGGAGAGTTCGCGCGAGTGATCGTCCTTTTTTAGGAAACCTTGTTGATAGAAGACTCCTCCGATGATTGCATGGGCGCACACGCCCTGAGTCGGCCGTTCACCGCGCGGCTCGGGGTCCCCCGCCCCGTCGCGTGGCGGCGTACCTCACCCGCCTCGCGCACCAGCGAAGGAGTCTCCGTGACCGATCGCTCAGCATCTCTCCGGAACCAACGCCGGCGCGTGCTCGGCTCGCTCGCCGTCGCCGCCATGGCCGCGCCGATCGCGCTCACCGGATGCGCCTCGGCCTCGGCCGGTGGCCTGACGGCCGACAGCCAGGCGCTCGGCGCCAAGGCGGCCGCCGCGCAGGTGCTCTGGTCGCCGAACCCGGCCACTGACGGTCTGAACGCGTTCGAGGGCATCGAGGCCGACCGCGCCGGCAAGCACCCGGGCCGCAAGTACGTCTACGTCGAGGGAGACCACTACCGGTTCGACATCTACAAGGACGATCTGGACAGCACCGGCGACAACGACCGGCAGCGGACCGAGTCCAAGGGCATGGTGTCCAACGGCAAGGCCCTCAAGATGAAGAACGGCGAGACCTGGACCATCTCGTACGAGATGTACATGCCGTCCACACTGCACGGCACCAGCAAGTTCACGCACATCTTCCAGCTCAAGACGCCGGCCACGAACGGCGGGCCCTGGATCACGCTGGACCTGAGCCGAAGCGGCAGCACCGAGAAGTTCCGGGCCCGCGCGTACAGCACGTCGGGAGCGCCGGACATCGCCGCGACCGACCTGTCCCCGCTGCGCGACAAGTGGATCACCATCGAGTGGACGTTCACGATCGGCTCGAAGGGTAAGGCCCGGTTCGTGGCCCGCAACGGTACCGGCTCCGGCGCGCCCGTCGTGGCCGACGGCAGCCTGTCCAACGTCAACATCCCCGACCAGGGCGACTACGTCCGGCCCAAGTGGGGGATCTACCGGTCGATCAAGAGCGCGTCCTCCGACATCATCGACACCCACCTGCTGTTCCGGAACTACAGGGCCTCCCGCGCCTAGCGTGACTTCGCGGTGGGGTCCTCCGCGCGGCGGAGGACCCCGTCGCGGCTCGATCCCGTTCGTGACGGGCATGATCCCGATAGGTTGGTCCCCGGCTTGGAGGAGTTCGGGAGGGGATGTCCGTGGGGGGACGGTCGCGACGGCGCCGCCGTGCAGGACCGGGCGGCGCCACCTCGACCGCCACCGCTCCGAAGGCCGCGGACAGGCCGAAGCCCGGCCGCCCGACCCCGGACGCCGGTGCCCCGGCCGCCGACGGCGATGCGCGCCGAGCGCCGTACATCGTCCTCGTCGCGGCGCTCAGCCTGTTCCTCTTGGCCTGGCCCGATGCCGAGCGGGTCTGGGTCGAATCCGACCCGCCGTGGTGGCTGGCCGACGCGACGACCCTGTTCGGCGGCGTCGCGGTCTGGGTCTTCGCGCGGGCCCTGGTCGTCGCGGAGCTGCGCGCCATGAGCCTCGGGGAGCGCTTCCGCGACGACGCGACCGCCGGCGAACTGCTGGAAGTGGCGCTGGCCCGGACCGGGGTCACCGCACTGTGGGCGACGTTGCTGGGGTTCCTGTCCGTCGCCCGGGATCCGCTCCCGACCGGCATGAAGGTCACCGACGCGGTCGGGACCTACGCGACCGTCGGGGCGATCCTCGGACTGGCGCTCTGCTCGATCAAGAGCTACTCCGTGCACCGGTCCTCATTCCGGCTGCTGCGTGGTGCCGGTAGCCGGCGGTACTGGATCCGCGCCCACATGTCGGCGATGGTGTTCGACGTCGTCATCCTCATGGTGCTGCTGGTGCCGCTCGGTCGCCTCGTGCACCACGCGGCCTGACGGACTTCTGAGCCGGTCGCCCAGGTGGATCCGCGCGACGAGAACCGCCGGCCGGCCGAACGGGCGCGCCGCAGTACGACCGTCTGGACGACAGATGTCACCCCACGAGAGCGAGGAGCGCCGATGAGGCGAGTGGCCACCGTCATCCGGCTGCGGCCGGAGAAGGAAGAGGAGTACCGGGCGCTGCACGCGGCCGTGTGGCCGGACGTGCTGGCCGCACTGCACCGTGCCCATATCGGCAACTACTCGATCTTCCTCCGGGATGGACTGCTGTTCAGTTACTACGAGTACGACGGCGAAGACCTGGCCGCGGACCTCGCGCGGCTCGCCGAGGACGAGACCACGCGGCGGTGGTGGCAGCTGACCGATCCGTGCCAGGAGCCGGTCGAGTCTGCGGCCGAAGGAGAGTGGTGGGCGCCGTTGGAGGAGGTCTTCCACGATGACGGACCGTAGGGGAGAGGTGTCCGGCCTTCTCCCGTGAGTCGTGTCCGCGGACTCTTGTGCGTTCACGAACAATGTGACATTTTACTGCCCGTGAGCAGCACTGACGTGGTGATCGTAGGCGGCGGCGTCGTCGGCGCCGCCTGTGCGTACTACGCCGCGCGGGCCGGGCTGAGCGTGACCGTCGTCGAGCGCGGCGCGGTGGCCGGCGGCACCACCGGCGCGGGCGAGGGCAACCTCCTCGTCTCCGACAAGGAGCCGGGCCCGGAGCTCGATCTCGCGCTGCTCTCCTCGGCGCTGTGGGCGGAGCTGGCCGCCCGGGACGGGCTCGGCGCGGCCTTCGAGTACGAGGCCAAAGGCGGGCTCGTGGTCGCGGAGACCGAGAAGGGCGTCGCCGGGTTGGCGGAGCTGGCGGTGCGCCAGCGGGCTGCGGGTGTCGACGTGGACTCCGTGCCGGCCGCCGACCTTCCCGGCTACGAGCCGCAGCTGGCCCCGGACCTGGCCGGCGGCATGTTCTATCCGCAGGACACGCAGGTCCAGCCGATGCTGGCCGCCGCGCACCTGCTGCGCGCGTCGAAGGCCGAGGTCCGTACGGGCGTCACCGTGACCGGGATGCTGCGAGACGGCGACCGGGTCACCGGGGTGCGCACGGACCGCGGGGATCTCGCCGCCGGGGCGGTCGTGAACGCGGCCGGGACGTGGGGCGGGGAGGTGGCCGCCCTCGCCGGGGCGCACGTGCCGATCCTGCCGCGCCGGGGGTTCATCCTCGTCACCGAGCCGCTGCCGCCGCTGATCCGGCACAAGGTGTACGCGGCCGAGTACGTCGCGAACGTCGCCAGCGACGACGAGGGACTCGAGTCGTCCGCGGTCGTCGAGGGCACCCCGTCCGGCACGATCCTGATCGGCGCCAGCCGCGAACGCGTGGGGTTCGACCGGACGCTGTCGCTGCCGGCCCTGCGGCGGCTCGCCCGCCAGGCGATCCGGCTGTTCCCGGTGCTCGGAGACGTCGCGGCCATCCGCGCCTACTGCGGGTTCCGGCCGTACTGCCCCGACCACCTGCCGGTCATCGGACCGGACCCGCGCGCCGAGGGCCTCATACATGCCTGTGGCCACGAGGGCGCCGGAATCGGCCTGGCCGCGGCGACCGGTCACCTGATCGCCCAGTCCCTGACCGGCGCGCGGCCCGACCTCGACCTGGGACCGTTCCGCCCCGACCGTTTTCCGGAGCACGCATGAGTGAGCGGAGCGAGCGAATCGAAAGCACAGCGTGCCTGGCCACTCCTCCGACGCCGGGAGGCCGGCCGGGGCCGGTTGGTCGGGAAGAACAGGTTGGTCGGGCTAGCCCGGGAGGTCGGTCGGGGGCGGTTGGTCGGGAAGAACAGGTTGGTTGGGCGAGGAAGGAGGCCTCATGAGTGAGATCCTCTTCGAGGGACGGTCCGTGCCGTTCGAGCCGGGCCAGAGCATCGGCGCAGCCCTGACCGCCGCCGGGATCCGGTCCTGGCGGACGACGCGGTTCGACGAGCGGCCGCGCGGGCTGTTCTGCGGGATCGGCGTGTGCTTCGACTGCCTGATCACCGTCAACGGCCGTCGGTCCCTTCGAGCCTGCATGGTCGAGGCGCGGTCCGGCGACGTCGTCGAGGGCGGTGGTCCCGATGCGTGACGTCGTGGTGATCGGGGCTGGCCCGGCGGGCCTGGCCGCGGCGGTGACGGCGGCGACGGCCGGGCTGGACGTCGCGCTCGTCGACGCCGGGCGGCGCCCCGGCGGGCAGTACTACCGGCACCACGCGGCCGAGACGGGCGGCCTCCACCACGGCTGGGACGCGTTCGTCCGGTTGCGCGACGCGCTCGACCGGCTGACCTACCTGCCGAGCCACCGGGTCTGGCACGTCGAGGACGGCTTCACCGTGCACGCCCTCGCGGGGGACCGCGACGAGCGGCCGGTACGGATCGACGCGCGATCGGTGATCGTCGCCACCGGAGCGTACGACCGTTCGCTGCCGTTCCCCGGCTGGGACCTGCCGGGCGTCCTCACCGCGGGCGGTGCGCAGGCCCTGCTCAAGGGCGACCGCGTCACGGCGGGCGAGCGGATCGTCGTGGCGGGCACCGGGCCGTTCCTGTTCCCCGTCGCGACCGGCCTGGCCGGGGCGGGCGCCACGGTCGTGGGCGTCTTCGAGAGCAACCGGCCGTACGGCTTCGCCCGTCACCTCGCCCGGAATCCGGGCAAGGCATGGGAGGGCGCGGGCTACGCGGCCGCGCTGGCGCGGCACCGGATCCCGTACCGCACCGGGCACGCCGTGGTCGCGGCGCACGGGGACGGTCGGGTCGAGGCGGTCACCGTCGCCCGGCTCGACCGGGACTGGGCTCCGGTGGACGAGCGGGTCATCGCCTGCGACACGGTCGCGGTCGGCTACGGCTTCACCCCGCAGCTGGAGATCCCACTGCAGCTCGGCTGCGCCACCCGCATGGACGCCGACGGCAGCCCGGTGGTCGAGGTCGACGTCGCCCAGCGCACGAGCGTGCCCGGCGTGTACGCGGCAGGGGAGACCACCGGGGTCGGCGGCGCGCAGCTGTCGCTCGTCGAGGGAGAACTGGCCGGGCTCGGGGTCGCCGAGGCGGCGGGCGGGGTCGCGCCGGACCCGGCCCACGTGAGCCGCCTGCTGGCGAAACGGCGGCGGCTGCGGGCGTTCGCCGAGGCCATGCACGAGGCGTACCCGGTCCGCCCGGGATGGATGGGCCGCCTGGACGACGACACGCTCGTCTGCCGCTGCGAGGAGGTGACCTGCGGGCGGCTCGCCGAAGCGGCCGGGCTGGGGGCCACCGATCCGCGGTCGGCCAAGCTGCTCAGCCGCGCGGGCATGGGGTGGTGCCAGGGCCGGGTCTGCGGCTACGCGACCTCCTGGCTCGCCGCCACGGCCTGCGGCCGGTCGCCGGGCCCGGACGATCTGCTCGCCGCGGCGCGACGGCCGATCGCCCAGCCCGTACGCCTCCGCGACCTCGCCGACGATCGGTCCGCGTCTCCGCACGGCGCTGCGGAGGATCCGCCGGTACGCCCGCGCGATCTCGCGGGGGAGGAGTCCGTGTCTCCCCGCGACGCTGCGGAGGATCCGCCCGTACGGCCCGGCGACGTCACGGACCGCCAGTCCTGAGGGTGCCGCCCGGCGCCGCGCGGGAACCATCCGATTAACCCGGCATAACGGACGTATCACGAGTCCGGGGACATCTTGACGGCCACGCTCAGCACAACGTGAAATGTCACATCTCATCAGGGAGAACCGCATGATCGCCCACCGTAAGCCCTGGCATGGCATCCTGGTCGCCACCGCGCTGCCGCTGCGAGAGGACCTGTCGGTCGACTTCGACCGGTACGCCGAGCACGTCCGCGCGCTCGTCGACGCCGGTTGCGACGGCGTGTGCCCCAACGGCTCGCTCGGTGAGTACCAGAACCTTACCGACGACGAGCGGGAGCGGGTCGTACGGACCGCCGTGGAGGCGGTCGGCGGGGACCGGGTCGTCCCGGGCGTCGCGGCGTACGGCTCGGCCGAGTCGCGGCGCTGGGCCGAGCAGGCCGCCGAGGCGGGCGCGGGCGCGGCCCTGCTGCTCCCGCCGAACGCCTACCGCGCCGACGACCGGATCGTCGAGGAGCACTACGCCGACGTGGCCAAGGCCGGCCTGCCGATCGTCGCGTACAACAACCCGTACGACACCAAGGTGGACCTGACCCCGGAGATGCTGGCCGGGCTGCACGAGGCCGGGCACATCGTCGCGGTCAAGGAGTTCAGCGGCGACGTGCGCCGCGCCTACCGGCTCGCCGAGCTCGCGCCCGAGCTCGACCTGCTGATCGGCGCGGACGACGTGCTGCTGGAGCTGGCCATCGCCGGCGCCAAGGGCTGGATCGCCGGGTACCCGAACGCCCTGCCGAAGGCGAGCGTCGCGCTGTACCGGGCGGCGGTCGCCGGCGACCTGGACCGGGCGCTGCCGCTCTACCGCGCGCTGCACCCGCTGCTGCGCTGGGACTCCCGGACCGAGTTCGTGCAGGCCATCAAGCTGTCCATGGACGTCATGGGCGGGTACGGCGGGCCGTGCCGCCCGCCCCGCCTGCCGCTGACCGAGGAGCATGCCGCGATCGTGCGGGCCGCCACGGAGGCCGCCGCGCACCTGGAGACCAATGCGTAGCAAGCACGTGTTCCACGCCGTGGACTCGCACACCGAGGGGATGCCGACCCGCGTCATCACGGGCGGGGTCGGCGTCATCCCGGGTGCGACGATGTTCGAGCGGCGCGCGCACTTCATGGAGCACCTCGACCACATCCGCACGCTGCTGATGTACGAGCCGCGCGGGCACGCGTCGATGAGCGGCGCGATCCTGCAGCCGCCGACGCGGCCGGACGCCGACTACGGCGTGCTGTTCATCGAGGTCTCCGGCTGCCTGCCGATGTGCGGGCACGGCACGATCGGCGTCGCCACCGTGCTGGTGGAGACCGGGATGGTGCCGGTCACCGAGCCGGTCACGACGATCCGGCTCGACACGCCCGCCGGGCTCGTCGTCGCCGAGGTCGCGGTGCGCGACGGCGCGGCGAAGAGCGTGACGATCCAGAACGTCCCGTCGTTCGCCGACGCCCTGGACCAGACCGTCGAGGTGCCGGGGATCGGTCCCGTCACGTACGACATGGCCTACGGCGGCAACTTCTACGCGATCCTGCCGATCGAGCGGGTCGGGCTGCCGTTCGAGCGGGCCCGCAAGAACGACATCCTCACCGCCGGACTGGCGATGATGGACGCGATCAACGAGCAGCGTCGGCCGGTGCACCCGGAGAACCCCGACATCGCCGGCTGCCACCACGTGCAGTTCGTCGCGCCGGGCTCGGACGCGAAGCACTCCCGGCACGCGATGGCGATCCACCCCGGCTGGTTCGATCGCTCGCCGTGCGGCACGGGCACCTCGGCCCGGCTCGCTCAGCTGCACGCGCGCGGCGAGCTGGCACCCGGCCAGGACTTCGTCAACGAGTCGTTCATCGGCAGCCGGTTCATCGGCCGGATCGCCGAGGAGACGACCGTCGCCGGCTCGCGGGCCGCGATCGTGCCGACGATCACCGGCCGGGCCTGGGTGACCGGCACCGCGCAGTACTTCCTCGACCCCGACGACCCATTCCCCGAGGGGTTCCTCCTGTGACCCCCCGCTCCTGACACCGACCGTCCCCGACGCGGCGCGGCCATCCGGCCGCGCCGCCATCTCTCCCTACCCCGTCGCTATTCGGAGATCCCCATGAGAAAAGCAACTCTCGGCGTCGCGCTGGCGGCGACCGCTCTCGCCGTTTCGGCCTGCGGCCAGGGTGTGCTCGGCGGTGACAGTAAGAAGGACAAGGGCCCCATCCTGCTCGGGATGGACATCCCCCTGTCCGGCAGCAGCGCCGACATCGGCCCGTACATGAAGAACGGCGCCCAGATGGCGATCGACGAGATCAACGCGAAGGGTGGCGTGATCGGCCGCAAGCTGCAGCTGCGCGCCGAGGACGACGCGTGCGACCCGAAGACCGCGGTCGCCGCCGCGAACAAGCTGGTCGCCGCGAACGTCGCGGTCTCGGTCGGCGGCTACTGTTCGGGCGCGACCCTGCCCACGCTGCCGGTCTTCGACCGCCGCAAGATCCCCATGATCATCCCGGCGGCGAACTCCACCGAGCTGGTCGACCAGAAGCTGAAGCACGTGTTCTTCGTCAACGGCACCGGCGACCAGCAGGCCGCCGCCGCGATGGCGTGGCTGACCAAGAGCGGCGCCAAGAAGGTCGCGCTCATGCACGACAACACCTCGTACTCCAAGGACATCGCGGTGCGCACCGCCGCCGAGCTCGACAAGCCCGGCGGCCCGGACAAGGCGACGCTGGAGGCGGTCACGCCCGGTGAGTCCGACTACTCCGCGAACATCACCAACGTGCTGCACTCGAACCCGGACTTCATCTACTGGACCGGCTACTACCAGGAGGGCGGCCTGATCCTCCGCCAGCTGCGGCAGGCCGGGTACAAGGGCAAGTTCATGGTCGGCGACGGCGCGGTGGACGCCAAGCTCGTCAAGATCGCCGGCGGGACGGCCGCCGAGGGCGCGTACGCCACGATGACCCAGACCCCGGACACCATCCAGGGCGCGGAGAACTGGATCAGCAGCTACAAGCAGAAGTTCGGCGCCGAGCCCGGACCGTACTCCACCCAGTCCTACGACGCGGTGCGCGTCGCGGCCGAGGCCATCAAGAAGGCCGGCAGCATCGACGGCGACAAGCTGGTGACGGCGCTGGAGGGCATCGACGGGCTGCAGCTGTTCTCCGGCCCGCTGAAGTTCACCCCGCGGCACACCCTGTCCAGCGGCGGCTTCGTGATCCTCGTCGTCAAGAACGGTAAGTTCGTTCTCCAGGACGCGCTGAAGTAGGCCCGCGTCAATGTCACAGCTGATCTGGAACGGCCTGTTCGTCGGCTCGTTCTACGCTCTGGTCGCGCTGGGCTACAGCATGGTGTACGGCATCATCAAGCTGCTCAACTTCGCCCACGGCGACCTGTACATGCTCGGCGCGTTCGGCGGGTTCGCGATGCTCGGGGCGATGGGCGGGCTGGTGAAGTCCTCCTCGCTCGTCGCCCTGTTCGTCGTGCTGATCCTCACGATGGTGGCGACCGGCCTGTCCGGTGTCGTCATCGAGCGGATCGCCTACCGCCCGCTGCGCGGCGCGCCCCGGCTGTCCCTGCTGATCACCGCGGTCGGCGCGTCGTTCGCGCTGGAGTACGGCACCCGCATCGTCGCCGGCCCGAACCCCAAGGTCTATCCGGTCCGGCTGGACGGCACCTCGCTGAACGTCCTGGGCGCGCGTGTCACCTGGCAGCAGATCGCACTGATGGCGGTCTCCGTCGTCCTCATGGTCGCGCTGAACGTCCTGATCACCCGGACCCGCCAGGGCCGCGCCATGCGGGCGATCGCCCTCGACCCGAAGGCGTGCCTGCTCATGGGCATCGACGTCGACAAGGTCATCTCGCGGACGTTCTTCATCGGCTCGGCGCTCGCCGGGGCGGCGGGCGTCATGGCCGGCGGCTACTACGGCAAGATCGACTTCCTGATGGGCTTCATCATCGGGCTCAAGGCGTTCACCGCGGCCGTCATCGGCGGCATCGGCAACATCCCGGGCACGATGCTCGGCGGCCTCCTGCTCGGCCTGCTGGAGTCGTTCGGCACCCACTTCGTCGGCGGGCAGTGGCGCGACGTCTTCGCGTTCGGCTTCCTGATCCTGTTCCTGACCGTGCGGCCCACCGGCCTGCTCGGCGAACGCGTGACGGAGCGCGTATGAGCGCGGGCGAGGGAACGGGTGTGAGCGCGGGCAACGGAGCCGGTGTGGGCGCGGGTAACGGCGCCACCGTGCAGGACCCGCCGGTCAAGCCGGTGAAGGGCCGGGGTCCGACGTTCGTCACGCGGTTCCTGGAGAGCCGCCACCTCGGCTGGGCGGGCCTGGCGCTCGGGCTGCTCGCGCCGTTCATCATCGCCACGCCGTACGCGATGGACGTGATGACCAGCGCGGTCGTGTTCGTCATGCTCGCGGTCGGGCTGAACATCGTCGTCGGCTACTGCGGCCTGCTGGACCTCGGGTACGCCGCGTTCTTCGCGGTCGGCGCCTACACCAGCGGTGTGCTGTCCACCGAGCTGAAGCTGCCGCTGCTGGCGACCGTCCCGGCGGTGATCGTCGTGACGGTGCTCGCGGGCGTCATCATCGGCGGGCCTACGCTGCGGCTGCGCAGCGACTACCTGGCGATCGTGACGCTCGGCTTCGGGGAGATCATCCGGATCACCGCCAACAACCTGAGCATCACCGGCGGCCCGTCCGGCATCTACGGCATCCCCGGCCTGTTCGGCGACGCGACGTCCGACCCGGTGGTCTTCTACTATGCCGTGCTGGTCATCGTCGCCGTGGCGGTGCTGCTCGCCGCTCGGCTCGGCCGGTCCCGCATCGGCCGGGCCTGGCGGTTCGTCCGCGAGGACGAGGACGCCGCCGAGGCGATGGGCATCAACACCTACAAGGTGAAGCTCGCCGCCTACATCGCGGGCGCGGTCTGGGGCGGCCTGGCCGGCGTCCTGTTCGCCGCGCAGCTGTCGGCGATCTCCCCGGCGAGCTTCACGTTCCTGCAGTCGGCGCTCGTGCTGATGGCGGTCGTGCTCGGCGGCATGGGCTCGACGCCCGGCGTGGTACTCGGCGCGGTCGTGATCAGCATCCTGCCGGAGGTGCTGCGCGGCCTGGCCGACTACCGGTTCTTCGCCTTCGGCGTCCTGCTGATCATCGTTATGATCGCCCGGCCGCAGGGCCTGTGGCCCCATCGATCGAGGGAGCGGTGATGCTGGAAGTCGAGGACCTGCGGCTGTCCTTCGGCGGCGTGCTCGCCGTGGACGGGCTCAGTTTCCAGGTCGGCGCGGGCGAGATCGTCTCGGTGATCGGCCCGAACGGCGCGGGCAAGACGTCGGCGTTCAACTGCGTCACCGGGTTCTACAAGCCCACGGCGGGCCGCATCCGGATCGACGGCGCGGACGTCACCGGGCGGCGGCCGTCGCTGATCGCCGGAAAGGGCGTCTCGCGGACGTTCCAGAACCTGCGGGTGTTCGGCGAGATGTCCGTGCTGGACAACGTACGCGCCGGCACACACCTGTGGCTGCGGCAGCGGGTCGTGGACGCGCTGCTGCACACGCCCCGGTACCGCCGGAGCGAGCGGGAGGGCACCGAGGAGGCGAACAAGTGGCTCGACTTCGTTTCGCTGCGCGGCGACCGGGCCGGCCTCGTCCGGAACCTGCCGTACGGTGAGCAGCGCCGGGTCGAGATCGCCCGCGCGCTGGCCCGGCGCCCGAAGCTGCTGCTGCTCGACGAGCCCGCCGCCGGCCTGAACCACGGCGAGAAGGCCGAACTGCTCGACCTGATCCGGCGGATCCGCGAACTCGGTATCGCGATCGCGCTGATCGAGCACGACATGGGCCTGGTCATGGAGGTCTCCGACCGGGTGGTCGTGCTCAACTTCGGCAAGGAGATCGCCGACGGGCCGCCCGCGGAGGTCCGGGGCGATCCGGCGGTGATCGAGGCGTACCTCGGCCGGGACGCCGACGAGGCGGAGGTCGAAGCGGCGAGAGAGGAGGTCGGCGGTGCTCGAGGTGAGTGACCTGGAGGTGAGCTACGGCGGGGTCCAGGCCCTGCGCGGGCTGTCGCTCACGGTAGGCGAGGGCGAGATCGTCGCACTGCTGGGCAACAACGGCGCCGGCAAGACGACGACGCTGTCGGCCGTCTCCGGCCTCGTCCGGCCGGGCGCCGGGCGGATCGCGTACGAGGGCGCGGACATCACCCGCGAATCCGCGCCCAAGATCGTCGGCCGGGGTCTGGTGCACGTCCCGGAGGGCCGCCGGATCTTCAGCACCCTGACCGTGCACGAGAACCTGCTGCTCGGCGGCTACCTCGTGCGCGACGCCAAGGAATTGGCCAGTCGCGTCGACCGGTCGTACGCCCTGCTGCCCAAACTGGCCGAGCGGCGCGACCAGCACGGCGGCACCCTGTCCGGCGGCGAGCAGCAGATGCTCGCCATCGGCCGCGCGCTCGTCGCCGGCCCCCGGCTGCTCATGCTCGACGAGCCGTCGATGGGGCTGGCACCGCTGATCGTCGCGGCGGTGATGGACGTCATCCGCGACATCAACGAGGCCGGCACGTCGGTGCTGCTCGTCGAGCAGAACGCCAAGGCCGCACTGAAGATCGCCCATCGCGGTTATGTGATCGAGAACGGCCGCTGCGTCCTCGACGGGCCTGCGGCCGACCTGGCCGCCGACTCGCGCGTGGTCGAGGCCTACCTCGGCGGCGTCACGTGAGTCCCTCCCCGCGCGCCGCGGAGTCGCGGCCGGCTCGCCCGAGCCGGCCGCGACTCCGCGGAGGTGAGCGGGTGCCGTCGTGCGGTGGTGAGGTGTGGGCTGGCGGTGACGAGCGGGTGTGGCCGGGCGGTGGTGAGGTGTGGCTTGGCGGTGACGAGCGGGTGCGGCCCGGTGGTGGTGAGCGGGTGCGGCCGGGAACCGGCGAGCGGGTGCCGCTCGTAGAGGCATACGTGGTGGTGCGAACGTCGGAGGCCGTGCATCCGCACCGGTACGGACCTGGGAGGATCGTCTCGTCGCCGGGGCGGTCATAGGAAGGACGCGGCATGAGGGAGCTGAACCTGCCGCAGCTAGGGGCGCGGCAGAACGTCCGCGAGCAGATCGCGCAGGCGTTGCGTGCCTCGCTCGTGGCGGGGGAGATGCGGCCGGGCGTCGTGTACTCCGCGCCGGCGCTGGCCGAGCGGTTCGGAGTCTCACCGACCCCGGTCCGCGAGGCGATGCTCGACCTGGTCAAGGAGGGCCTGGTCACCGTGGTCCGGAACAAGGGCTTCCGGGTCACCGAGCTGTCCGACCGCGACCTCGACGACATCACCGAGATCCGCGCGATGATCGAAGTGCCGACCGTGGGCCGGGTCGCCGCGTCCCCCGCCGGGGTCGAGAAGCTGCGGCCGCTCGCCGAGGCCATCGTCGACGCCGCCGAACGCCGCGACATCCTCGCCTACATCGAGGCCGACCAGACCTTCCACCTGGAGCTGCTCGCCCTGGCCGGCAACGCACAGCTCGTCGAGGTCGTACGGGAGCTGCGCCACCGCTCCCGGCTGTACGGCGTGCCGAAGCTCGCCGAGCGCGGCGAGCTGCTGCCCTCGGCGCGCGAGCACCTGAGCCTGCTCGACGTCATCGCACGCGGCGACGCCGGCGGTGCCGAGACGCTGATGCGCCACCACCTGCGGCACGTCCGCGGCATCTGGGCCGGCCCCGCCGACGCGACCGGCAGCTGACCCGCGCGGGGGATCGGCAGATCCAGGACGCCTCGGGGTGTGCATGTGGCCATCCGCGGCTTCCTGCCACCCGAGCTGCCCCATCCATGCGATCTGTACGCATCGCGCCGAGGTGGGGTGCATCGTTCCTCCGTCACTTTGCCAGGGCCGCGCTGAGGAACTGGAGGATCTCAGCCTGGGCGGCATCGGCCTGTAGCTCATTATGCACGCACTGAGTGCATAGGCAAGTGCATAGGTTAGGCTGAGGCTCGACGAGAGGGGCGAGATGACGGGCCGAAGGCGATGGTCGACCGAGGAGATCCTGGACACGGCGGCGGAACTGCTGCGTGCGGGCGACGCCGAGTCGTTCAGCGTGCGCAAACTCGCCGCGGCGCTCGGGACCGACTCCTCCAGCCTCTATCGGCACTTCCGCAACAAGACCGAACTGCTGCGCGCGATCGCCGACCGGATCCTGCTGGCCGCCATGGACGGCTACCGCCCCGAGGGCGACTGGAAGCAGCGCGTCACCGCCCTGGCCCTGCGCGTGCGCGAAGCCTTCGGTGAGCAGCCCCAACTCGCCGCGGTATGGGGACGCTATGGGTCCGGCGGTACCGGATCCCGGCTGGTCATGGAGGAGGTGCTGCAGGCCCTGCGAGCGTCGGGCCTGCCCGACGAGGAGGTCCCGGCGCGCTACCACCGCATCGTGATCCTCATCGCCGCGCTGATCGCCTCCGAGGCCGGTATCAGCACCGTCACCCCCAAGGAGTACGAACAGGGCATGGAGCAGTTCAGGGTCGCGGTGCTCGGCGCCGACCCCGAGCGCTTTCCTGCCCTGGCCCACTTCGCCCGCGACATCCGCCCCCTCGGAGCAGACCGCCGCGCCGCGTTCGAGGAGATCCTCGCCGCCCAACTCGCCCACATCGAGGCCCAGATCCCCTGACGTGGCGGATCACGAGTGCTATGCGGTCGGGTCGCGCCGCATTGTCACTTCGCGGCGACTTCGAGAGGAGAGGGTCGTTTCGTACGTCCCGGAAAGCCGACGAGGCCGTGCTCGGGCGAAGCGCCACGGCGTACTCCCCGGGGAGTAGGCGGTCCATCGGCGGCCTACCGTGGTCGGCGCAGCGTCGCTGCATCTTCCCGCCCGATGACCGGCCGCCGGTCCTCCCGCGATCCTTCAGGGGAGCGAACGGGAGGCATCATGACAGCTCCATCGACCGCCCGGACGGCGAGGACGGCCCTGACCGTCCGAGGCGCGAAGAACGCCGACCGGGTCCGCCGCCGGTGGGCGGGTCTTCGCCGGATCGAGCGCGCCTGTCTGCTCATCGGCGCCCTGCTGATCGCTTCGGGCGTCTTCCACTTCGGGGTGTTCCTGGTCCGGGGCGGGCCGTGGGAGGGGCCGGTGTCGTGGCGCAAGCCGACGACGTTCGGCCTGTCGTTCGGGCTGACCCTGATCACGATCACGTGGGTCGCGTCGTACCTGACGCTGCGCCCGCGCGTACGGGCCTGGCTCCTCGGCGTCTTCGCGGCCGACTGTGTGCTGGAGGTCGCCGGCATCACGGTGCAGGCCTGGCGGCACGTCCCCTCGCACTTCAACACCGAGACGCCGCTGAGCACGGCGATCGCGATGAGCCTCGCCTTCGGCGGCGCGGTCCTCATCGCGGTGCTCGGCACCCTGGCGGTCGTCGCGTTCCGGGGCCGGACGAGCGGCCCGGCGGATCTGCGGCTGGCGCTGCGGGCGGGCTTCGGGCTGCTCATGGTCGGTTTGGCGACCGGCGCGGCGATGATCGCCAAGGGTGAGGTCCTGATCCGGTCGGGGCACCGGCAGGAGGCGTACGACACCGCCGGGTCGCTGAAGTGGGTGCACGGCATCACCCTGCACGCGGTCCTCGTCCTGCCCGCGCTCGCGGTGCTGCTCGGCGCTCTCGGCTGGGCACCGCGACGCCGGTCCAGGGCCGTGGCGGCCGCCGTCGCCCTGTACGTGGCCGCCGCCGTCGCGGCCCTGGTGATCTCTCTGATCCGGTGAGAGCGGCTTGACTTCAAGTCGGCTTGAAGCAGCAGGATGCCGCGCATGTCCACGAACTCTGACATCGACGCCCTCATCCGCCGTCTCGACACGGCCGACACCATGCCCGGCGCCGCCGACCTGCGGGCCCGCTCGTACGAGCTCCTCCAGCCGACCCTGGACGCTCTGGTCGTCGACGTCGGGTGCGGCGCGGGCCGAGCCGTCGTGGAGCTGACCGAGCGCGGCGCGAAGGCGGTCGGCGTCGACGCCAGTGAGCGGATGGTGGCGGTGGCGCGGAGGCGGTGGCCCGGAGCCGACGTCCGTCTCGCGGACGCCTACGGGCTGCCGTTCGGCGACGGCGAACTCTCGGGTTATCGAGCGGACAAGGTCTACCACGAGCTCGACGACCCGGACCGCGCCGCCGCCGAGGCCCGGCGGGTGCTCGCGCCGGGCGGGCGCGTCGTGCTCATCGGCCAGGACTGGGACGCCTTCGTCATCGACTCCGCCGACCCGGTGCTCACCCGGACCATCGCCCAGGCGAGGTCCGCCACGATCCCCGCTCCGCGCGTCGCTCGCCGCTACCGCAACCTGCTGCTCGACGCCGGGTTCGCGGACGTCACCGTCGAGGTACGGACCGCGGTGTTCACCGGTACGGCGATGCTGCCGATGCTCGACGGGCTCGCCGAGGCGGCGAAGGCGACGGGCTCGGTCGCGGGGGAGCAGGCCGACACCTGGATCGCCGAGCAGACCGAACGCGCCCAGGCGGACCGGATGCTCCTCGCCGTCCCGATGTTCGTGGCGGCCGCCCGGAGACCCTGAGCGCCGCCACCGTGGCCGCCGGGACGTTACCGTGGCCGGAGACCTTGAGGCGTCATCCGGTTACGCGCGCTTGCGGGCGAGTCCGCAGAAGAGGGCCACTTCCTCGGGCTCGCCCCACGGCTTCGCCTCGGGCCGCCATCGCGAGCAGGACACGACACCCGGCTTCAGCAGGTCCATCCCGTCGAAGAACCCCGCGATCTGCTCGGGTGTGCGCTGGGTCAGCTTGGGCGTGCCGAAACGGTTCCAGTACTCCACGGCGGCGTCCATCGCCGGGCCGTACGTGGTGTGGGAGATGGCCAGGTGGCTGCCGGCCGGTGCGGACTCCATGAGCCGCCGTACGATCGCGTACGCCTCGTCGAGGTCGGCGATGAAGTTGACGATGCCCAGCAGCATGATCGCGATCGGCCGGTCGAAGTCCAGGGTCTTGGCGGCGGCGGTCACGATCGCGTCCGGGTCGTGCAGGTCGGCGTCGACGTAGTCGGTGCTGCCCTCGGGGGTGCTCGTGAGCAGGGCCTGGGCGTGGACGAGCACGAGAGGGTCGTTGTCGGCGTACACGATCCGGGCCTCCGGCGCGACCCGCTGGGCGACCTCATGGGTGTTGTCGACGGTGGGCAGGCCGGTGCCGATGTCGAGGAACTGGCGGGTCCCCGCCTCCTCCGCGAGGTACCGCACGGCGCGCCCGAGGAACGCCCGGTCGGCCAGCGCGTACGTGATGATGCCGGGATGGAGCCGCTCGATCTCGTCGCCGACCTGGCGGTCCACCGGGTAGTTGTCCTTGCCGCCGAGCCAGTAGTTCCAGATCCGGGCGGAATGCGGCCGGGACGTGTCGATCTTCGGAGCCGGCCGCGACGGGGAAGTGTCGTCGGTCATGAAGACTCTCCTGGCGCAGTGGTCACGGGCATCGATCACACCGTAGGCCCGCCCCGTCGCAAACGCGACCATTTGCGCTAAGTTGTCACATCTGTCGAATTGCGGATCAAGATCACTATCTGCCGTTATATAGGCCGCATGCCCTCCGTGACTTGTGAATCGGAGTCATTTCCCGGGCGAGGCCGCCGAAAACGCGCCGCGGAACCCTATTCGTACAGTGCCAGATCGAGCACGATCGTCGTCATGACGATCAGCGTGCGGGCCGGTTCGGGTGCGGGGCCGGAGAACGTCACCTTGTAGTTGTCGGCCGGCGTGAGCCATTCCTTGACCGGCCCGGCCCAGGTCTTGCTCAGGTGGGCCATCCGCGCACCTGAGGGCCCGGTGACGTTGAAATGCTTGAGCGACAGCTCCCCGACGATCTCCGCCACGACCTGCTCCCGGTCGTCGGTGAGGCTGTAATGGCGGGTGGTCCCGGTCGCGAGGATCCGGCCGACCAGGCGGCCGTCCGGCTGATGCACCTCGCTGAGCCGCCCGTCCGGATGCCGGGTCAGGAGCAGGATCGGGTCTTCGTCGGCCGCCGTGACCGTGAGGATCCGGGCGCCCGCCGGCGGCGCGGTGGGAAGCGTCGCCCTCAGTATTTGCAGACGCGTGCGCTTGTCGGTTTCGGTGGCGGACGCCAGGCGGTTGCGCCTGTCGTCAAAGATCTCGTATTTCGCCTGGGTAGGCAGAATCTTTCCAGGCTGTCGCACCCGTACGACCGGGGAATCGAAGAGCACGTCCACACTCACCGAGTATGCCTCGTGAATTCGGCCGATCGGGGTTGCCGGGGCGCCTCATTCCGATCTCAGTGCGACCCCCGGCCATTCGAAAGTTCGGTGCCCGCCGGTCAGAACAGGGTCGGCGGCTCGGCCGGTGCCCGTATCGGCTCGGGCAGCGGCTCGACCTCGGGCAGCCGCGCCCGTACGTCCTCGTGGAACCGGCGGGCGAGCGACAACGCGTCGGCGTTGTCGGGCGTGTGGATGAACACGGTCGGCGAACGCCCTTCGCGCAGCCACCGGGCGACCTGGCCGACCCATCCCCGCCAGCCCTCGACCGTACGGTCGGCGGAGTCCCGGCCGATGTACCGGACGATGGGACGGTCGGTGAGGGCGACCGTACGTCGCGGCACGCGCGGTTTCTTCGTCCACGCGTCCCGTTCCATGTCGCTCGTCGGCGGGGTCTGGAAGAGGGTCGTCGTGTCGAAGGGGATCCACTCCGCGCCGACGCCGGCGAGCGCCTTCTCCAGGAGCCGCGCGGCGCTCTCGTTCTCGAAGAACGCGGGGTGACGGACCTCGACGGCGTACCGGTGCGAAGAAGGGAGCCGGCGCAGGAAGCCCGCCAGCACTCCGACGTCGGCCGGCGCGAACGCCGGCGGCAGTTGGATCCACAGGGCATGGGCGCGCGGCCCGAGCGGTTCGATCGCGTGCAGGAACGACCGCAGTTCCGCGCCGACGTCGCCGAGGCGGCGTTCGTGCGTGATCGACCTGGGCAGCTTCAGGACGAAGCGGAAGTCAGGATCGGTCTGGTCCGCCCAGGTCTGCACCGTGTCTCTCGCCGGAATGGCGTAGAAGGTGGTGTTCCCCTCGACCGCGTTGCACCAGGACGCATACGCCTTCAGCCGCTCCTGGGGAGGCAGCCGCTGGGGCAGGAAACGCCCCTGCCATGGCGCATGCGTCCACATCGCGCATCCCACATGAAGCCGCACGGACGCGACGCTACCCAAATTCCCGCGGTCCGTCAGAACATGGTGTTGTCGTTCTTGGAGGCGCTCGGGATGATCTGGAGGACGTCCCAGTGTTCGACGATCCTTCCGTTTGGGTCGAAGCGGAAGATGTCGATGCCGGCGTACTCCTCGTCGGGCCAGGTCTGGTGGCAGTGCAGGATGACGTGGTCGCCGTCGGCGAACGCGCGTTTGAACTCGACGTGCTTGCCGGGGTATTCGGCGGTCATGCGGTTGAAGTACTCGATGAACGCCTGCTTGCCGTCGGCGACGTGCGGGTTGTGCTGGATGTAGGCGTCGCCCGCGAACAGGTCGATGGCCTCGGCGGGTCGGTTCTGGTTGAACATCAGGTCGTAGAACGCCTTGGCGGTGGCCTTGTTGGTCTCCGGGTCGCTCATGGTGCTCCCTGCGGGTCGGGCGCCGGGTGTGGCGCGGTGAGTGCGTCGCCGCGCAAGGCATTGCGCACGGCATGGTCACTTACGACCCTGTGCTGCGCTTGCGACAATAAGAACAACGGTCAGCGTGGTGAATCGGAGATCGTCCATGGTCAATCGGCGACAAGTCGGTGTGCGTCAGATCGGGTATCGCCCGGCTGACGGCCGCCCGGTGGGGATCGAGGTCGTGACGCTGGCCGACATCAGCGGCCGGATCCCCGCCCACATGCTGGCCTCAGCGCATCGGGCGGACTTCCACACCCTCATCCTGATCACCGCCGGCAACGGCCATCACGAGATCGACTTCGTTCCCCACCCCGCCCGGCCCGGCACCCTGCTGTGGATACGACCGGGCCAGGCCCACCGCTTCCACCTCCCCGGCCACCTCGAAGGCATGGTCGTGCTGTTCACCGCCGATTTCCCGCCCGATCTCGGCGGTGCGGGGCCGCGCCTGTCCGACTGGCTCGCTTCCCCCTTCCGGCCGGCGGCCGAACCCGACCTCACCGCGATCTCCGCCACGATCGACCAGATCGCCGCCGAACGCTCCGCACCCATACCTGCGATGTCCGTCGCCCTGCTGCGCCACCTGCTGGCCGTCCTGCTCCTGCGGATCGACCGGCTGCCCACCGAGGACGTTCATCGCGTCGGATCCGCCACCGACGAACTCTTCGACCGGTTCCAGGCCGAACTCGAACGCTCCTACGCCATCACCCGTTCCGCCGAGCACTACGCCGCCCGCCTCGGCTACACCGTCAAAACCCTCACCCGCGCCTGCGTCGCCGCCACCGGCCACCCCGCCAAGCACCTCATCGACGCCCGCGTCGTCCTGGAGGCCAAACGCCTGCTCGCCTACACCGACAACCCCATCGCCGACATCGGCCGCAGCCTCGGCTTCGCCGACCCCACCAACTTCGGCAAGTTCTTCACCCGCCACACCGGCACCACGCCCGGCACCTTCCGCCAGACGCAGAAGACACCGACCTGAACCCATTGCCGACAGAGAGATCCCTTGACCCTGCCCACCAGGGCAAGGTCTAGGTTCGTCCTCATGGAGGACACGAGCGTCTTCGCAGGTAGGCAGCGGTGAGGATCGGAGAGCTCGCCCGGCGTGCCGGAGTGACCACCAAGACGGTCCGGTACTACGAATCGTTGGGGTTGATCACGCCGGAGCGGTTGCCCAACGGCTACCGGGACTACTCCGAGCACGATGTCCGGCTCGTCCGTGAGGCACGTGCGCTGAGCGAACTGGGGCTCCGGGTCGAACAGACCCGGCCGTTCCTGGAATGTCTGGCATCCGGCCGGGAGCACGCCGACGACTGCCCGGCCGCGCTGGCCGGTTACCGCGAGGCCATCACGGATCTCAACGCGCGGATCGAGGCGCTCACCGCGCGGCGGGACCTCCTCGTCCACCACCTGCGACAGGCCGCCTACCGCGGCAGCGCGGTGAGCGATCCCTCCGACGAAAGGATTGTCATGCACGACTGGACCAGAATTCCGGCGGACCTGCCGCGGCCACAGGACGACGGCGCGGCGGATCACCTGCCGGGTCTCGCCGTCCCCTCGCTACGGCTGCCGAGCACGACCGGCGACGTGATCGACCTCGCCGAACTCGGACGGACGGGCCGGTCGATCCTCTACTGCTACCCCCTCACGGGCAGGCCGGACACCGATCTGCCCGAGGGCTGGGACGCCATTCCCGGGGCCCGCGGTTGCACACCGGAGGCGTGCGGTTTCCGCGACCACCACGGCGAACTGAGGGCGGCCGGGGTGAGCAGCGTGTTCGGGCTGTCCAGCCAGGACACCGACTACCAGCGCGAAGTCGTCGACCGGCTCAACCTGCCATTCGCCATGCTGTCCGACACCGGCTTCCGGCTCGCCGACGCGTTCGACCTGCCCACCTTCCACGCCGGCGGGTCCCGGCTCTACAAGCGCCTGACGCTCGTCATCCGCGGCGGACGGATCGAGCACGTCTTCTACCCGATCTTCCCGCCCGACCAGCACGCTCAGGAGGTGCTGCGCTGGCTGCACGCCGATCCCGTCGGTTGAGCGGCCGATCCCGTCGGGGGTCCGCTTGACGTTGCCCATGGGGGCAAGGTTTAGGTTGCCGATCATGGATCACGCATCGAGGGGCACGAGCGGGCGCAGCTCGGATGGCAGCGCGGGGGACGCGGACTACGGCCGGATCGGCATCGGCTACACCGACTACCGTCGGCCGGACGGCCGCATCGCGCGGTCCATCGCCGACGCTCTGGGCGACGTGCGGTCCCTGGTGAACGTCGGTGCGGGCGCCGGCGCGTACGAGTCCGTGGCGCCGCGGGTCACGGCGGTGGAGCCGTCGGAGTCCATGCGCGCCCAGCGCCCCGCCCACCTGCCGCCGGCCGTCGACGCCACGGCCGAGAACCTGCCGTTCGCCGACGACGCCTTCGACGCCGCGATGACCACGTTCAGCGTCCACCAGTGGAGCGACCTGAAGGCCGGCCTGCGGGAGATGCGGCGCGTCGCGCGCGGGCCCGTCGTCGTCCTGACCTGCGACCCGGACCTGGTGCGCGACTTCTGGCTGTACGAATACGCGCCGCTCGTCCTGGACACCGAGGCGCGGCGCTATCCGGCGATCGGCGACATCGCCGACGCGCTCGGCGGTGAGGTGTCCGTGCGGCCGGTGCCCATCCCCGCCGACTGCACCGACGGTTTCAACGAGGCGTACTACGCGCGACCGGAGCGACTGCTCGACCCCGGGGCGCGGCAGGCGTGCTCGGCGTGGAGCTTCGTCGAATCGGAGCTGTGCGAGCAGTACGTGGAGCGGCTCCGGGGCGACCTTCGCTCGGGAGCCTGGGATGAACGCCACGGTGCCCTGCGCGGTCAGCCGTCCCTGAACGGCTCACTTGTCGTCGTACGTGCGATTCCGGTGGGATGACGGGATGCTGAGCACATCGCTGGGAGACGACGCCGAACTGCGTCCGTTGGAGCCGTGGCAGGCGGCCGAGTTCGCCGCATTCGCAGACCGGGTACGGGCCGCGCTCAAGCCGTGGATCCCGTGGGCGTACACCGTCGTCGACGAGAAGTCGGCCCGCGCCTACCTGCAGGGTTATGCCGACCGTCAGGCCGCCGACGGCGCTCGCATCTTCGGCCTGTACGTCTCGGGCGTTCTGCAGGGCGGCGTCATCTTCCGCACCTTCAACGCCGCCCAGGGCGTCTGCGAGCTCGGTGTCTGGCTCGCCCCGGAGGCACGCGGCAGGGGTCTGGTCAACCGTGCCTGCCGTGTGCTCATCGACTGGGCGATCGACGTACGAGGGATGGTCCGCGTCGAGTGGTTGTGCGACCCTCGTAACGAGGCGAGCATCGCCGCTGCCCGGCGCCTCGGCTTCACCCACGAGGGCACTCATCGCAAGGCCTTCCACCTCGACGGCGAGCATCGTGACGTCCAGGTCTGGGCCATCGTCACCTGAGTCCCTCGGGGCGGGCGCGTGTCCGGGTGGCTCGCACCCACGCCGCCTCGGCCGACCGGGCTCTCGTCCGGAGCCCGCAGTTCCAGGAGGAATCATGGCCTCTCGGCTGAACCCATATCTCAGCTTCAACGGCAACGCCCGCCAGGCGATGGAGTTCTACGCCGGCGTGTTCGGCGGCAACCTCTTGTCCAACACCTTCGCCGAGTTCGGCGCCGCGGACTCACCCGACGCCGACCGGATCATGCACGCGATGCTGGAGACCGACGCCGGGTACACGATCATGGGCGCCGACGTCACCAGCGAGATGGAGTACCAGCCCATGACGGGCGTCTCGCTGAGTCTCAGCGGCGACGACGCCGACCGGCTGCGCGGCTACTGGGAGAAGCTGTCCGCGAGCGGGACGATCAGGATGCCGCTGGAGAAGCAGGCCTGGGGCGACCAGTTCGGCATGTGCGTCGACCGGTTCGGCGTCTCGTGGATGGTCAACATCGGCCAGTCGGCAGAGTAGTCGCACCGTACTCCCGCATCCGCCGCCGCTGCTCGACGCGCCGATCCGACGGGATCAGTCCCGAGGGTCGGTTCGGGTGGTGGCGGCGGACAGGAGGGCGAGCGCGGCCTGGCGGGCGTGCTCGCCCGCGCCGGCCGCCTCGTGATACGCGGCGACGACGGTCGCTCCTTCGACGAGCATGAGCAACTGCCGTCCCAGGGTGTGCGGGTCGGCGGCCCCGGCGCGCCCGGCGATGCCGGTCAGGAGTTCGAGGTAGCGGTCCAGGTGTCGCGCGGTGATGGCGCGCACGGCCTCGACGTGGTGCTGGGCGGCCGCGTTCAGCATCGCGCAGCCGCGGAAGACCGGGTCGTCGTACCACTGCTGGAGCGCGTCGAACACCGCGGCGAGCTGGTCGGCGGGGTCCTGCCCGGCGGCCGCGACGCCCTCGGCCAGCCACCGGGTCACCCGCTCGCTGCGCGCCTCCAGCATGGCCTGTACGAGCCCGTCCTTGGTGCCGAAGTGCCGGTAGAGCGTCTCCTTGGAGACGCCGAGGCGGGTGCACAGCTCGGCGACGCCGATGCCGTCGAGGCCGCGCTCGTACAGCATCGGGGTGGCGGCTTCCAGGATGGCGGCGCGGGTGCGCGCCGGGTCGATGGTCGAGCCCTTGGGGACCGGCATGGCATAGATGGTACCGCTCGGTTCGATTAACTGTTATCGTCCAGGTCGTACCGACCGGTTCGATCTGGGGGCTGTCATGCCGGATCTCCGCGCTGGGCCGAGGAGGCCCACGGCACGGTCGTGGTGCTTAGACCTGCTGGGTGGGGCGTACGAGGAGTTCGGCGACGGCGACGTGCCGGGGGCGGGTGACGATGTAGCCGACGGTGTCGGCGATGTCCTGGCTCTCGAGCCGTTCGATGTCGCCGAGGGCGGCGTCGATCTGCTGCTGGATGACGTCCGGGTTGTGGGTGCGGAGTTCGGTGTCGACGCTGCCCGGCTCGACGACGGAGACGCGGACGTGCTGGCGTGCGAGTTCCTGGCGCAGCGCCTCGCTGAAGGCGCCGACGCCGAACTTGGTGGCGGAGTACACGGCGAACATGGCGTGGGCACCGCGGCCGGCGAGTGAGCCGATGTTGACGATGTCGGCGACCTGGCGCGGCTTGTCGGCGGCTGCCTTGACCAGGTGGGGGACGGCTGCGTGGGTGGTGTACATCAGGCCCATGAGGTTGATGTCGATCATGCGGCGCCAGTCGTTGAGGTCCGCGCCGGGGGCGGGGCCGAGCAGCATGAGGCCGGCGTTGTTGACCAGGGTGTCCAGGCGGCCCAGGCCTTCGACGGTCCGCTCGACCGCTTGTGCGGCGGCTTGGGCGTCGGTGATGTCGGCGGGTACGACCAGGGCCTGCCCGCCGGCACGGGAGATTTCCGCGGCGAGGTCGGTGAGCCGGTCCTCGCGCCGTCCGGCCAGGGCGACGGAGGCGCCCTGGCGGGCGAGTTCCAGGGCGGTGGCGTGGCCGATGCCGCTGGAGGCCCCGGTGACCAGGGCGACGGTTCCGTCTAGACGACGAGTCATGGGTTCAAGCCTTTCGACGAACGGCCGCGTTGCTGTAGGCCGTACGGGATGGGGAGATCGACGGGCGTCGGGCCCTTTCCAGGACCTGTTTCACCAAGCGTGAGGCGGCTGAACGTCATGCTTCCTTGAGGAGGCGGATGAGCATCTTGCCGGTGTTGGCGCCCTTGAGCAGGCCGAGGAATGCTTCGACGGTGTTGTCGATGCCGTCGACGATGGTCTCTTCGTACTGGAGCGAACCGTCGTTCAGCCATCCGGCTGCGAGCTGGGCGTACTCGGCGGCGAGGTCCTGGTGGTCACCGACGATGAAGCCGCGCAGAGTGAGCCGCTTGCCGATCGCCTGGAACAGGTTGTCCGGGCCGGGCGGCGGAGTGGCGGCGTTGTAGATGGAGATCGCGCCGCACAGAGCGATGCGGCCGTTGGGGTTCATCGCATTGATCGCGGCGCGTAGGTGGTCGCCGCCGACGTTGTCGAAGTAGACGTCGATGCCGTCCGGGGCGGCGAGCGCGAGCTGGCCGTCCAGGTCACCGGCCTTGTAGTCGATGGCGGCGTCGTAGCCGAACTCCTCCACCAGCCGCTTGGCCTTGACCGGGCCTCCAGCGGAGCCGATCACCTTCGCCGCGCCGAAGTACTTGGCGACGCGGGCGGCGATGATGCCGACCGCGCCGGCCGCACCGGAGATGAACACGATATCGCCCTCCTTGACCGGAGCGACGCGCTTGAAACCCGCGTAAGCGGTCAGGCCGACCATGCCGAGCGCGCCGAGGTAGGCCTGCGCGGGGACGATCGAGGTGTCGAGGACCTGAACCGCGGCGGCGTCGACGATCGCGTACTCCCGCCAGCCGAGGAAGTGCAGCACGATCGCTCCGAGCGGGACCTGGTCGGCGTTGGAGGCGATCACCTCGCCGACCGCCGCGCCCTGCAGCGGCTCGCCGATCTGGAACGGCGGCACGTAGGACTTGGCGTCCCTCATGCGACCGCGCATGTAGGGGTCGACCGACATCCAGGTGTTGCGGACCAGGACCTGGCCAGGGCCCGGTTCGCCGACCGGGACGTCGGCTACCGAGAAGTTCGCCGAGGTCGGTTCGCCCACCGGGCGGGAGGCGAGGCGGATCTCGCGGCTTGTTTCAGACATGGCAGTACTCCGGGTGTGAACAACGATTGGCGGATGTAGCCCGCCGGGCGGGTTGGAGGAGGCCGTCGATGAGAGCTTCGGAACGACCGCCGACAGCCGGTCGGCAGGAACGGTCAGCCCAGGTGCTTGAGCAGTTCGGCGGCGAGCGGGCCGGACGCCATCGGGTTCTGGCCGGTGACAAGGTTGCCATCGATGACCACGTTCGGCGTCCACGGGGCCGCGACCTGCACGTCCGCGCCGATGGCATTCAGCCGGTCCTCCAGCAGCCAGATCGCCTTGTCGGCCAGGCCACCCAGGCGTTCCTCCTCATTGGAAAAGGCTGTGATCTTCCGGCCGGCGAAGGCCGAGGTGCCGTCGGCGCGGTTGGCGGCCAGCAGCGCGGCCGGTGCGTGGCACACCACGCCCAGCGGCTTGCCCGACTCCAACGCCTCGACCAGCAGGCGACCCGAGGTGGCATCGACCGTCAAGTCCTCCATCGGACCGTGGCCGCCGGGGTAGAACACCGCCGCGTAGTCGGCCAGATCGACCTCCTCCAGCTTCAGCGGCGACGCAAGACCGGCGATCCCGTCCAACTCGGGGGCGACGTCGCGGCCACCGTTGACCTCCGGCGCGAGGCTGCCCGCGTCGGCGACCGGGACCACGCCGCCCGGCGTGGCGAAGACGACCTCATGGCCCGCCTGTGTGAACGTCTTGTACGGAGTCAGGAGCTCCTCGGCCCAAAAACCGGTCGGATGCCGGGTGCCGTCATTGAGCGTCCAATAGGTCGCACCGGTCACCACGAAAAGAATCTTGGACATCAGGGTCTCCTTGGAAGTCGTTGAACCGGCAGCTCAACGTTCTGCGATCAGATCGTCGATCCGCCGGTTACCTCAAGCTAAGACCCGTACTCGCAGCTGCAAAATAGACTCTTCTAGGTGAGCGATAGAAAATCCAATGGGCCGTTGGACCTCGCGCAGCTGCGGACCTTCCTGGCCGTCTACCGCGCCGGTTCCCTGACCGCCGCAGCCCGGCTCGTCGGGCTCTCGCAGCCGACGGTGACGACCCAGCTGCGCGCCCTGGAAGATCACATGGGCCGCCAGCTGTTCGAACGGCTGCCCCGCGGCGTGACACCCACCCCCGCGGCCGACGACCTGGCCGCCCGGCTCGCCGCACCGATGGACGCCCTGGAGGCGATCGCCGGCGGTGGCACCCTCGATAAGGCGGTGCCCGAGCCCCCGGTGCTTCTGGCCGGGCCCGCGGAGTTCCTGGCCGCCGCCGTCGTTCCCAGCCTCGGCCCGCTGCTGGAGAAGGGCGTCCGGCTCCGTATCACCACCGGCCTGTCAGAAGATCTCCTCGTTGGCCTTCATGCCGGCCGCTACGACCTCGTCGTCTCCACGATCCGGCCGCGCGGCCGAGCCCTGACCTCCGAACCGCTCGCCGACGAGGACTTCGTGCTCGTCGGCGCCCCCGGTTGGACCGACCGCATCGACCACGATCTCCTCACCCGCGACGGCCCCGCCGCCCTCGCCGACGTCCCCCTCATCTCCTACGCCGACGACCTGCCCATTCTTCGCCGCTACTGGCGACACGTGTTCGACACCCGCCTGGTCGCCGAGCCCGTCCTGGTCATCCCCGACCTCCGAGCGGTCAAAGCCGCCGCCGTCGCAGGCCTCGGCGTCACCGTTCTCCCTCGCTACCTGTGCGGCCCCGAACTCGCCAACGGTACGCTCCGGCTCCTCCTCGACCCCGAGGACGCCCCCATCAACACCGGCTTCCTCGCCCAGCGCAGCGGCGCCCACCCTCTCCCCCACGTCGCCCTCGTCCGCGACCACCTTCTCCAGGTGACACACCCATGCTGATCCGCAGACAGATGACCGGGAACAACACGGGCCGGCCCGGCCGCAACCAACTCGCAGCAGGCATGGCCCAGGTCGTCTACCGGTGACGGAGTCACAGGCCATGACCAGGCCGAAGACAGTTCGGCATTGACATTATGCAGGTAAATACCTGCATAATGGTCTCGTGAGCCTCGAAGCGATGGACTCGGTCTTCAAAGCGCTGGCCGATCCCACCCGACGACTCCTGCTCGACCGTCTGCGCGAGCACAACGGCCAGACGCTGCGTGAGCTGTGCGAGCGGCTGAACATGGCGCGCCAGTCGGCGACACAGCATCTCGACATCCTCGAGCGCGCCAACCTCGTGACCGTCGTACGGCGCGGACGGGAGCGGCTCCACTACCTCAACCCGGCGCCGATCCACGAGATCGAGGAGCGCTGGATCTCGGAGTTCGACAAGCCCCGTCTGCAGGCGATCAGCGCCATCAAGAACCAAGCAGAGGAGTACGCCATGACCGACGCACCCACCACCGTGCCGACCTACGTCTACGTCACCTACATCCGCGCGAGCGCGGAGCAGGTGTGGAAGGCGCTGACGGACGCGGACCTGACGGCGCGCTACTGGGGACACGCGAACGTCTCGGACTGGCAGCCGGGCTCGACCTGGGAGCACCGACGCGTCGACGGATCAGGCGCCGTCGACGTCGTGGGCCGAGTGCTTGAAACCGAGCCCCCGACGCGCCTGGTCATCACCTTCGACGACGTCCCCGATGCCGAGCGAGAGCCGTCGGTCGTCACCTTTCTCGTCGAGCCGCACCACGACATCGTCCGCCTCACCGTGACCCACGAGAAGCTCCCCAACCTGGAGATGCTCGGCGGTATCTCGCAGGGCTGGCCGGCGGTGCTGGCGAACCTCAAGTCGCTTCTCGAGACCGGCGACGTCCTCCCGCAGGCGCCATGGGAGATGTCCGGCGCGCACGCCTGAGACGGCGGCCGCCACAGCAATCCACCACGAGAGAAGACATGATGGACAACGCCCCGATTCGGGACGCCTACCGCGCCCTGCTGGACGCCGCCGCCACGGTGGCCGACTCGGACACGCGCCCCGTCCCGCCGGCCGGCGAATGGAACGCCGACCAGATCCTGGCGCACGTCACCCTCATCAACGCCGCCACCCTCGCCGCCGTCTCCTCGATCGCTGCGGGAGCGAACACGACGTACGACAACCGCACGGCGCTCGACGCCTGGACCATCGAACGCGTCATCACGCTCACCGGCGGCAACGCGGGACTTCGGGACCGCATCCGCATCCAGGCGGACGCCCTCTGCGCACTCGGCGGACCGATGCTCAGCGACGCCGAACTCGACGCCCTGGTGCCCACCCGGCTCCTCTCCAACGGCAGAGTTCTGGCCGATCAGTGCGTGTCGCTGAGGGACCTCATCACGGGCCTCGCAGAAGCGGAACTGCCCGGCCACACGGAACAACTCCTGGCCCTGCTCCCGGAAGGCGCCAGCGCCGTAGCGTGACCTTCCTCCGGACGCCGGTCCGCTCGTGGGCTCAGTGCCCCTGCGCTGCTTCACGCGGAGCGGCACTGACCCTGGGGCCGACGGTGTGTACCGGTCCGGGACTTCGGGCGGTACGGAGATGGACGGCGGACAGTGCGATGGCGGTCAGCTGTCGCCGGTACCGCAACTGGTGCGGATGACCGGGCTGGTCGCGGGAGAGTCTCCGACCGATGAGTCGTCGGCTGTGCCCCCGATGGGAAGACGGTCATCATCGAGTTCGATCGCGACCGCCAGGCGATAGGTGTACGTTCCGACTCTTCCACGTGGACACCCCACGGAGATCGGCTGACCCGTCTGGTTCTGATCCGCAGTCCAGTGTGTCTCCTGCAAAGAGGTGTAGGGACGCATGCCGTCCCAGCTGTCCCGCTGGATCTCGTACCGCTGGCGCATCCGGTGCGGGCGGCCGGAGCATCGGGTCGAAAAGCCCGCACCATGAATTCGGGCGCGTGACTTGCCGCCGCCGACCACGATCTCTCCCGACTCCTGGATCTTGTCCACGGTAGTGGTGCACCACCAGCCCTTGACCCGCACGATCCGTTCGTCGTCGCAGTCGTTCGGGTTCCACGGGTGGCGGAAGTCCGCTCTTCGTCGAGCCCCGGGGGTCCGTGGCGCCGCATCGACGTCGCCGACCGTCATCCGAACGGCACCGTCCGAGGTCTCCTCGGCCCGCCACGCCAGCTTCGTCACGCTGGGGCTGGGACGCGGGGTGGGTTTCGGCGACCGTGTCGCGCAGGCTGCGGCGTGATCCGGCAGCACCGGATCACCAGGGCGTGCCGGTGAACATCCCGCGCCGAAGAGAACGGCAGCGGCCAACCATGCAATAGATATTGCGGTCCGTCGGGACATGCGGACTTCGACGGTCGAGGTCTTCGCGTCGTTCCGGTGCGTCTCGGGGCTTCGGGCCGGAGACGCTTCTCGCGGTCGTGGAGCTGGAGGCTCTTACGCGCTGCTTCGGGATACTTGCGGATAAGGCGGTCGAGTTGGGTGAGCTCACACGCCGCCGTCATGGCGGGCAGCCCGAGCCGGTCGATGGCGGCGTTGAACGCCCGGACCGACTCCAGGGTCGCCCGAGCGATCGAGTCGGTGACCTCCTGAGGCTCGGTCACGGCCGCCGCCTGATCGGTACGGCGACGACGCGGGCGATGGCGTCCACGAGATCGTCGACCTCGTCCGGGGTGAGGATGCGTGCGGAGTCGTTTCCGGCGGCGATCGGCTTGCCCCAGGACCACCACCATCGGAGGTCTCCGTCGCTGTCGGAGCGGCATTCGACCTCTTCGGTGAGAAAGTGGGAGCTCGCGATAATCCGGACCTTTGCCCCGTACTGCTCCGCACGCATCCCTGCCTCCTGGCAGGCCTGCGCGAGCCACTTCGCGAATGCGCTCATCTCTTCGCTCGTGTGCGGCCTCATTGGCTAATCTCCTAGCGTGAGATTGTTGCTACACAGCGTGGTGGTGAGAGATTAAGCTGTGAAAGGCTAAGGCCCCGTCGCTCGTGCGTGAAGTCCCGAGAGCCATTCACATGAGGATGTGAACCCCCAATGGCACCGAAACGAGAGACAGCGCTCGACGCGTGGGGTAGGGAGTTGGCCTACGCCTGCGAAGCGGCTGGCCTGGCCGGCAAACAGCTCGCCGAAACGCTGCACGTCGCGCCCTCCACCGTGAGCCAGTGGATGAACGGCCGCCGTACGCCGCATCTGGACGACGTCGAGCGCTGCGATGAGGCGCTCAGCACCAACGGCTATCTCGCCCGGTACTTCAAAAAGTGGGTGACGCGAGAGATCCCGTCTGAGTGGGCTGGTCGGTGGCGGGAGGCGGAGGCTCGCGCGAACCTGCTTCAAAGTTATGATCCGTCATCGATTCCCGGCCTGCTCCAGACACCCAACTACATTCGCGCGATTCTTCGGCATAATCGGCACTCGCCGATCGCTATTGATGAGCGGGTGCGCCGCAGATTGGAGCGGCGATCGGTTCTCGACGATGAGAGCCCGCCGATGTGCATTTTCGTCATCGACGAACACGCACTACGACGCATGGTCGGCGGACGCGACGTTATGATCGAGCAATTAAGGCAGCTGTGCGACCTGGCGATGCGACCCAACATCGTCATCAAGATCGTGCCTTCCGGTGCCGACTATTTTGTGTCAACACCGTTCATGATCGCGAGGCTCGACGGGGTGGACCTCGTCAATCTGGATGACGCCCTCATCGGGCGCATTATCGAAGGGGGCGCTGAAGTAGTCGAGATGGCAAAAATCTGGGAAGATATTCGAGAGGCGGCGCTACCGCCCCAAGATTCTGTTGCGCTAATGGAGAAGGTGACGGAAGAGTGGGAGCTCTGACCTGGCGAAAGTCATCTGATTCGGGCTCTAATGGCGGACAGTGTGTGGAGGTCGCTGTCGTTGAGAAGGAGCGTTCGGTGTCAGGCGCCTGAGCCTGTTTGAAAGATCGGCCAGCCGATCTCGGTGTGCCATTGGGAGGTGTCGGGGGTGTCGCGCTGGCCGACGAGGTAGTACTCGCGGATGGGGCCGTCGACGGCGAGGGCATGGCGCGTCACGTACGAGGCGAGGGTGCCGTAGGCGCGGTCGACATCGCTGGGAGGTCCCGCGTGGGTGATGACCGCGAGTTCGGCCGGTGGCACGACCAGGGAGGTGACCCGGCCTACCGAGCGGATCTCGCGGGTGCAGGGCACGAAGATCGTTACTTGCCCGCGGTGGTCGGTGAACAGTTCGTCGGCGTAGATTCCGCCCGCGTGCCCTCTGGGTGACGCGTTCTGCGCGGTCAGGGTCGCGTACAGCTCGCCGAGGGCGCCCTGGAGCCAGGAGGCGGAGTCCTCCGCGTCGACGACCTCGCTGATCGCCGCGGCGGGGGTCGACGGGACGCTGCGCAGTTCGATGCCGGCCGGGAGGTCGGCCGGGGGAGGCGCGAGGAGGTCGCGCAGTGAGGTGACGGCGCGCTGGGTGCGACCGAGTTCTTCTTCCAGGTGGTTCAGGTGCGCGCTGATCCGGTCGTTGCGGGTCCGCAGGTCGGGGGCGGTCAGCACGGCCTGGATCTCCTCCAGCGGCATGTCCAGGTCCCGGAAGCGGCGGATGACCTGGGCGGTGGGGATCTGCTCGGGGGTGTAGCGGCGGTAGCCGGTGTGCGGGTCCACGGCGGCGGGCTCGAGCAGCCCGATGCGGTGATAGTGGCGCAGCGTCTTCACCGTCATGTGGGTGGCACGGGAGAAGTCGCCGATGGACAGGTACCTCAGCATGGGCTCCATTGTGCGGCCTCCCCTTGGGGGAGAGTTTCGCCCGTGTTCCGGCTTGACCCTTCCGCTGTGGCAGCGGTGAACGTTGCCTCCACGGCCACATCGGCCGGCGGAAAGGACGGACAGCCATGGTGGAAATGACCGCATCGAAGACATCGACCATCGATCCCGAACAGATCGTCGGCCGCTACGTGGCCGTGTGGAGCGAACCCGACCCCGAATCGCGACGCCGGGCCATCGCCGGCCTTTGGGCGCCCGACGGCGTGGAGTTCGTCGAGGGCGTGCAGTTCCGTGGGCACGAGGAGCTCCACGCCAGAATCACCGAGGCCTATCGGCAATTCGTGGAGAGCGGCGAATACGCAGTCACGTCGGCCGATGACGTGACCGTCCATGGCGACATCATCACCCTCACCGTCCAATTGATCCCCCAAGGCGGCGACGAGGCCGCCTGGGCCGCCCGCGTCTTCCTCATCCTCGATGAAGACGGCCTGATCCGGCAGGACTACCACCTGACCGTGAAACCCCTCGCCCCCCAGTAGGACCGGCCCGACGGGCGGCTCCGGGGCCGGGCATCGCGCTCCCGCCCGGAGCCGCCCGGTTCACCCATCACCAGGAGTCCCGGGATCCTCTCGGCCCGTTCCTGGCCATCCCACCTGGCGAACCGTCTCACCGGAGGGCCGAGAGGCCGGTGTCCCCGGATCCTCCCGGCCCGTTCCTGGCGATTCCAGCAGGTGAACTGGCCATCCCAGCAGGGACTGTCCGTATCACCAACCGAGTGGGTGCTCCTTCGTGTACGCCGTGCGCCTACCGCTCGTGGACCGTGTAGGTCAGGTGGGTTACCCGCTGCGTCGGCTCCGTGCGGACCGGCTCCAAGGCCACGCGGCCCGCGTCCACGCCCTCGAACAGGCGGATTCCGGAGCCGAACAGCACGGGTGAGAGCGCGATCGTGAACTCGTCGATCAGGCCGGCGTTCACGTACTCCAGGATCGTTGCGCCGCCGCCCGCGATGCGGACGTCTCGGTCGCCGGCGGCCTCGCGGGCCTGGTCGAGCGCGGTTTCGATGCCGTCGTTGACGAAGTGGAAGGTGGTCCCGCCCGGCCGCTCCCATGGGTCGCGCTTCTCGTGCGTCACGACGAAGACCGGCGTGTGGAACGGCGCCTCCTCCGGCCACATCTGCTCGCCGGCGTCGAACATGCGCTTGCCCATGACGCTCGCGCCGGTGCGCTCGAACGTCTCCCGCACGATGTCGTTGTCGCGTCCTTCCTCGCCGCCCTCGCCGAGCTTCAGGTTCTCCCGGAAGAACCGCTGCGGGAATATCCACTGCTGCAGTTCCGTCCACTGCCGCCCCATCAAGTCCCCGAGAGACCCGGGCGCGATGAACCCGTCCAGCGACATCGACACACTGAAGAACACTTTCCCGGCCATCAGCGGCTCTCCTGCTTCTGGGTGATCTCGGCGACGTAGGCAGCCAGGTTGCTCAGGGTCTGCTGGCCGCCTTCGACCGCGTGGTACTTCTCGACCGCTTCGTCGCGCAGTTCTTTGGTGGGGAACACCGTGTGCATCTCGATACGGGTCGCCGCACCGTCGGGCTCGAACGTGAGGACCGACTCGAAGGCGTTCGGGTCACCGCGGAACTCACCGTGCAGCAGCGCGATCCGCTCCGGCCGGGCGATCTCGGTCCAGGTGATCCACTCCTGGTAGTCCGTCCCGTCCGGTCCGTGCATCACGAAGTCCCACTCCCCACCGGCGCGGAACTCGAACGCCCGCGTGGTGGTGGTGAACCCCTCCGGTCCCCACCACCGCGACAGGTGCCGCACCTCGGTGAACGCCTCGAACACCAGCTCCCGTGGGGCGTCGATGACCCGGGAGATCACGATCTCGCGGTCGGCCGTCGCGGACTGCGCCGGCGCTCCTCGTCCCGTCGCGCTCATCAGCTACTCCTCCTGCCTTGCCTGCTTGAGGTCCTGCACGTACGCGTCCAGCCGGTCGAAGCTCTCGTTCCAGAACCGCTCGAACCCGCCGGTCCACTCGTGAACCGGTCGCAGCCCGCGGGCGTCAAGGCCGTACAGACGCTGCTTGCCTGCCTTGCGGTCCCGCACCAGCCCGACCTCCCGGAGCACCCGCAGGTGCTTGGACGCCCCCGGCTGGGTCATCCCCAGCTCCTGGGCCAACTCGGTCACCGGCCGCTCACCCGCCCGCAGCAGTACCAGGATCTCCCGGCGCTGCGGCTCGGCGATCGCGTTGAAGACGTCCGACGTCGTCGCTGCTCGTGCCATGTCGTCATCATATGCCCATATCGGCATACGTCAGACGCCGGCAAGGTGTGGTCCGGCTGACCGTCGCCGCGGGAGCGCTCGGGATGGGCCGGTGCCGGTGTCCACCGACACCTTCGGGGTCTCCGCGGAAAGACCCGGGCTAGGACGGATGCCGGAGCCCGTCCAGGATGAGGGCGAGAAGATGCTCGCGCCGGGCGGCGATGGACGGGGCCTGGTCGGCGATCCAGCTAACGGCGTTGACGAGCGCGAACAGGTCCGTCCCGTCCACGTCCGGGCGGATGAACCCGGCCTCCTGGGCGTTCGCGAGCAGACGGCCTGCGGCCTGCCGCATCGCCAGGCATGACGCGTGCAACGAGGAGTCCGCATCCTCCAGGGTCGCCATCATCGATGCCCCGAGGCCTCGATAGGCGGTGGTGCCGGACGCGAAGTCGCCCAGCCACTCCACGAGGGCTTCGCCGGGCGCGTGGGTGTCCTCGAGTGACGCGGCCTTCGCGGCGAGGCGGTCGAACCCTTCGCCGAGGAGCGTTTCGAGTAGTTCCTCGCGGGTCGGGAAGTGGCGGTAGAGCGTTCCCAGGCCGACGCCGGCGCGGCGTGCGATGTCGCGGAGTGAGGCCTGCGTTCCCTGCTCCGCCACGACGGTGCGTGCCACCTGGAGGATGCGCGTGCGGTTGCGCTGCGCGTCGACGCGTTGCGCACGCGGCGTTGGGGTGGCGGGCGTCGCCTTCTCGGTCACGGGACCATCCTGAGCGTTGACAACCGGAGCAGTGCTCCGGATATATTCCGGAGCACTGCTCCGCATCTTAGGCGGGGCCGGAACCGACGACCAGTCGACGACAGGGGAGCGACCATGCCGAGACAGACGATGATGGCCGTCCGCGTGCACGTGTTCGGCGGCCCAGAGGCCCTGGTGTACGAGGAGGCGCCGCTGCCCGAACCGGAACCCGACGAGGTGCTGATCCAGGTGCACGCCGCCGGGCTGAACCCGGCCGACTGGTACGCCCGGGCGGGGTTCGCGAACCTGCCGGAGGCGATGCGGCCGTCGTTGCCGCTGCCCTTCACGCCGGGCGAGGAGGTCTCCGGCGTCGTCGTCGCGGTCGGCCCGGAGGTTGCCGAGTGGGAGGTGGGCGATGAGGTGTTCGGCCTGGTGCGCTTCCCCCAGCTGGACAACAACGGCCGGGGTTACGCCGAGTACACCACCGCGCCCGCGTCCAGTCTCGCGCGCAAGCCGGCGGGTATCGGCCATGTCGAGGCCGCCGGGATGCCGCTGGCCGGGCTCACCGCCTACCAGTACCTGTTCGACCACGTACGGCTCGAACCGGACAAGACCGTCCTGGTCAACGGTGCCGCCGGCGGCGTGGGCCACTTCCTCGTACAGCTCGCCAAGACCAAGAACGCCCAGGTCATCGGTGTAGCCTCCGGGCGGCACGAAGGATTCCTGCGCGAGCTGGGCGTCGACCGGTTCATCGACTACACCACCACGACCGTCGAGGACGTCGTACGCGGCGTCGACCATCTCTTCGACACGGTCGGAGGTCCGCACGGGCACCGGTTCCTCTCGGTGGTCGAACCCGGCGGCACGATCAGCCCGGTCTTCTACGGCGAATACCGCCGCGAACGCGCGGCCGAGCTGGGCATCACCTTCCGAGGAAGTCAGGTTCATTCCGACGGACCGCAGATGGCCGAGCTCGCGCGTTTGGTCGACGCCGGCCGCCTGCGCGCCGGGATCGACAGCGTCTTCCCACTGATCGACGCCCCCAAGGCTCACGAGCGCGCAGAACAGGGACACGTCCAGGGCAAGATCGTCCTGCGCGTCATCGACGAGTAGACCGCCACGGCCCGGCCCAGGCCGTCAGTCGACGGGCTCAGGCGATGGTGAGCGTCGTCACTCCGGTCGCGTTCGTCAGGCCGGTGGTGAGGCATCGCAGCGCGCTCGGCTGCGGAAGGGTGATCACTTCGATTGCCTTCCGGCCCCGGAAGCGGCCCGTGGTGATCGGCCCGGTGATCGTGGTGATGACCTGGCCGGCCGCCGCCGTGCTGCTTCCGGTGCCGTCGATCACGCTCGTGTCACCGGTGTTCCACCGGAACGTCCGCGAGCGGTGGAACCCGTCCAGCAGGTCGTCGCAGCCGACGAGGATCGTGAACCGCTCTCCGTACGATCCGCTCGTGACGGCGCCCGCGCCGCCGACGCAGGAGGCGAAGCGCCCGCTGGTCGTGATCTCGATGTTCCGCGGCCGAAAGACCACTCCGGGCTGGTACGTGGTGGTCTCGGTGCCCTGGCACTGCAGAAGTGCGGGTGGCCCCGCCCAGGCGGGACGCGTGACCGGCGCGAGCGCTCCGAGCGCCGCGACGGCCACGCTGACCAGGGCGCGCGCCGATGTTCCGCGGACGGCCATGAACGCCTCCTTCGTCTCCGTGATTAATTGCTCACCGACGGTGAGTGATCCGGCTGGGCAATCAGAGCACATCCGGCACGCCTTTGTGTACTTTCCGTGGAGATTCGGCAACGCTGTGCGATGATGACGGTCATCCCGATTCCCGGCTGGAGCGCGATGGACGCCCTGGAGACAGGCACGCTGGCGGTGCCCGGCGCGACACTGCACTATGAGGTACGCGGCGCGGGGCCCCTGCTGTTACTCATCGCCGGAGGAGCTTCGGACGCGGCTGTGTTCGAACCGCTGGCGACGGTCCTCGCCGCCCGCCACCGCGTGGTCTCCTACGATCCGCGCGGCAACTCCCGCAGCCGCCTCCACGGGCCGCCGGCCGACCAGCGGGTCGACGTCCACGCCGACGACGCCCACCGCCTGCTCGACCACCTGTCCGCCGACGGGGAGCCGGTGCGTGTGTTCGGGGGCTGCGCGGGCGGGCTCGTCGCGCTCGAACTCGCGATCCGCCACCCGGAACGGGTCCGTACGGTGGTCGCCCACGAGCCACCCGTGATGGCGCTGCTGCCGGAGGAAGAGGCTCACCCGGCGTTCTTCGACGACGTCCACGCGGTGTTCCACCACGAGGGTGTCGCCTCGGCGCTGGACAGGCTCAGTGCCGTCTTCGGCGGCCGTCCCGCGCCGGCATTGCCCGAGGCGTACGACAACAACCCGTTCTTCCTCGCCCACGTCGTCCGGCCCTTCACCCGTCACGTTCCCGACCTCGCCGGGCTCCGGGCCGTGGCGGAGCGGATCGTGATGGCGGGCGGCGAGGACTCGCGCACCTACACCGTCCACCGCCCGGCGGTCGCCCTCGCCGAACGGCTCGGTCGCCGCCCGGTGCTCTTCCCCGGCGGCCATGCCGGCTACGCGAAGAATCCCGTCGCCTTCGCCGGGCGGCTCGTCGAGGTGTTCACGGCCCCGCCCGCATCGCGAGACCGGGGGGCGATGACATGCGGATCGTGATGGGGGCGCAGAACTGCGGTTTCGGCCCGGCGGCCGAGCTGGTCGCGGTCTCGAGGCTGCTGGCCGGCCATGAGCGGGTGTTCGTCGGTGATGGGGTGTCGGCGCTGTTCGCTCGCCGCAACGCCGACGCCTTCGACGAGATCCACGAGGCACCGAGGAACGCGTCGATCGACGACCTGGTCGAGGCCGGCGGCCTGGTGATCTCGGTGATGGACGCCGACCTGGTCCTGCGGGCCGCCGTGGCGGGCCGTCCGGTCGTCATGGTGGACAGCCTGTTCGCCTTCTGGCTGCTCCGCCGCCCCGCGGCGGCCGTCCGCGATCTGTGCGGGAGCCTGCCGCGTTCGTCCTTCGCGGCGGCCGACCGGCACCTGGCCTGCCTGTCCCCGCACGAGCGTGTCGTCGCGGCGCACCTGCTCGCCACGCACAGCGTCGTGCAGAACTTCCCCGGCGTGCCGAAGCGGGTGGCCGAGTTCGCCGCTCTCGGTATCGGCCCCGAGATCCACCTGACCGGCTCGATCATCGACCTGGAGGGGCTGCGGCACCTGCCGGTCGACGCTGATCCCGGGTGCGACCTGCTGATCAACGTCGGCGGATTCCAGAACTTCCTGCTGGACTTCGACGTCAACAACGACTATCTGCGGCTGCTCCACCGGTGGATTCCGGACCTGCTGCGCGACTGGCCGCGATTCGCGCGCGTCCTGGTGTGCGGCGGGCCCTTCGGCCCGGGCCACGAGCGGACGGTCTCGGTCGCGGGTCGTCGCGCCGACTTCCGTCTCCTGGCGCAGCGTGACCTGCTGCGGTGCGTGGCGGCCGTTCCGGACCACCTGCTCGCTCCGGGGCTGACGGCGCTGCACGAGGCGATGGCCCTCGGGCGGCTGCCGCTGGCGTTGCCCGAACAGCACTACGCGCACGTCTTCACGATCCGGCGGCTCGCCGACACGCTCTTCGGCAGGGCGGCCGCCCGGTTCGCCGACGTCCTGCCGCATCACCCGGTGCCCGAGGACGACCTCGCCGGGACTGCGGCCATCGCCGGGATCGCCGGCCGGATCCATGACGACGACGGGCTCTATCGGCGCTTCCGGGGCACGTTCAACGAACGGATCGAGCACTATGTCTCCCTCGATCCGCGACGGCGCACCGAGGGCGTCGGGGAACTGCGCGAGGCGCTCGGCGGCGACCCGCTCCCGTCGGTGATCGCGAGGCTCGTCCCGCGACCGCCGTCACGGTCTACGACCGGAACGCGCCGGTGAGAGCGTCGGAGGCCATGGCGTGCAGGAGCCCCGCCATCGCGTCGCGGCTGAGGTCACCGGTGCTGTGCGGGGTGGAGTTGAGCAGGCCGAAGACCGCGTGGGTGGCGGAGCGGGCGCGGTCGTCGGTCGACTCCGGGTGGATGAGGCGGAGCACCTTCACCCATTCCTCCGCGTAGGCGCGCTGCAGGCGGCGGATCTCGCGGCGCTGCGGCTGAGGGACGTTGCCCAGCTCCCGTACGTGCACCGTGATGAGGGCGGGGTTGTCGAGCGCGAAGTCGATGTGCCAGCGCAGCAGCGCGTCCAGGGCGGCGGCCGGGCTCTCGGCGGCCTCGACGCGCCGCCCGCCCTCGGCGAGGAGGCGTTCGCTGATGTCGAGCAGCATCTCGGCGAGCAGGGCCTCCTTGCCGCGGAAGTGCCGGTACAGCGCCGGTCCGGTGAGGCCGACGGCCCGCCCCAGGTCGCCGATGGACACGCCGTGGTAGCCGCGCCGGGCGAACAGCTCCGCCGCCGCGGAGAGGATCTCCAGCCGGCGGGTCGGTGGAGCGGTCGCCTCGGCCATGCCCAAGAGTCTAGACGGTGCTGTTAACGTTGATTAACATCGGACTTGTTAACGATCGTTAACAGGAGGGCCTGTGGTGGAAGCTCCGCGGCTGGGGAGCCGCGTGGACGTGCGTGGTGCGGCATTCCAGGGCAACGCCGAGGAGAACCTCGCGCTCGCAACCGAGCTGCGCGAGCGCCTGGAGCGGGCGGCTCAGGGCGGTCCCGAGCGCTCCCGGCAGAGGCACGTCGCGCGGGGCAAGCTGCTGCCGCGGGACCGGGTGGACGCCCTGCTCGACCCCGGCTCGCCGTTCCTGGAACTGTCGCCGCTGGCGGCGACCGGGATGTACGACGACGAGGCTCCGGCGGCGGGCATCATCACCGGCGTCGGCCGGGTGTCCGGGCGCGAGTGCGTGATCGTGGCCAACGACGCGACGGTCAAGGGCGGCACGTACTACCCGGTCACGGTGAAGAAGCACCTGCGCGCCCAGGAGGTCGCGCTGCACAACCGGCTGCCGTGCGTCTACCTCGTCGACTCCGGGGGAGCGTTCCTGCCCAGGCAGGACGAGGTCTTCCCCGACCGGGAGCACTTCGGCCGGATCTTCTACAACCAGGCGACGATGTCCGAGCGGGGCATCCCGCAGATCGCCGCCGTGCTCGGCTCGTGCACGGCCGGCGGCGCGTACGTCCCGGCGATGAGCGACGAGACCGTCATCGTCCGGGAGCAGGGCACGATCTTTCTCGGCGGCCCGCCACTGGTGAAGGCCGCCACCGGAGAGGTCGTCAGCGCCGAGGAGCTGGGCGGCGGGGACGTGCACTCGCGCGTCTCGGGCGTCGTCGACCACCTCGCCGACGACGACGCGCACGCGCTGCGCATCGTCCGGTCCATCGTCGCCACGCTCGAGCCGCCCGGCCCCGCGCCGTGGGCCCTCCTGAAGCCCGAGGAGCCCGCCGCCGACCCCGCGGACCTGCGCGGCATCGTCCCGCCCGACCCCCGGACGCCGTACGACGTGCGCGAGGTGATCGCGCGGATCGTCGACGGCAGCCGGTTCCACGAGTTCAAGGAGCGGTACGGGCCGACGCTCGTCACCGGCTTCGCCCACATCCACGGGCAGCCCGTCGGGATCGTCGCGAACAACGGCATCCTGTTCAGCGAGTCGGCGCTCAAGGGAGCGCACTTCATCGAGCTGTGCGACCGGCGGTCGATCCCGCTGGTGTTCCTGCAGAACATCACCGGGTTCATGGTCGGCTGGGAGTACGAGGCCGGAGGCATCGCCAAGCACGGGGCCAAGATGGTCACCGCCGTCGCGTGCGCGCGGGTGCCGAAGCTGACCGTCATCATCGGCGGGTCGTTCGGCGCGGGGAACTACGCGATGTGCGGCCGCGCCTATTCGCCGCGCTTCCTGTGGATGTGGCCGAACGCCCGGATCTCGGTCATGGGCGGGGAGCAGGCCGCGTCGGTGCTGGCGACCGTACGCCGCGACCAGCTCGGCGACGAATGGCCGGCCGAAGAGGAAGGGGAGTTCAAGAAGCCGATCCGGGAACAGTACGAGCGTCAGGGCAGCCCCTACTACTCCACGGCGCGGATCTGGGACGACGGCGTGATCGACCCCCTCGACACCCGCCGGGTGCTCGGCCTCGCCCTGGCGGCCTGCGCCAACGCCCCACTCGAACCCGTCGGCTACGGCATCTTCCGGATGTGACCATGTTCGACTCCGTCCTGATCGCCAACCGCGGCGAGATCGCCTGCCGGATCATCCGTACGCTGCGGCGGCTGGGAATCCGGTCCGTGGCGACCTACACCGACGCCGACGCGGACGCCCGGCACGTACGGGAGGCCGACACCGCCCTGTGGGTGCGCAGCTACCTCGACGTCGACGACGTCGTCGGGGCGGCCGTGCGCGCCGGCGCCGAGGCGGTGCACCCCGGGTACGGCTTCCTGGCCGAGAATCCCGACCTCGCCCGGGCGTGCGCCGAGCACGGGATCGTCTTCGTCGGCCCGCCGCCGGACGCGATCGCCGCGATGGGCGACAAAATCCGGGCCAAGCGGACGGTCGCCGCCGCGGGTGTTCCCGTCGTGCCGGGGCGCGACGAGGCGGGGCTGAGCGACGACGAGCTGGCCGCCGCGGCGATGGAGGTCGGCCTGAACGCCGGCGCGGCCGTACTGCTCAAGCCGTCGGCGGGCGGCGGCGGCAAGGGCATGCGCCGGGTCGAGGACCCGGGTGGGCTGCGGGACGCCATCGCGGCGTCCCGGCGGGAGGCGCTCGGGGCGTTCGGCGACGACACGCTGCTCGTCGAGCGCTACATCGACAGTCCCCGCCACATCGAGATCCAGGTGTTCGCCGACGCGCACGGCGACGCCGTCCACCTCGGCGAGCGCGAGTGCAGCCTGCAGCGCCGGCACCAGAAGATCGTCGAAGAGGCGCCGTCGCCGCTGCTCGGTACCGGCCCCGAGGGCGAGCGGATCCGCGCCGCGATGGGCGCGAGCGCCGTCGCCGCCGCGAAGGCCGTGGGCTACGTCGGCGCGGGCACGGTCGAGTACATCGTCTCCGCCGACCGCCCCGACGAGTACTTCTTCATGGAGATGAACACCCGGCTGCAGGTCGAGCACCCGGTGACCGAGATGGCCGTCGCGATCGGCTCCCGGCCGGGCCTGGACCTGGTCGAGCTGCAGCTGCGGGTCGCCGCGGGGGAGCCGCTGCCGTTCGCGCAGGACGCGGTCGCGTTCGCCGGGCACGCGGTCGAGGCGCGGGTGTACGCCGAGGATCCCGCCCGGGGCTTCCTGCCCACCGGCGGGCGGGTGCTGCTGCTGGCCGAGCCGACCGGTCCCGGCGTGCGGGTCGACTCGGGCCTGGTCGAGGGGACCGTCGTCGGCGGCTCGTACGACCCGATGCTGGCCAAGGTCATCGCCGCCGGGCCGGACCGCGCGACCGCGCTGCGCCGGCTTGACCGCGCGCTCGCCTCGTACACGCTGCTGGGCGTCGGGACGAACGTCGCGTTCCTGCGGTCCCTGCTGACCGACCCCGACGTGGTCGCCGGGCGCCTCGACACCGGCCTGGTCGAGCGCCGCCCTGCCGAGCCCGCCGAAGAGATCCCCGAAGACGTCCTCGCCGCCGCGGCCCTGGAGCGCATGCTCGCGCTGGAGGTGCCCGACCCCGGCCCCTGGGACGTCCCGGACGGCTGGCGCGTCGGCCGGCCCGCCTGGACGACCTGGCGGATCGCCGGACGCGAGGTACGGGTCCGCGGCCGGGCCGCCGACGCGGAGGTGTCGGTCGACGGCGCCGAGCCCGTACGGGCCGCGGCCCGCCGCCACGGCGCCGACCTGCTCGTCGACTACGCCGGGGACCGCACGCGCTTCGTGTGCGCCCGCGACGGCGACGTCTGCCGACTCGGCCGGGACGGCCGGGTCTGGTCTCTCGAGGAGACCGAACCGCTCGCCGCGCAGGCCACCGAGACCACCGCCTCCGCCGGTGCCGTGCGCAGCCCCATGCCCGGCACCGTCGCGGCCGTCAAGGCGGCCGACGGCGACGAGGTGGCGGCCGGCCAGCCGCTCGTGATCGTCGAGGCGATGAAGATGGAGCACACCGTGACCGCACCGGTCGACGGCGTCGTCAGCGGGCTGACGGTGCAGCCCGGCGCGCAGGTCGCCCTCGACGAGGTCCTCGCCGTCGTCACCCCGAAGGGAGACAACTGATGCGTGTGCCGCTCGAGGGCCTGCCGTCCCGGGTCACCGTCTACGAGGTCGGGGCGCGGGACGGCCTGCAGAACGAATCGGCGATCGTTCCGGTCGAGGTGAAGCGGGAGTTCATCACCCGCCTCGCCGGGGCCGGGCTGCGGGTGATCGAGGCGACGAGCTTCGTGCACCCGAAGTGGGTGCCGCAGCTGGCCGACGCCGCCGAGCTGCTCGGCGGGCTGGAACGCGCCGAGGGCGTCCGCTATCCGGTCCTCGTCCCGAACGAGCGCGGCCTGGACCGGGCGCTCGACGCGGGCGTCACCGAGATCGCGATCTTCGGCAGCGCGACCGAGACGTTCGCCCGGCGCAACCTCAACCGGACGATCGACGAGTCGGTGGCGATGTTCGCGCCGGTCGTCGAACGGGCCCGCGCGGCCGGCCTCGACGTGCGCGCGTACGTGTCGATGTGCTTCGGCGACCCGTGGGAGGGCGACGTGCCGATCGAGCAGGTCGTCTCGGTCGCCACCCGCCTGCTCGACCTCGGCTGCACCGAGCTGTCCCTGGGCGACACCATCGGCGTCGCCACACCCGGGCACGTCACGGCCCTCATCGGCGCGCTGCCGGCGGCGGGCGTCGACGTCGACCGGATCGGCGTGCACTTCCACGACACCTACGGGCAGGCGCTCGCCAACACGCTGGCCGCGCTGCGCTGCGGCGTCACGACCGTCGACGCCTCGGCGGGCGGCCTCGGCGGCTGCCCGTACGCCAAGAGCGCGACAGGGAACCTGGCCACCGAGGACCTCGTGTGGATGCTCGACGGCCTGGGCATCGAGACCGGCGTCGACGTGCGCCGCCTCGCCGAGACGAGTCTCTGGATGGCCGAACGCCTCGGACGCCCCAGCCCGTCCCGCGTCGTCCAGGCCCTGTCCAAAGAACAAGGGAGCGACCAATGATCGGATTCACCCTCGACGAGGAGTACGAGGCGCTGCGCCGCACCGTCGAGACGTTCGCCCGCGACGAGGTGGCGCCGGTCATCGGCGACTACTACGAGCGGGCCGCGTTCCCCTACGACATCGTCGCCCGGATGGGGAAGATGGGGTTGTTCGGGCTGCCCTTCCCCGAGGAGTACGGCGGGATGGGCGGCGACTACTTCGCGCTCTGCGTCGCGCTGGAGGAGCTCGCCCGCGTCGACTCCTCGGTCGCGATCACCCTCGAGGCGGGGGTCTCCCTGGGCGCCATGCCGATCTTCCGGTTCGGCACGGAGGAACAGAAGCGCGAGTGGCTGCCACGCCTGTGCTCGGGCGAACGGCTGGCCGCCTTCGGGCTGACCGAGCCCGGCGGCGGCACCGACGTGCCCGGCGGCATGCGCACCACCGCGCGGCTCGAGGACGGGCACTGGGTGATCAACGGGTCCAAGGCGTTCATCACCAACGCGGGCACCGACGTCACGGTGGCGGTCACGGTGGCCGCGCTGACCGGCGAGGGCGAGATCTCCACGATCATCGTGCCGTCCGGCACCCCCGGCTTCACCGTCGGGAAGAAGTACTCCAAGGTCGGCTGGAGCGCCTCCGACACCCGCGAACTGTCCTTCACCGACGTCCGCGTCCCCGAGGAGAACCTCGTGGGAGAGCGCGGCCGGGGCTACGCGCAGTTCCTGCGGATCCTCGACGAGGGCCGCATCGCGATCGCCGCGCTCTCGGTCGGCCTCGCCCAGGGCTGCGTCGACGAGTGCCTGAAGTACGTGCGCGAACGCGAGGCGTTCGGCCGGACGATCGGCGAGTACCAGGCCATCCAGTTCAAAATCGCCGACATGGAGACACGGGCGCACACGGCACGGCTCGCCTACTACGCGGCGGCGGCCCGCCTGCTGGCCGGGGAGCCGTTCAAGAAGGAGGCCGCCATCGCCAAGCTCGTCGCCTCCAACGCCGCGATGGACAACGCCCGCGACGCCACCCAGATCTTCGGCGGCTACGGCTTCATGAACGAGTACCCGGTCGGCCGGTTCTACCGGGACGCCAAGATCCTCGAGGTCGGCGAGGGCACCTCCGAGGTCCAGCGAATGCTCATCGCCCGCCACCTCGGCCTCCCCGCCCGCTGAGCAGTCCGTGCGGCTCGTTCGCGCGGGGGCCGCTCTTCGTGCGCCGGGGGCGACCCTCGGGATTCCGTTCCTGGGGCGCGGCGGCTGCTCATGCGCCGGGGGCGACCCCGCGGCGGGATCACGGGCCGCCTGGGCGCGTCGCCCGGCCGGAGCGGCTCACGGAGTCGTGGGCAACTCGTACGGTCCTGACCCGGCCATCTCGGTCGTACTTCCTCAGCGGGCCGGAGCGGGAGGTGGCTCGGCGGCGGCGGTGTCCGGTGTGGGCCGCTCGGCGTTGGAATCGGTCGCCGGTGCGTCGAAGAGGTGCCGTTTCGCGGTGTTGACGCCGGCGATCAAGCAGAGGAACAGTCCGAAGGACACGAACGCCACGACGGCGCCGAGCCCGCCGAGCAGTGCTCCGGCGAACATCGGGCCGAGGGGTGCCAGGGACAACGCGGTGAAGCTGACGGTGTTCTGCACCCGGCCCTGCAGGTGGTCGGGGGTCATGCGCAGCAGCGTGCTCCCGAAGACGACGTTGAGGGCCGGGGTGAGCAGGCCGCTCAGCGCGATGAGCGCCCCGAGGACCAAGGGGCGCGAGGTGGTCGCCATCAGGAGCGCGAGGACGGCGTCGGCCCAGCAGACCGCCAGGACGATCTGCCGCGTACCGAGGCGTCCGATGGCACGCGGGGCGAAGAGGGAGCCGACCAGGGAGCCGAGTCCCGAGAGCATGACGATGCTGCCCACGGACAACCCGGACGAGCCGCCCTCGTAGCTCGCCGCCACCGCGACCAGGACGATGCCGCCGTAGGTGAAGTTGCTCACCGTCGCGTTGAGCACGACGTTGCGCAGGTACGCCGAGCGCATCACGAAGCGGAGCCCCTCGGCGGTGTCCCGCCAGAAACCGGTGCCGGTCTCGCCGCCGCCCCGCCGCGCGGTCATGGGCGTGCGGATGGCCAGCACGGCGGCCATGGAGAAGAGGTACGAGCCCGCGTCGGCGACGAACGGGACCACGGGGGACAGCTCGAACAGCAGCCCGCCGAGCGCGGGACCCGCCGTGTAGACGGCGGCGTTGCGGGCCTGGATCAACGCGATGGCGGAGGCGAAGCGCTCCTCGGGCACGAGGCGTCGTACGGCGCCGCTCACCGCTCCGGCGAAGACGCTCGTGCAGGCACCGTCGACCGCCGCGACGAGGAGGATGAGCGGTAGCACCGTGCGGTGGACGGCCACCGAGTACGCCAGCGCCGCCATGCCGAGGGAGCGCACGATGTCGCAGGTGAGCATGGTCCGCCGGCGGTCGTGCCGGTCGGAGAGGGTGCCGCCGGGGAGCAGGAAGGCGACCTCCGCCACCCCTTTGACCAGGCCGACCAGGCCCGCCTGGGCGGGGGAGTGGGTCAGGGAGAGGACGAGGAGCGGCAGTGCGAGGTACGACGCCTGTGATCCCAGTTTGGACAGTGCCTGCGCGATCCAGATGTCGCGGAACTCGCGGTTGGCGCGCAGCGGTTCGGAGGTTCTCACGCCATTCTCCCGATCGATGAGCGGCGGGTCTGCTGTGGTGCGGGCGGCGGTGCCGGCGCCCCGTGAGGCCGGCACCGCCGCCCGGTGGATCAGTGCGTCTGGATGCAGCAGATGTTGCTCTGCTGGCTGGACAGCTCCGCCGCGGGAGCCTCCTGCTCGAGGTTCTGCAGGTCGAGGATCGCCTTCATGTCGTTCACCTCCGTCCGAGGGGGAGTCCCGGGACGTGCCGGTCGCCGGGGTCGTGGGGCGGAGGGCGGCCGGCACCCTCCGTGCTCGGAGAGGGCCGGCCGCCCCGCCCGGGAGGGCCGACGCCGATCGGGCGTCGCGATGGTCGATCAGGACGTCTTGATGCAGCAGATCGAGCTCTTGTTGCTGGACAGCTCCCGCGAGTAGGCCTCCTGCTTGAGTTTCTGCAGGTCGAGGATCGCCTTCATGTCTTTCACCTCCGTCCGGTCTCGAGCGTCGGGATCACGGCGGTCGCCGGGTGTCCGGCGGTCAGGAATGGAAGGGGACCGCCGGGCCTCCCCTCGACCGCCATGTGCACGGCGAGCAGGATCCCCGCGGATCCCGTCGCCAGGTCTGTGGAGAGGCGGAGCATGCCGTCGCCTGGGAAGAACACCGCACCCCGGTGCTCGACCGAGTGCCAGAACATGCGCCGTAGGTGCACGTCGACGCCGGCGTCATGACCGTCGCCGAGATGGCGGGCGCAGGTCATGAGCCCGGTACGGCCCGAGAACAGGCCGGGCAGCACCACGAACTCGGCGCGGCAGGTGTCCCGGATGAGGTCCCGGGCCCGTTCGAAATCCGGGTCCGGGCGATGGCGCAGGTACTCGTGGAGCACGACGCCGATCCCTCCGCTGCCGTCGTCGAGGTACGGCAGGATGCGCGACGGCTCGCGGACGTACAGGCCGTCCAGTGCCTCCTTGCACCCTTCCAGGTCGCGTCGCAGCGCCGCCGCGGCGACGTCGAGGTGGCCGGGATCCCCGGTGGCCTCGAAGAGCCGCACGAAGAACAGCGCGACTCCGGCGAACCCGTGCATCAGGCCGGGTCGCTCGGGTGGCGCGAGGTCGGCGTGGTCCTCCGCGACGGCACGGGCGAGCCGCGCGGCGTACTCGAGCGGCTCGTCCAGCAGCGCCCGGTCACCGGTCCGGCCGGCGAAGTACAGGACATTGAGGCCGACTCCCGCCAGCCCGCCGAACAGGTCGACCGAGCGGATGGTGTCGCGCATGTCCAAGGCCCGCTCGAAGACGGTGAGCGCCTCGTCCGGTTGCCCGATGCGGTCCAGGGCGAAAGCGATGCCGTGGAGCCCGTTGTAGAACCCCGCGTACGGAAGGGGCGTGCCCCTGCACGAGCTCACCAGCCAGTCCACGTGGTCGGCGAACTCCGGGTGGTCGGCCCGCCCGATGGCCGCGAGCGCGTACAGCACGCCCGCGGCGCCGTACGCGAGGTTCGCGCCGCCGTACCGGAACTGGTTGATGTCGCCGGGGAACAGCCGGTCCCTTCGCTCGGGCGTCGCGCTCGACACGATCCCGGCCACCGACGAGTCGAACAGGGAGTCCCAGCCGGGGTCGGCGGCGCGGCGTCTCCAGGCCACGGGCCGTTCCTCCGGGAACAGGCCACGGGCGACGACCGAGCCGAAGTCCGCGGGCACCGGGAATCGGTCGACGATGATGTCGAGCAGGTCCAGCGCCTTGCGGGGACCCCACTGCATCATCGCGGTGAGGGGCAGGAAGGCCGCCAGCCGAAGACACGCCAGCGCGTACTCATCGACGTCGAAACCGGTCAGCGTGTCGGGTCCGGCGTAACCCGTCGCGGCCAGTCCGGGCCGGTGGTTCTCGCTGATGTGCGAGGACGACTCGAAGTCGACCAGCGCGATGCGGTCGTCGGGGCGCACGATGACGTTGGACGAATGCAGATCGCCGTAGACGATGCCTTCGCCGTGCATCGCGCGCAGCGCCGATTCCACCTGGGCGACGACGTGCAGCACCCATTCGGTGTATTCGGCGATCTCCCGCTCGCCGGGGCTGTGGTGGATCAGCGGATCCCGGAGCCCGCTGGCGCGGAAGAGCGTCTCGCCCTCGATGTACTCCAGGCCGAGGAAGTGATGCTCCCAGTAACGCGCGGACTCCACCAGCGCGGGCACGAAGGGCCGGCCGGCGAGCAGCCGGAGGGCGCGCTCTTCGCGGGCCATGCGGGCGATCGCGTCGTGGCCGTTGCGGTCGAGGCCCGCGTGCGGCCTGGCCTCCTTGAGGACGATCCGCTTCCCGGTGCGCAGGTCCACCGCGCGATAGACGCCGCCGGCATTGGAGAAGTGCAGGGCCTCCTCGACGCGGTACGGGAACTCCGCGTCCGACTCCGAACCCGCCGCCTGTTGGGCCGCGATGAAGTCCGGCACGGTCACCCAGGACGGCACGCGGAAGGACGGCTGGCGCTCGTCGGGGACCAGCCGCCCGTTCGGGTCCGCTATGGCCGGCAGCAGTTCCCCGGTGCCGGAGACGCAGTACCGCAGGGTGAACCCGCCGTACCGCACGTGGAGCGGGCCGTTGCGCCAGCGCAGGTCGTTGAGGATGTACGGTCCGGTGAATCCGGCGAGTTCGCGGTCGAGCTCTTCCAGAGTCGTACGCAGTTCGTTCTCGTCCTGCGGATAAATGGTGATCAGTTTCCCGCTGGAGCCGCGATGCGCGTACTTGAAGTTCGACATGAGCGCCATCGGGCGGCTGCGCAGGAATTTGAAGGCGATTCCGCGGGACATGCAGTAATTCCAGACGATGTCGATCGCCGCCACGGCGTCGTCCAGGCGCACGCCGACGTGGATCTTCCAGCCCTGGTCGGGGAGGTGCGCCTCCACAGGCCGGACGTACACCCACTCCCGCAGCTGCTCGAGCTTCCAGCCGTCCGGCACCGGACGGCTCGCGGCGGCGAACCGCATCTTCTCGTCCGGCATTCTCTCCAGGCTGTCGTAGAAATCGGGGTCGGAGATCGTGAAATTGGTGTGCGTCATGCTTCCCCCGGCGTGCTGCGAGGAATCGTTTTGAAACCGCTTGGACTGAAGATTAGGCGGCGCGTCGATTCCGGCACATCGGCCGAATCATGTAGCCGCGATTCTCGGGGGAATGGGTCGTTCTACCCATGCGGTGGAGCGGCGATCCCGTGCTCGAAGGCGTAGGCCGCCGCGGCGGTGCGCGAGGACAGGCCGAGCTTGGTGAAGATGTTCGACAGGTGCCGCGCCACCGTCTTCTCGCTCAGGCGCAGAGCGGTCGCGACCTGCCGGTTGCTGCCTCCGGCGGCGACGTTGCGCAGCACTTCGGCCTCGCGTTCGGTCAACCCGTCGGGAAGCAGGGCCCGCCCGCCCAGGCGTCCGTCCCGGACCGGCGCGCCGACCCGGTCGCCGGACGGCGCGCCCAGCTCCCGTAGCCGGTCGTGGGCGGCCTCGGACTCCAGGTGCGCGGCGTCCTCGTCGCCGAGCGACCGGTACGCCTCGGCGAGCAGCAGCCGCGTCCGCGCGACGGCGTAGGGCGCGTCGAGCTCCTGCCACATCCGGCGCGCGGTCCGCAGCACGGCCAGCGCGTCGTCGGCCTTCCCATCGGCCAGCAGGACCGCGCCGAGGGCCTGTGCCGCCTCGGCCCGCAGACCCGAACTGCCGTAGGCCGCCGCCGTGGCCTCGAGCTCGGCGGCGGAGGCCCGGGCCGTGTCCAGGTCGCCGGCGGCGAGCGCGATCTCCACCTGGGCGGGGTGCAGCCGCGCCCGTGCGAGGGCGTTCCCGCTCTCGGCGACGAGCGCGGCCCGGATGGACGCCGAGGCGGCGTCCGGCCGGCCCTGCGAAAGCCGGAGCGACGCCAGCCCCGGCTGCGGATCGCGGCCGAGCTGATGGGCCCGGCGGAAGAAGTCCTCGGCGGCGGTCGCGTCGCCACGGAGCCGACGGGCCTCACCGGCCTCGTACAGCGCCTCGGCGAGCACGCAGACGCGTACGTGTGCCGGGTCCCCGGCGGCGCGCTCGGCCACGCGTCCGGCCGGTCCCCACGCCCCACGCATCCGGAGGATCCGCGCCCGGTGGACCCGCCAGGCACCGCGGTAGGGCACGGTCGCGGGGACGACGTCGGACCACCGGGTGGCGGTCCGCGCCCACTCGGCGGCGCGCGTCAGGTCGCCCAGCTCGTGGCAGACGTCCATCAGGTTGCAGAAGACCGCGCCGGACCATATCGGGTGCAGCCCGTCGGAGAACGCCGTGAGCATCGCCTCGTCGAGCAGCGAGAGCCCGTCGCCCGCGCGGCCGAGGCCGACCAGCGCCCGTCCCTCGCCGAGCAGGCCGGCGGCGAGCAGGAACGCGTCGCCGTACCGGCGTCCGATGCCCTGCATCCTGCGGGCATGGTCGGCGGCCTCGTCATTGTCCCCGCGCGTCAGCGCGGAGGCGATGTCGAGGTAGATCGGATAGCCATGCTCGGCGCAGTCCGCCTCGTCGCGCAGCAGCCGGTGCGCCCGGCTCATCCAGCCGGAGCCGATCGCGCCGTCTCCCCACTCGAGGTGGTGCACGGCCAGGAGCACCGCCGCCATCGCCGCCGGGCGCGGTCGTGCCTCCCACTGGTACAGCCGGTACGCGTCGGTGAAGGCGGCCAGCGACTCGTCGATCTCGCCCACCCGCCATGCCGCCTGAGCGAGGGCGTCGTGGTCGTCGGCCGGCATCGGGCCGCTCTCGCGGGCCTTCCTGAACCCGCTCCACGCGTCCATCCAGGCGCGTCGCTCGAAGGCGGATCGAGCCGCCACGAGGTCATCCGTCATCTCGTTCGACACCGTCGTCATGAGACCCCCTTGATCCCCCGGTGCTTCGTCTCTGACCCCTACGGCGTGACGTGGACGGCGGGGGGTGTGCCACGGCGTGGCACACCCGCATGACGCCGGGAATTTGTCCGTATCTGGCCACTTCTTTCGCTGCTCACGCACCGTCACCCCGGACCCCGGGTGACACCATGACGGCATGCCGGGGGTTGACCGTCACCTTGTCGGCCGGGGGAGAGAGCTTCGCGTGCTCGACGACGCGCTGACCACGGCGCGCGGCGGGGAAGGCCGCCTCGTCGTGGTGGCCGGCGACCCGGGGATCGGCAAGACGAGCCTGTGCCGGGAGATCGCCTCCCGTGCGGCGGACGCCGGGTTCGCGGTCGGCTGGGGCACCTGCTGGCCCGAGGGCGGAGCTCCGCCGCTGTGGCCCTGGCAGGCGGTCCTGGCCGACCTGGGTCGTGAAGCGGCGACGGACCTGCTCGGAGCCGATCGCGGCGGGCCGGTCGTCGACCCCGAGCGGTTCGCGCGGTTCGCCGCGGTCGGCGAGGAGCTCGCCCGTGCCTGTGACGCCTCACCGGTGCTCGTCGTCATCGACGACATCCACGTGGCGGATCCGGGAGCGGTCCTGCTCGCCCGATTCCTCGCCCGCGCCCTCGCCCGGCGGCCCCTGACGCTGGTCTTCACCCGCCGCCACGGCGCGGGCGGCCGTTCGCCGGCCGCCGGGCTGCTGGCCGAACTCGAGGGGCAGGCCGGATCGCTGACGCTGCGCAACCTCGACGTCGACGAGACCGACCTCTTCCTCCGGTCGTACGGCTATCGCGACGTCGATCCGGACCTGCGGCGCACGCTGTGGCGGCTCACCGGCGGCAACCCGCTCTTCCTGCACCGGGTGATCGCCCTGGGACCGGCCGATCCCGTGGGCGGGCGGCTGCCCCCGGAGGACGTACGGGCCGCGATCGTCCAGGCCGTGGACCGGCTGGGTGAGCGGGCGCGCCAGGTCCTCAGCCGTTCGTCAGTGCTCGGTTCCTCGGTTCCCATCGCGCATGCGGCCGCCGTCGCCGACTGTACGACGGCCGAGTTAGGCGAGGCCCTGGTCGAAGCCGAGCAGGTCGGGCTGGTCGCGCCGCCCGGACAGGGCGACTTCGCGTTCACCCACGAACTCGTCCGCGAGTCGCTGCAGGAGCTCCTGACCGTCGGCGAGCGGTGCGCGGCGCACGCCAGGGCGGCCGACGTCCTCGCCCCGCCGCCGACCGCCTCGTCGCCTTCCGGTCCGCCGCTGACCGCCTCCTCGCCTTCCGGTCCGCCGCTCACCGCCCCGTCGCCTTCCGGTCCGCCGCTCACCGCCTCCTCGCCTCCCGGCCGGCCACCCGCGGCACCAGCCCCCCGGCAGCTCACGCGCTACGCCTACCACGCCCTGCGGGCGGCGCCACGCTCGCCGGAGGACGGACGCCGCGCGATCACCGCCTGCCGGGCCGCCGCCAGGGCCATGGTCGGGGGCTTCGACTACGACCAGGCCGCCTCGATCCTGGAGGCGGCCGTCAACGTGCACGAGGAGGCGGGCCTGGCCGACCCGGTCGCGGCGTTGCTGGTCGAATGGGCGCAGACGGTGCTCATGTCCGGCCGGCTGGCGGAGGCCCGTGTGCTGTTCGGCCGGGCGGTCGACGCCGCGACCGCCGAGGGGGACCGGATCGAGCTGGCCCATGCGGCGCTCGGCCTCGGCGGGGTCTGGGTGAACGAGCACCGTTCCCGGCCTGACCACGAGCGCGTCCTCGGCCTGCAGCGCCAGGCGCTGACGGCGCTGCTCCCCGGCGAACACCGGCTGCGCTGCCGGCTCGCCGTTCGGCTGGCGGCCGAGGACGTGTACCAGGGCGGTCCGGTCGACCCCGTCCTCGACGCCCTCGAGGAGGCGCGGCGGCTCGGCCACAGCGACGTGCTCGCCGAGGCGCTCTCCCTCACCCACCACGCGCTGCTCGCTCCCCGCTACGCGCGGACCAGGCTGAAACTGGCCGAGGAACTGATCGCGGTCGCGTCCCCGGCGGGTGCGGGGATGCTCGTGCTCATGGGCCTGTGCTGGCGGGCCACCGACCTGTTCCACCTGGGAGATCCTCGGGCGCCGCGGGCCCTCGCCGAGCTGCGCGACCGGGCGGACGCCCTGAACTGCCGCAGCGTCCTGTACATCGCCGAGGTCATGAAGACGATGCTCCTCATCCGTGCCGGTCGGCTGGAGGACGCGGAGGCGAGGGCCGCCGAGTGCTTCGAACTCGGCAGCGAGGTCGGCGACGCCGACGCGTTCGCCTACCTGGGTGCGCAGCTGGTCACCATTCGCTGGCTCCAGGAGCGAGACGCCGAGATGCTCCCCATGCTCGAGGAGATCGTCGCCTCACCGACGCTCATCCCAACCGAGTTCGGGCTCCAGGCGACCGCCGCCGTCATGGCCGCCCGCGTGGGTGAGCACGGCAACGCCCGGCGGATCCTCGACGAGCTCACCGCCTCCGGGCTCGCCGCCCTGCCCGAGTCCAGCACGTGGCTGGGCGGGATGATGTCGATCGTGGAGACCGCGTTCCTCCTCGGGGACGCCGCCGTCGCCCGGGAGGGCTATGACCTGCTCGTCCCGTACGCGGAGCTCTCGATCACGCCGTCGCTGGCGGTGACCTGCCTCGGCTCGGTCGAACGCCCCCTCGGGATGGCCGCCCTCACGTTCGGCCGCCCCGACCGCGCCGTCGAACACCTCGAGCGCGCGGTGACCGCCGATCGTCTCCTGGGGAACCGGCCGCTGACCGCCGTCACTCTGGGCGACCTCGCCGAGGCGCTGCTCCGGCGCCATCGGGCGGGCGACCGCGAGCGAGCGGCCGACCTCCTCGAGCAGGCCCGGCGCGAGGCCGAGGCCGTCGGGCTGAAGTCGCGGGCCGACCGCTTCGCCCAGCGCAGCCGCCGGCTCGACGAAGGCCATGCCACCATCCGCCGGCAGGGGCGCCTGTGGGTCCTGTCGCTCGGAGACCACCAGGCGGTCGTCCCCCACCGTCTCGGGGTCGGGTACCTCGCGCGCCTGCTGACCAGCCCGCACCGGCCGATCTCCGCCCTCGAGCTGGCCACGTCCGCCACCGGCGACACCACCCTCGCCGAACCGACACGTCACCCGATGGTCGACGAAAGGGCGCGAAGCGCGTACCGGAGGCGGGCCGAAGAGCTGACCCGCCGGCTCGCGCAGGCCGCCTCCTCCGACCCGGAACCGGACGAGCGGTTGCACGCCGAACGTGAGGCGCTACTGCAGGAGCTGAGCCGTACGGCCGACAGAGGCGGCCGTACCCGGTCGTTCCCGGACCCGCGGGAGCGCGCCCGCACCGCCGTACGAAAAGCGATCAAGCGGGCGATCGATGACATCTACGCTGCGGACGCCGAGATCGGCGGCATCCTGCGATCCTCGATCACGACCGGTGCGACCTGCTGCTACACCCCGGACGCCGAACGACCGCTCACGTGGTCGCCCGAGTGACGTCGCGAGGTTCTCTGGCTCTTCCGGATGCCGATAGGACCGTTCCACGGTCGGCGAGGTATCGCTCACCGGCTGCGATCAACGCCGTTCCTCGGATGTTTCCTCGGTCGGAACCGCGAGGCGGCCCGGTGGTCGTACGGCGCAGTCAGGCTCACGGCCGTGAAGGTCGCCATCGTGACCGAGTCGTTCCTGCCCCGCGTGAACGGGGTGACGAACTCGGTATGCCGTGTGGTGGAGCATCTGGCCGGTCGAGGCCATGAGGTCCTGGTGGTCGCACCAGGGCCCGGGCCCGACGGCCATGCGGGTCAGCCGGTACGGCTGACGCGGGGGGTCGCACTGCCGTTCTACCGCTCATTCGTCGTCGGAATACCAACGCGCCAGGTGACGGGCGCACTCAACGAATTCGGCCCGGACGTCATCCACCTGGCCGCTCCCTTGGCGCTCGGCGCATCCGGCGTCGCGGCCGCCCGCCGACTGGACGTACCGACGGTCGCGGTTTTCCAGACCGATGTCGTCGGCTTCGCCCGCCGGTACGGCCTGCGGGGCGCCGACCACCTCGTATGGGCCTGGCTGCGCCATATCCACGAACAGGCCGACCGCACCCTGGCACCGTCCAGACCCACGCTGGACGAGCTCCACCGGCGCGGCGTTCCCCGGCTGGCGCTGTGGGCGCGGGGAGTGGACGACGAGCGCTTCAACCCACGGCACCGGTCGGCCGCGCTGCGCGCCGAACTCGCCCCCAACGGGGAGGTGCTCGTGGGCTACGTCGGCCGGCTGGCCGTCGAGAAACGCGTGTCCCTCCTGCGGCACCTGGCCGACATGCCGGGCGTCCGGCTCGTCGTGGTCGGCGACGGCCCGGCCGGGCGGAGGCTGCGGCGCATGTTGCCGGACGCGGTCTTCACCGGGTTCCGTACCGGCCGGGAACTGTCGGAACTGGTCGCCTCCCTCGACGTGTTCGTGCACACCGGCGCGGACGAGACGTTCTGCCAGGCCGTTCAGGAGGGTCTGGCGGCCGGGGTCCCGGTGGTGGCGCCCGCCGCCGGAGGCCCGCTCGACCTGGTCCGTCCCGGCTACAACGGCCTGCTCTATCCTCCGGACGACCCGGCCATGCTCCGGGCGGCGGTCGCGACTCTGGTGGGCGACGCCGCGCTGCGCCGGCAGATGGCCGGCCAGGCCCTGCTGTCGGTTCGCGGGCGGGACTGGAGCAGCGTCTGTGAGGAACTGGTCGGCCACTACCAGGCCGTCCGGTACGACCGGTCCGCGCGGCAGGCCGCCTGATGCGCGGCGGCGGAGACGTCCGGGCGACCGGACGCCGACGGATGCGTCCGGGCATCGGCGGGCGGCCCGGTCGCTCGCGCGGAGCCGTCCGGATGACGGTGGGTCGGCCGACAGGCACGGGTGTAGAGGCTCGGATGACGCGGAGCCGGCCGATGGGCATGGGCGGAGAGACACCTACGACGGCGGGGGACGCGGCGGTCGGTCACGGAATGGTCGGGTGCCCTGAAGGTTCCCGCTACCGGGTCGTCCTCTCCGCGACCGCCACCCGGCATATCGTCCCGCCGTCCGTTCGAATCATCTCAGACAAGCAGGGGGACCGGATGGTCGAGGACTCGCGGTGCGGCGCGGCGTGACGCACCTGGTGGTGAGCGTGCACGATGTCGCTCCCGTGACCGCCGAACAGACGCGACGCTGGTGCGCGGACGCGGACTCGCTGGGGATCCCGGTGTCGCTCCTCGTGGTCCCCGGACCGTGGCGCGGCACCTCGCTCGCCGACGAGCCGGGGTACGCGGCGGTGCTCCGGGCCCGGGCCGCGGACGGCGACGAACTCGTGATGCACGGCTGGAGCCACCAGGCCGGCCCGGAAGGGTCGTTGCCACGCCGGGTGGTGGGCCGACTGGTCGCTCGCGGCGCGGCCGAGTTCGGCGCGCTCGACGAGGTGCAGGCGGCCGACCGGCTGATGTCGGGGCGGGCCGTCCTGCGGGAGCTGGGCCTGGTCGCCTCGGGCTTCACGCCACCGGGGTGGCTGGCCTCGCCCGCCACCAACCGGGCGCTGCGTCAGGCCGGATTCCGGTACACCACGTCGCACTTCGGCGTACGCGACCTGCGGAACGGGCGGCTGTGGCGCGGGTTCGCGCTGTCGCACCGGCCCGGGGGCGCCGGCGAGCGGCTCGGGGCCGTCCTGGTGAAGGAGTGGGCGCGATGGCGGGCGAAGCGCGGCGGCCTGGTGCGCATCGCCCTGCACCCCGACGAACTGGACCGCCCGGGCCTGCGCGACACCACGCTGCGTGCGATCGAAGCGGTGCTCGCGGCGGGAGGCCGGGCGATGACCTACTCGGACGTGGTGGCGGCGGACGCTGTGAGTGCGCATTGAGGATCGTGCAGGTCGCCAACTTCTACACCCCGACGTCAGGCGGCCTGCGCATCGCGCTCGACGAACTCGGCCGCGGCTACCGGCAGGCCGGCCATGAGCGGGTCCTCATCGTGCCGGGGCCGGCCGAGTCGGTGGAGCAGACGCCGGCCGGGCAGCGCATCACGGTGCGCGGCCTCAGCCTGCCCGGCCTCGGCGACTACCGGATCCTGACCGGTCGAAGGCGGGTGCTCCGGCTGCTGGACGCCATGCCACCGGACGTTCTGGAGGTCAGCGACAAGATCAGCCTTGGCTGGCTGGCCCGGTGGAGCCGCCGGCACGGCGTGCCGCTCGTACTGTTCTCCCACGAACGCCTGGACGCGATCCTGCTGCCGAGGGTGCCACGCTGGTTCCCGCTGCGTACGGCGGCGAATATCGTCAACCGGCGCCTCAGCCGCCTCGCCGACCGGGTCATCGTCACCTCCGCCTTCTCGGCCGCCGAGTTCGAGCGGATCGGCGCGCCCAGCGTCCGCCGGATCCCGCTGGGCGTCGACCTCGCCACCTTCCGGCCGGAGCCCGAGGTCCCGCCGTGCTCCGCGACCTCCGCGGACCCGTACGGCGACCGGCCGGTACGCCTGGTCACGGTCACCCGTCTGTCGCGGGAGAAGCGCCCGGAGAACGCGATCGACGCCCTGGCCGCGCTGCGCGACCAAGGCGTGGACGCCGCCCTGGTCGTGATCGGTGACGGCCCGCACCGGAGGCGGCTCCGGCGTCGCGCCCGAGGCCTGCCGGTCACCTTCCTCGGGCATCTGTCCGACCGGCGGGCCGTCGCCGGGCTGGTCGCCGCGGCCGACGTCGCGCTGTTCCCCTCCCCGGCGGAGACCTTCGGGCTGGCGACCCTGGAGGCCCTGGCCTGCGGCACACCGGTCGTGGTGCCTCCGGAGGGAGCGGCCCGGGAGCTCCTGGACGGCCCGGGCTCCGGGGCGGTCAGCGACGGTACGCCGAGCGGCATGGCGGACGCGGTGCGCGGCCTGCTGTCGATTCCGGCGGCCCGGCGTCGTGCCGCGGCTCGCGCCGCCGCCGAGCGCTACCCCTGGACGGAGACCGTCGCCGGGCTTTTGCGCGACTACGAGGTCATCGGTCCTGCCGACGCGGAGGTCTCACCCTCCCGGTGAACCGCGTCGCTCATCGTGCAGGCTCGGCGAGGTGGCGAGCACCGCGACGCCGACCACGATGAGCACGATCGCGACCGCGCTCCCCGCGATCACGCCGGCGTTCGCGGCCGGAGGGGCGTCGAAGACCACCATGCCCGCGATCCAGCCGGCCACCGGGTCGGTCACGGTCATCGCCGTCATGGCGGTCGCCAGCGAACCGCCCGCGAAGGCGCTCTGCACCAGGATCGTGCCCAGCACGGTCGAGGCGGCCAGCGCGGCCGGCGGCCAGTCGAGGGCGGTGGCGAGCAGGCCGCGCCGGGCCAGGTCGTCGCCGGCGAACACCACGAATACGGCGGTCAGGCAGAAGCAGATGCCGGCCGCGACGGCGAGCGCGGCGGTGCGGGACTGCGCGTACGACCGGAGCGACCGGGCGGCGAGGAGAAGCAGGCCGATCAGTCCCGCCGCCACCGCCACCACCACTGCCACGGCGGATCCCTGCCCGGTGGTCTGCGGCACCGCGCCGCGGACGGTCACCAGCAGGACCAGCCCGGCGCAGACCACGGCCGCCCCCGACCAGTCCCGGCGCAGTGGCCGACGGCCGCCGAACATCGCGCCGAGAGGGATCGCGAACAGCAGCTGGGTGACCAGCAGAGCCTGCACGATGACGATCGACCCGAAGTGCAGTGCCAGCGCCTGGGCGCCGAAGCCGGTGACACCCGCCGCCCAGCCCAGCAACCACAGGGGGTCGCGCGCGAGCCGGACGAGCAGTTTCGATACGCGCGGCGGCGGGGCTCCCTCCTCGGCGGACGAGGGGTGGCCGCCCGCGCCGACCCGGGTCGGCGACCGCCGCCGCGCGGCGTGGTGCCGCTGTGCGGCGGTTCGTGCCGCACGTTGCTGCAGGGCGGCGGAGACCGCGAACAGCAGCGCGCCGAGCAGCGCCAGCGGGACGCTCAGCACCATCAGGAATCCTCGAGGACACCGCTGCCCGCGGCGGGCTCGGGTGTCAGGGCCGCGAGGACGTTGTCGATCTCCGAGCGCAGGCGCGCGTCGAGCCGTGCGGTCCGCTTCCGGACTCGGTGCCACCACTCGCTGATCCCCATGCGCACCAGGTGAGGCAGCAGGTCGAGGGATCGCCGCAGCACCCACCCCGTCCCCTTGGTCGCCAGCCAGTGCACCTGGGCCCAGGTGCTCGGGGCGGGATGGCTGGGTCGCGGGTCGAGCCGGTCCCACAGGTGAACCCCATGGTCGGCGAGCATGACCGCGAACAGCTGCGCCAGCAGGCGGTGCCCGCGTTCGCTCGGGTGGATGCGGTCGACCCCCCACATGTGCCGGTCGTAGAGGGCCGGGTGCCGGGTCAGGTCGAGGTGGACCGTGCCATGTCGGGCCGCGAGGTGGTCGAGCACCGTGTTGATCGCCTGGATCCGGCGGGCCAGGGGATGCCGGAGCAGGCCGGGGATCCGCAGCATGATGCCAGGATCCGGCAGGCTCGCGGTCAGTACCAGAGCCCCGGCCTCCCTGAGCTGCGCGATGGCCTCGTCCAGGTCGGACGCGATCGTCGCGAGCTCGAACCTCCCGCGCAGCGTGTCGTTGACGCCGACCACCACCGACGCCAGCGTCGGATGCCCCGCCAACGCGTACGGAAGCTGGTCGGCGACCACGTCCCGGACCCGCGCGCCGCAACGGGCGAGATTGATCAGCTCCACGTGTCCCGGAGGCGCGAGCGATTCGCTCAGCAGCGCGGCCCAACCGCGCCAGCCCCCGTCGGGCGCCGGATCGCCGAGCCCGACCGTGACCGAGTCGCCCAAGGCCACGAAACGCAGCACATCGGTGTGTCCCAAGACCGCCGTCATTCCGCGTCCCCGCTCGCAGCCGGCTCGCCCACCGCGCTGGTCCGGCCTGCTGGCTCGCCCACCGCGCTGGTCCGGCCGGCTGGCTCGCCCATTGCGCTGGTCCGGCCGGCCAACTCGTCCATTGCGTCGCCCCGACCCGTTGGCTCGTGCACCGCGCCGCCCCCGCCCGTTGGCTCGTCCACCACGCAGTACCGGCCCGCGGCCGGGGCGACCTGCGAACGTCGCGGATCCGAGCGACCCGGTGGCCCGCCCGTCACGTCATGCGCCCTGAGGAAGCCTTCGACGGCCCCGGACCAGCCGAACCGCTCCGCCTGGGCGCGCGCCAGGCTCCTGCGCAACGAACGCTGCCGGGCGAGGAGGCGTTCGATCGCGTCCGCGTACGCCTTCGGGTCGTCCTCGACGGCGAGCCCGGCCGGCCCGATCACCTCCGGGAGCGCGCTCGCCCGATTGGCCACGACCGGGGTCCCACTGGCCAGCGCCTCGAGCCCCGCCAGGCCGAAGGTCTCCACCGGACCGGGCGCGATGGCGACGTCGGCGGTGGCCAGCAGGGACGCGACCAGCCCTCGCGCGCTGACATGGCCGAAGAACCGGACCGGCAGCCCGGCGGCCTGCGCTTCCAACGCACGCCGACGAGGCCCGTCCCCGACCACGGCGAGGACGGCGGGTACCCCTCGGCGCCGCAGTTCGGCGAGCGCGGCGATCGGCCGGTCGGGACGTTTCTCGGGGGAGAGCCGACTGCAGTGCACCAGGAGGTGTTCGTCGCGGCGCACGATCGAGGACCGGAGTTCCTCGTCGTACCGGGAGGGGGAGAAGGAGGCCAGATCGACGCCCAGCGGCACGCGGACCAGGTTGGGCACGCCGAGCCGGCGGAACTCCTCCGCCGCCCAGTCCGTGGTGCAGACCACGACGTCGAACGAGGCCGCGGTGGCGCGATTCATGCGGTCGGCGAGGCGCTCAGTGGGCAATCCCGGCGGACCCAGCTCGCGCAGCAGGCCGCTGAGGTGCTCGTGGGAGACCATCATCGAGCGCACACCGTGTGCTCTGGCCCACTCACCGGTCCAGCGGAGGGTCGTCCGGTCGGAGACCTCGAGCCGGTCGGGTTCCAGCCGCTCCAGCAGCCGCCGCAGCGAACGCCGCGCGACGATCAGCCGATAGCCGCCGGTCTTCGGGACGATGGGCGCCGGTACCGTGATCACCCGTCCCTGACACGTCTGTTCGTCGTGCGGACCGGACCCCGGAACGATGAGGACCGGTTCGTGCCCGGCCTCGAGATAGCCCGTTCCCAGCTCGCGCAGCGCGGTCCGGAGTCCGCCGGAATGGGGTGCGACCGCGTTGGCCAGCCGCACCACCTTGAAACCACCCACATCAGAAAAGTCGCCTTTCGGGCACGCGGGGCGGCGACGGGGAGATGAGCTGAGGGCGAATCTTCGCCGAAGGGTGATCAGCGCTGGACAGCCGCGAAGTGGGTGATAAGGGCGCTTTTCCGGGTAGACGGGGCGAACGGAGGGAGGACGGCCCGGCCGGGGGGGCGTACGGAGGTGCCCGGCGTTCGTGGGAGGCGTGACCGGCCTGGTCGCGATCCGGCGTGCTGGGGGCTTGCGCCCCGGGCGGACCGGCGGGCCGTTACATTCGTACGATCCCAGTCGCGCCGGCGGGTCGCGGCCGTCGGTGCGGTGGAAGAGGTGGCGCGGTGAGCTTGGAAACAGGGGCTCAGGTCACGGACCTGACGGTCAACGATCACGCGTGCCTGACCTTCGGGGAGAGCGAAGAGCTCGCCGATCTGACCGCCGCGTTCGTCCGCGACGGGCTGGCGGCGGGATCGCGGGTGGTATGGCTCAGCGACACCCCGCAGGCGGCAGCGGTCGAGCTGGGCAGGCGCGGACTCGGCACCGCCACCGCCCCGGCGGATCCTTCGGCCGAAGGGACGGCGGCCGCGGGCGCCGGGCCGATCGCGGTCGTGGACTGCCAGGAAGGTCTGATGGCCGGGCGGGCGTTCGAGGTCGAGCGGGCGGTGGGCTGGCTGCGTGAGCAGGTCGCGGTCGCCCAGCGGAAGGGGTACCGGGGCCTGCGGGTCGCTCTCGACATGGCATGGGCGCTGCGGCCGGTCGACGGTATCGAGCAGCTCCCCGTGTTCGAGCGGGAGATCGCCGCCATGGTCGGCGAGCTGGCGACGCGAACGGCATGTGGCCCGGGCTCGACCGCAGAGGCCACCGCCGCTCTGTCGGTGCTGTGCCAGTACGACCGGGAACGGTTCGACCCCGTGACCCTCGCCTCGGTCACCCCCTTCCACGCCCATTCGGTCGCGGCGGCCACCTATCACGACGACGAACTGCTGCGGATCTGCCGTCAGTACGCGCCGCCGGGGATCCGCATCGCCGGACAGATCGACGTGCAGGCTCAGGAGGCCCTCGCGCTCGCCCTGAGCGAGGCGATCCGCGTCGACGGCGACATCACCGTCAACATGGCGGAGCTGACCTTCATCGACGTCTCCACCACCCGCATGATCGTGGATGCCGCGCGCAGCATCGCCCACCCTCGCCGCGTGATCCTCAAGTCCCATCCGGCGATCGAGTCCCGGTTCGTGATCCTGGGCGTCGCCGATCTGCCCAACGTCGATGTGAGCCGACGATGAGCCACGACACGCCGTACGACCGCCGCCCGGGCCCCGGCCGCGTACAGGGTGACGAAGCGGCGCCGGCGGCCCGCGACGCCTCGCCGCCGATCCTCGACCAGCTCTTCGACGGCGGCTCCCTGTACGCCCTGCGTTCGGCGGTCGAGGCCCACGCCGTCGCGGCGGGCATGCCGCAGGGCCGCGCCGAGGACATCGTCATCTGCGTGCACGAACTGGCGACCAACGCCATCCGGCACGGTGCCGGGGCAGGACGGGCGCGCATCTGGCACCTGCCCGGCCATCTTCGCTGCCAGGTCGACGATGGCGACGGCGCGCCCTCGGCCGTTCGTGATGACCCGGCCGCCGACGGCGCCGATCCGGTCCATCCAGGCGGCCGGCCGACGCCCGGTGACGACATCGCCGACCGGTGGCCCTACCGGCACGGCCACGGGCTGTGGCTCATCCGCTGTGCCGCCGACACCCTCAGCCTCCACTCCGGCCCGGCCGGCACCCATGCCATCCTCACCTTCACGCTTCCGCGGCCGGGCCCCCGCCCGCCCTTCCACCTCACCTCACGCGCCCTGCCGGCCGATGAGGAGACCGGCCGGCGGCGCCTGGTGGTCACCGCCACCGGCGATCTGGACCTGCGGGCGGGTTCGGAACTCCTCGCCACGGTCACCGACCTCCTGAAGGATCACCCGGCGGACCTGATCCTCGATCTGCGGGGGCTGGCCTTCTGGGACACCGCGGGGATGGCCTCGGTGTCCTCCGTCCAGCACCACGTCGACCAGGATCCGGCCGCGAGCGTCACGATCGTGGGCCCGGAAGCGCTGCACCGACGCCTCCGAAACGCCGGCCTCGCCGAGAAGCTCACGTTCGCCGACGACATCGACGCCGCCGTCCGCCCGGCCGAGGACACCGGCCGCGACTCGGCGGACTGACGGTAGCGGGAGATATACTCTCCGTAGTCATCGTGCTACTGTTCGGTGAGATGATGCCTCGACGTGCTGGTCTTCCTCGCCGTACGCGCCTGAGCCTGACGGTCATCGCGGCCGCCGCGGTCCTCACCGGGTGCGCGCGGGGAGAGCACGGCTCTGCCGGCGGCGCCCCGACGACCCCGGTCGTGACCTCTGCGACACCGGCTCCCGCCTCGGCCGCCGCGACTGCGACGCCGACTCCGGCGTCGCCCACCCCGCGGCCGACGGCGAACCGCAGCGCGCTGAAGGCCTGCAAGAGCGGCAAGTGCGAGGTCACGGTGACCCGCGGGGTCGATATCCCGGTGGACGCGCGGCGATTCCAGGTCGGCACCATCAACGTCCGGTCCATCGACGATCACCAGGTGTCCTTGGTGATCACGCTTCCCGGGTCCGCGAACCGCCTCGACTGTCAGAGCGACGAGGACTGCGACAGCAGCGTCGTCGGCGGCACGAACACCAACACGGGAAACGTGACCGCGCACGCCGGTGCGGTGATCACGGTCAACCGGCTCGTCATCCAGGTGGTGTCGGTCGGCAACGGTTCGGCCGTCCTCCGCCTGAAGCCGGCCTGAGCTTGAAGTCGGTCGCAGTCTGAAGCCGGCCTGAGTCTGACTGAACCCGGTCTGAGCCTGAAGCCGCCCTGGGCTGCGGCGTGCCCGCGCCACCGTTCGACATTGTCGGCAGGACGCTGTTGACGTGCCCGGATGTGCCTCATAGCGTCCCGGAAGGCCACAGGGACGGACCGTCCTCCAGAGCCCATGACGTACGAGCCGCCGGCCGGTTCCGCCGAGGAAGCGGACCCGCCGCGCACCTCCGCCGAGCGGAGCCGATGCTCGCCCCTTCCCCCTGGTTCACGGGCGGGGTGCCCCCCGGCACCCCGCCCGTAAGCCGTCTCCGGCCGTGAGCTCAGGCCAGCAGCCGATAGTCGCGCGGCCTCCAGGCCAGGAGGCCGTAGATCTGCACCATCGCCGACTGCTCCAGGAGCGTCACCTGGTTCCCGCCGGTGAAGCTGAACCGGCCGCTGTCCAGGTCGGTCGGGAAGATGCCCGTCCGCTGGTCCCGGACCTTGTCCCAGACCGTGTCGGCATAGCGCTGGATGACCTTCCGGTACGCCGGGTCAGGGGACTGGGAGTCGAGGATCAGCAGGTTCTTGAAGAAGATGGCGTTGAACCGCGCCGGCTGGGTGAACCACCGGTCGTCCGCGGAGTAGAAGGAGATCGCCGCGGCGGCGATCGCCCGTGCCTTGTCCAGGTACGTCCGGTCGCCCGTGGCCTGGTAGAGAAGCGTGGCCGCGCCGAGCATCACGCCCTGGTTGTACGACCACTGGGTCTTCTCGATCGTGCCCTTGAGGTCGATGTGGTCCCAGTAGAGGCCGTTGGGCGCGCGCAGGCAGCCGTCCGCCCAGGCGAACATCCGCTTCGCCCAGGTCAGGTACTCCGGCTTCCGTGTGCGCAGGTACAGCTGCAGGCCGAGCTCCGCGCCGGGGCCGTTGGACACCGTGTTACGGTCCTGGCTCCACGGGGCCTGCGTCCAGTACACCCCGCCTGGGCACGGGTGCGAAGGGTCGGTGTCCCAGCCGTGCACCACGAGGCGGAAGATCTGGTCGGCCCGGGCCAGCGCGGCCTTGTCCCCGGTCTGCTTGTGGTGCTGGACGAGGGCGAGCCCGATCCACTCATTGTCGTCGTAGAACTTGTCGCCGCCCTGGCCGAGCGGCGGGCGCAGGTACGAGTCGTAGCCGGGCGGATCGGTCTGGCCGTTCCAGTACGCCTCCAGCGCCCGCAGCCGGTCGGTGACGTCGCCGGCGTAGCGGCCGCCCCCGGGCAGGCCGGCGAGGGTGAGCGTGCCGACGAGCGCCTGCGAGTACGGCCAGACGTAGGAGTAGGGGTTGTCCTGTTCCCGGTGTGGATAGGTCTCGAGGTAGAGGCCGTGGTCGGCGGCGAGGTAACGCTGGAGGGCGCGGTAGGAGGCCGTGGCACGGGCCACCGCGCCACTGGTGTCGCTCGCCGTCGCCGGGCCCGCGGTCAGCGGCACGGCCAGCACGGTGGCGACCACCGCCGCGACCACGGACCAGATGACCCGCATCGTCGTGCTGATCTTCTTCGGCGCCGGGTCGTGCCCGGTCCCGCTCGGCCGACGCCGGCCGGGGTGATGGTGAAGCTCGATGGTCATTGCGCTCGTCCGATCGAGTAGAGGCGGGCGACGGACGGCGCGACACGACGCGCGTGGTCGCCACGCAGAGGGGCGGGAAGGGGTCGGATGGCGCGCCCGAGATCCGGCCACTCGGTGTGAGCAAAGTGACAATAATGGCAAATCGGTCGAGAAGTAAAGAGTGCGAATCTCTGGCCCGGCGAGAGCGATGACCCGGAGACGCCGCCGCGCGCCGCCTGTCGCCACCTCCGGACGGTCACGCGCCATCGGAGCATGATAATCCCAGCTCAGAGGCTATTTTTTGAGTGCGACCGAACCGACCTGAGTGCCCGTGGAGGGCGGATGGCGATGCCCGTCGGCATCGAGACGGGTGGGTCGCCGCCGTTCCCTCCGAGCATCAATTGACATCGCGGTCAGACAAATGACGCGACCCGAAGAGCATGGGTCACCTGCGGGATCGGCGACCGACCCCGGTCGCCCGCATGGGAGGGACGGACGTCATCCGTTGCGGCGTCGTGTCATGTCACGTCGTCGGCGGGTGTGGCAGTGTGCGCGATGCCGTGGATCAGGGCCTGGACGCCCCAGGACAGCCGCTCCGGCCCGGTGCCGGACAGCAGCTGCGAGGCGAGCGCGGCGATGTGCGGGTGCGTCTGCGCGGACGCACCGTGCACGGCCCGGGAGATGGCGTCCCACTCGTCCTGGGCGGTGGCTGATTCGTCCCGGGTGGCGTGCTCGGCCGCCGTCGCCGTCGCGACTTGCAGCAGCAGGTCGACTCCCCAGGCCGCCTGGGCGGGCGCGACGCCACCCTCGTCGAGCAGGGCAAGCAGCGTCTCGATCAGGTTGAGGTAGTGCCGGCCGCCGGGGCGGGACACCAGCGCGGACCGGGCCAGACTGGGATGCTCGAACAGCACGAGCGTGTAGGAGGTCAGGAGCCCCTCCAGCCGCGCGCGCCAGTCTCCTCCGGCCGGGGGTGGCTCGACGGTGCCCAGGAGCTCGTCGAGCACCGCGGCGTGCAGTTCGGCGGTGTTGCGGAAGTAGACGTACAACGAGGCGGGACCGGTGTCGAGCTCCTGAGCCAAGCGGCGCGCCGTGACCTTCTGCAGACCCTCGGCCCGCATGATCTCCACCGCCGTGGCCACGATGCCCTCGCGGGTCAGGGCCGGCTTGGCCGGTCGTTCTCGGCGGCTGCGTGGGGACTCGGAACGCGCTGTCATGCCCGCAGCCTAGCGAACACGCTCGTCACGAACGCGTTCGTCAGGACTGCCGCGGGCGGGGTCGTCCGGCCGTGCGTTCATCGCGGCGAACACCGCCCTCCGGCTCGCCGACGCCGACGCCGTGGTCAAGGTGCGCCGCGTGATCGAGACGTTTCTGGCATCCGCACACTGAGCCGACCTGACGCGTCGGCCCGCTCCGTCACGCCGGTGGTGCCTGCCCGTAGCCGGCCAGCCTGCCGGCCACCCGTTCGATCTCTTCGGCGTCGAGAAGCCGTGGCCGTCCGACGCTCGCGGCTCGCAGGTAGAGCTCGCTCACCCATTCCAGGTACTCGTTCCGCGAACACGCGGTGCGCAGGTCGGGGCCGATCGTCACGGTCCCGTGATTGCCGAGGATGCACGCGGCGGATCTGCGCAGCGCGCGGACCGCGTTGTCCGCGAGTTCCGGCGTTCCGTACGTCGCGTAGGGGGTGACCAGGACCGGTCCGCCGTACATCGCGACCATGTAGTGGATGGGCGGGAGTTCGTCGACGAGCGTCGACAGCACGGTGGCGGCCGTCGAGTGCGTGTGCACGATGGCGGAGGTCTCCGTCGCGGCGTACACCGCCAGGTGCAGCGGCATCTCCGAGGTGGGCGCCAGCGGGGCCTCGACGGGGGTCCCGTCCAGCCGGTGGACGCCGACGAGGTCCGCCGTCATCCGCGCGTAGTCGAGCCCGCTCGGGGTCACGGCGACGCGCTCGCCGACGCGTACGCTGACGTTGCCGGAGGTGCCGGGCATGAGGCCGGCGGCGGACAGGCGCCGGCACACCTCCACGATCTCTTCGCGGATCTCACCGAGCAACATTGACGCTCCTCTTCGGACAACGCTTCCGCCGCTTATCGCACGATCGTCCGAGTCCTACCGAATTTTCCGACCCGTCGGCAAGGCCCACCTGGCTCAGGCGTCCTCTCGTTCCTCAGCGGCCGAGCGGGCGCGAGCCGTGGTAGAAGGCGGCCGCGTTGTCGTGCAGCACCGCCTGGACGTGGTCCGGCCCGACCGCGTCGGCCAGCAGGTGCAGGTCGTCCTCGTGGAACGGGCGCCGGGCACGGGTGGACGGCAGATCGGTGCCGAACATGAGGGCCTCCGGGTTGACGGCGACCACGGCCTGAGCCGCCTTGGTCACGTCGAGGTCGACGCGGCCGAAACCGGTCGCCTTGACCCGGGCGCCGCGTTCGACCAGCGCGAGCAGGTGCGGCAGTCCGTCTTCGGAGAGCCCGAGGTGATCGACGCTCACCGCCGGGAGGGTGCTCAGCACGGGAGTCAGGTCCGGCAGGTCACGTGCGTCGATGTACAGCTCGGTGTGCCACCCGGCGACCTCGTGGACGCGGCGGGCCAGGGCGTCCAGGTGCTCGAGGGTCTCCGAGCCGCCCCGGCGCACGTTGAACCGCACCGCCCGTACGCCCTGCGTGTCCAGCCGCGCGATCTCCTCGTCGGTCACCGAGGCGGTCAACTGGGTGACGCCCACGAACCCCTCGCCCAGCCGCCGGAGGGCGTCCACCAGGTAGGCCTGGTCGAACCCCTGGAAGGAGCCGGACACCACCGCCCCGCCGACCACTCCGAGCGCGCGAGTCCGCAGCCGGTAGTCATCCACCGTGAACGCGGGCGGGAGATAGCCGTTGTTCCGGATGAGCGGGAACCGGGGATCGATGATGTGCAGGTGGGCGTCGAACACCCGGCTATCGCCGCCGCGGGCGTCCGCGTTCACGCGAGGCCCCTCGCCGCGGCCCGGTCGGCGAGGCGTTCCTCGAAACGACCCAGGTCGATCACCGCACGCCGGTGCGTGCCCCGGCACACGATCGCCGCGTCGTCCTTGGCCTGTACGGCGAAGGTGAGACGGCGACCGTCGACGACGGTCAACTCGACGTCGATGGTGACCGCGCAGCCGGGCGGAGTGGCGGCCTCATGGCTGAGGTCGACGTGCACGCCGACGGTGCGTTCGCCCTCGTCGAGATGACCAGCGAGCGCCCGCATGCAGGTCCATTCGACCAACCCGACGAGATAACCGGTCGCCAGCACGGACGGCATCCCGCCGAACTCGTCCGATTCCGGCAGCAGATGCGGGACGGTCCGGGTCTCGGGCACGCGGTAGTCGAGCGTCGCGGCCAGGCCGGGGCGCAGGGACGATCTCATATGGTCCTCCGTTCGGTCGCGGGCTCGGTGTCGTGGTCGTCGAAGCGCCCCATGAGCCGGGCGGCGGCCGCTCTGGCCCGGCGCATGGCCGTACGGTCGCCGGCCACGACCACGCGCGCGTTGGCCCCGTCGATGAGCATGAGGAGGGCGAAGCCCAGCTCTTCGGGGTCGGGAGCGCCTGCCTGCCGCGCCAGCGAGGTCAGAGTCTCGCGCAGCCAGTCCTTGTAGGAGGCGATCACCGTACGGGCGGGATGGGCCGGGTCGGGCAGTTCTACAGCGGCGTTGGTGAACGGGCAACCGCGGAACCCCTCCCGGCCGTGCCCCTGGGCGAGCCAGTCGAACACGGCCAGGATCCGGTCGACGCCCTGGGCGTCGCTCTGGGCCAAGAACGAGGTCAGAACCTCCTGGCGCCGCCGGCGGCGCTGGTCGAGCACGGCGGCGACGAGGTTCTCCTTGGACCCGAACTGCGCGTAGAGCGTGGGCTTGGAGACACCGGCCCGCTCCACCAGCGTGTCGACGCCCGTGGCCCGGATCCCCTCCGCGTAGAAGACCTCGGCCGCGACGTCGAGGAGTCGCCGACCGCCTGGGCTCAACCCGTCCATGGAATGCATACTTACAGGTCAGTAAAGTCGTGACAAGGCCCCCGCGCGGGTGTGCCGGACCGGCGGGCTCTTCCGCGCGCCGTCCGTTGGCTCTCTCGCGCGCCGTTCCCGGCTCTTCCGCGCGCCGTCCGTTGGCTCTCTCGCGCGCCGTTCCCGGCTCTTCCGCGCGCCGCCCCTTCGCTCGGCCGTGCTCAGCCGGCCGAGCGTCGATGCTCGACCGGGAGAACGGTCTCACCGTTGAGGAAACGCTCGATTGGCAGGGTCGCCGCGCCGAGCGCCACCGCCTCCGGCCCCAGTCGGCCCAGCTCGATCGAGGTCTCGGAGAACGCGTGCCGGAGCGAGTGCCGGCGGGCGGCGTCGCGGATCCGTGGCAGTAGCCGCTCGCCGAGCAGCAGGCCGGCCCAGCCGCCCAGGATGATCCGCTCGGGATTGAACAGGTTGATCAGGTCGGAGAGGCCGACTCCGAGGTAGAGCGCGGTCTCCTCCAGGACGCTCTCCGCCTCACCCGCACCATTCGCGGCCGCGTCGAGCAGGGCGGCCAGCGCGGACTCCTCGTCCTGGCCCGGCGGCGCGCCCGCGTAACGGTCGAGGATGGCCTCGGCGCCGACATACGCCTCCAGGCATCCCTGGGCGCCGCACCGGCACTCGCGGCCACCGACCACGACGGTCGTGTGGCCCCACTCACCGGCGCTGGACGTGGAGCCTCGGTGTGTCCGGCCGTGCGCGATGACGCTCGCGCCGACACCCGAGCCGATGAGGCACACCACCGCGTGCTGGGCGCCCCGCCCCGCGCCGAACCACATCTCCGCGCGGCCCATCGTCTTGGCGCCGTTGTCGATGTGCAGGGGAAGGTCGGTGCCGGCCCGCAACAGACGCCCGAGAGGGACCGCGTCCCAGCCGTACGTCTGGCCGTGCACGATGACCTCGTCGCCCTGCTCGACGACGCCGGGGACGCCGATGCCCACACCCAGGATCGCCGAGGGGCCGACGCCGGCGTCGGCCAGCACGGCGGACAGTCCCTCCAGGATCCGGTCGACGATCGTCGTCACGCCGTGTTCGCGGGGGTCCAGCGGGTAGTCGGCCGTGGCCCGCTCGGTCATCGCCAGGTCGAACAGCTCGACGCGGACCCGGGTCTCGCCGACGTCCACGCCGATGACGTAGCCGTGGTCCTGGTTGATGCGCAGCAGGACGCGGGGCCGGCCGCCGTCGGAGTCGACCGCGCCGGCCTCGTGCACGATGTCCTCGTCGATCAGTTCGCGGACGACGTTGCTGACCGAGGCGGGGGACAGGCCGGTCGTCCGGCTCAGCTCCTGGCGCGTGGAGGGTTGGTCGAAGTAGAGCGACCAGAGCAGCACCGACCGGTTGTCGCGCCGGAGATCCCGCACCGTGCCCCGTCGGCGCTCCGGTGTGACGTGCTCCCACATATCGACCTCCCCGAGTAGTTCAGATCTTATAACAAGCGCTCGAAGAAGCCTCGGGCCGGGTGTTACGCACTCTTGACGACCCCTTTCACCGGAGGTTAAATCACGTCATTAAATAAGGCGTATATCAAGTCTGCCCGGCGCGCGGACCCCGCACTCCGCGCCCGGACCCGTGCTCCACGTGCGGACCCGCACCCCGGTCCTCCTCCCCGCCCCCGACCCGGGAGATGTGATGAAACCCGCCCACGCCCCTGCCTGCCGGCCCCGGCCGCGTTCCCGTCGCCACCGATCGGCGTCGATCGCCGCGTTGATCGCGCTCCTCGCCGGTCTCCTCGTCGCCCTCGCCCCCGCAGCCGGGGCCGCCACCTGCGGCGGCGACGACGCGGCCGAGGGACGGCCCGCGACCGCGTCCTCCACCGAGGCCGCCGGATTCGCCGCCGCGAACGCGGTCGACGGCGACACCGGCACGCGCTGGTCCAGTGCCTTCAGCGACCCCCAGTGGATCCAGGTGGACCTCGGCTCGTCCCAGGACATCTGCCAGGTGGTGCTTCAGTGGGAGACCGCCGCCGGCAAGGCGTACCAGATCCAGACCTCGCCCGACGGATCCGCCTGGACCACCGTCTACTCCACGACGACCGGCCAGGGCGGCACCGAGACGCTGAACGTCACGGGCACCGGTCGCTACGTTCGCATGTACGGCACCGCCCGCACCACCGGCTACGGCTACTCCCTCTGGGAGTTCGCCGTCCACACCGCCTCCGGCGGCGGCACGCTGCCCGGAGGCGGCGACCTCGGGCCGAACGTCTTCGTGTTCGACCCGTCGATGTCGTCGGCCACCATCCAGAGCCGGCTCGACACGGTCTTCAAGCAGCAGGAGAGCAACCAGTTCGGCGGCGAGCGGTACGCACTGCTCTTCAAGCCCGGCAGTTACAACGTCAACGCGAACATCGGCTTCTACACCTCGATCGCCGGGCTGGGCGCCTCGCCCGACGATGTCACCATCAACGGCGGTGTCACCGTCGACGCCGGATGGTTCAACGGGAACGCCACCCAGAACTTCTGGCGGTCCGCGGAGAACCTGGCCGTGCAGCCGTCCGGCGGATTCGACCGGTGGGCGGTGTCGCAGGCCGCGCCGTTCCGCCGCATGCACATCAAGGGCGACCTGAACCTCGCGCCGACCGGCTACGGCTGGGCCAGCGGCGGCTACATCGCCGACACCAAGGTCGACGGCCAGGTGCAGCCGTATTCGCAGCAGCAGTGGTTCACCCGTGACAGCCAGATCGGCGGATGGCTGAACGGCGTGTGGAACATGGTGTTCACCGGGGTGTCGGGCGCGCCCGCGCAGAGCTTCCCGAACCCGCCCTACACCACCGTGGCCGGCTCGCCGGTGACGAGGGAGAAGCCGTTCCTGTACGTCGACTCCTCCGGCGCCTACCGGGTGTTCGTGCCCGCGTTGCGGAAGAACTCCCAGGGCACCACCTGGAGCGGCGGCAGCACCGCAGGCTCGTCCATCCCGCTGAGCCAGTTCTACGTCGCCAAGCCCTCCGACAGCGCGGCGACCCTCAACCAGGCGCTGGCCCAGGGCCTGAACCTGCTCTTCACCCCGGGCGTCTACAAGATCGACCAGACGCTCAACGTGACCCGTGCGGACACGGTCGTCCTCGGCCTCGGGTACGCCACGCTGGTGCCCCAGAACGGCGTCACGCCGATGTCCGTCGCCGACGTGAACGGCGTCAAGGTCGCCGGGCTGCTCTTCGACGCCGGCTCGGTGAACTCGCCGAACCTGCTCCAGATCGGCCCGAACGGATCCACCGCCGACCACTCCGCCGACCCGACCTCGATCCAGGACGTGTTCTTCCGGATCGGCGGCGCCGGCGTCGGCAAGGCCACCAACAGCCTGGTCGTCAACAGCAACAACGCGATCATCGACCACATCTGGGCGTGGCGGGCCGACCACGGCTCCGGCGTCGGCTGGACGAGCAACACCGCCGACACCGGTCTGACCGTCAACGGCAACGACGTCACCGCGTACGGCCTGTTCGTCGAGCACTACCAGAAGTACGAGGTCGTCTGGAACGGCGAGCGCGGCCGGACGTACTTCTTCCAGAACGAGATGCCGTACGACCCGCCGAACCAGGCCGCCTGGATGAACGGCTCGACCAACGGCTACGCCGCGTACAAGGTGGGCGCGAACGTCACGACGCACGAAGGGTGGGGCCTCGGCAGCTACTGCTACTTCAACGTCGATCCGTCGATCCACGCGGCGCACGCCTTCGAGGTGCCGAACACCTCCGGCGTGAGGTTCCATGACCTCCTGACGGTGTCCCTCGGCGGCAACGGGACGATCGACCACGTCATCAACGACACCGGTGGCGCCGCCCAGGGCACCGCGACGACCCCGGTCGACGTGGTCGGCTACCCGTGACCCGCTGATCCCCACCCCGTGGCCCGCGCGGCACCCCGCCGCGCGGGCCTCAGCGGTACGGGTATCCGTGGACGCGGGTGACGCGCCGTCTTCTGCGCATGCGGAGGCTTCGCCTGAGAAGGCGGATCACCACGACGACGAACACGACGGCCCCGGCCAGAACGATGAAGACGGGGATGCCCAGCTTCCAGTCGGGCCATTCGTCGTCGGTGTGCGTGCCGATCCGCAGCCGTACCACGCGGCCGTGCCAGATCTCGGCGCTGCCGGTGGTGCCGGCCTCCGCGACCTTGTAGAAGTCGTGCTCCACCTCGAAGTCGTGGTACCGCCCGTCCGCGGTGCGCACGGTGATCTTGTAGTGGGTGGTTCGCGAGGCGGCGACGACCCGCAGCCTCGCCACGGTCGGGAGGATCACGTGGAACGGCCCCATCGGGGGCTGCGGGGGCTGCTGGGGCGGCTGCGGCGGCGGGAACTGCGGCGGATCCGGCGGGTCCGGGTTCTCGGTCGTGTACGTGGACTGCCGGGTGACGGTCATCGCAAGCCGCGTGACGCAGTGACTCGTATCGGCCGGCGGAGGCGTCGCGCAGTACGGGGCCCGCTCGAACGCCGTCAGGTCGGCGTCGGGACCGGCGGCCAGCGCCACGCCCACGGCGATCAGTGCCGGTCCCGCCGCCAACGCCGCCCACGTTCTCAGCCTGGTTCGCCATTCCACGCACCGAACCTAACCCGGGCCGCGCTCCACGTACCGGGATTTTCGGGCGGTGGCGCGGCCCTCGCCGGGAGGCGATGCCGGCGAGGGCCGCGGTCTCGGGGCACCGGGTCAGACGTCCGCCCGCTCCCGATGGGAACGGATCAGCTCGGCGTAGCGGAGGCCGCTGTCCTTGACGGTCCGCCGCTGCGTCGCGAAGTCGACGTGGACGAGCCCGAAGCGCGGGGCGTAGCCGGCCGCCCATTCGAAGTTGTCCAGCAGCGACCAGCAGAAGTACCCGGCCAGCGGCACGCCGCGCCGCACCGCCGACGCGCACGCCGAGAGGTGCCCTTCCAGGTAGTCGGCGCGCTCGGCGTCGTGCACCCGCCCGCCGTCGACGGTGTCGGTCCACGCCGAGCCATTCTCGGTGACGTACATCCGGGGCGGCCGGTACTCCTCGGCGACCCGGGCCAGGATGCTCTCCAGCCCGTCCGGTTCGATCACCCAGTCCATCCCGGTGAGCCGGCGGCCGGTCGGCGTGGTCTCCCGGACGTACGGCGGAGCGCCGTCGGGGTCGTCCGCGACGACGGCCGGCCGGTAGTAGTTCACCCCGAGCCAGTCCAGCGGCGCCGCGATGGTCTCGAGGTCGCCGGGCTGCTCGGGAAGGTCGACCCCGTACACCTCGAGCATGTCGGCGGGGAAGCCCCGTCCGAAGACCGGGTCGAGCCACCAGCGGTTCGTGTGCCCGTCGAAGCGGGCGGACGCCGCGGCGTCGGCGGCCGAGTCGCCGGCGGGCTCCACGGGGTTCAGCAGATGCACGATGCCGACGCGTGCGCCGGGCGCGGCGGCCCGTACGGCCTGCGCCGCCAGCCCGTGACCGAGGAGCAGATGGTACGAGGCGGGCACGGCCGCCTTGACGTCCGCGAGGCCCGGTGCGTGCCGGCCTTCGAGGTGGCCGATCCAGGCGGCGCACAGCGGCTCGTTCACGGTGGCCCAGTCGGTGACGCGGTCGCCGAGCCGCTCCACGACGCGGGCGGAGTAGTCGGCGAAGTGGTGGGCGGTGTCGCGGTTCGTCCAGCCCCCGGCGTCCTGGAGGACCTGCGGCAGGTCCCAGTGATAGAGCGTGGGGAACGGCGTGATGCCCGCCGCGAGCAGGGCGTCGACGAGACGGTCGTAGAACGCCAGCCCGGGAGCGTTCACGGGACCGGACCCGCCGGGCATGACACGTGGCCAGGCGATGGAGAACCGGTAGGCGGTCACGCCGAGCCGCTTCATGATCTCGATGTCCTCCGGCCAGCGGTGATAGTGGTCGCATGCCACATCGCCGTGGTCGCCGCCGTCCACCTTCCCCGGGGTGTGGCTGAAGGTGTCCCAGATGGACGGGGACCGGCCGTCCTCGCCGACCGCACCTTCGATCTGGTAGGAGGAGGTGGCCACGCCCCATGCGAAGTCCACGGGGAGCAGGCTGAGGTGATCCACGAAGTGCCTTTCTGCGGTAGGGACGGCGCTCACTTGACGGCCCCGGCGGTGAGCCCGGCGACCAGGTAACGCTGAAGGAGGAGGAACCCGGCGACCACCGGCACGCTGACGACCAGCGAGGCGGCCATCACCTGGTTCCAGTACACGTCGGTCTCGGTCGCGTAGGCGCGCAGGCCCACGGCGAGGGTCCGGGTGGCGTCGTTGGTCATGACCGAGGCGAACAGCACCTCGCTCCAGGCGGTCATGAAGGCGTAGATGGCGACCGCGACGATGCCGGGGAGCGAGGCGGGGACGATGACGCGGAACAGCGCGCCGAGCGGGCCGCATCCGTCCACCAGCGCGGCCTCGTCGAGCCCCTGCGGGATCGAGTCGAAGTAGCCGACGAGCATCCAGATGGAGAAGGGGAGCGAGAAGGTGAGATACGTGAGGATCAGTCCGCCGCGCGAGCCGTACAGGGCGATCCCGGTCGCGTTCCCGATGCCGACGTAGAGCAGGAACAGCGGCAGTAGGAACAGGATGCCCGGGAACATCTGGGTGGACAGCACGGTGACCGTGAAGACGCGTCTGCCGCGGAAGCGGTACCGGCTCACCGCGTACGCCGCGAAGATGGCCACCACCACGGACAGCGCGGTCGCCGCGCTCGCCACGATGATCGAGTTCTCGAAGTAGCGGCCGAGCGGGATGGTGCGCCAGATGTCGGCGTACGGGCGGAAGGTGACGTGTTCGGGGATCCAGCGGAAGGCACCGGAGACGTCCCGCAGCGGCTTCAGCGAACTGCTCAGCATCACGTAGACCGGCAGCAGCGCGAAGACGGTCAGCAGCGTGAGGACGATCCGGCGGGTCCAGACGAACGACGGCGGCGGCGCCGTCGGCGAGCGCTCAGCCACGGCTCCTCCTCACTCGGGACGTGACCAGCAGGTAGGCGGCGGTCACCAGGGACAGGAAGAGCAGCATCAGCACGGACATCGCCGAGCCGGCCCCGAAGTTCCAGGTGACGAACGAGGCCGAGTAGATGTGCACGGAGATGAGGTCCCCGGCGGCCGGCGCCGACCTGCCGAACAGCACGTACGGCGTGGCGAAGTCGTTGAAGGTCCACAGGAACAGCACCAGCACGAGCACCTGGTTGATGGACCGCAGCGACGGCAGCGTGATGAGCCGGATCTGCTGCCAGATGCCGGCGCCGTCGATCGCCGAGGCCTCGTACAGCTCCCGCGGGATGTTCTGCAGGCCGGCCATCACGCACAGGAACGCGAAGGGCCAGTTCCGCCAGACGGAGACGACCAGGAGGGAGAAGAAGCTGTTGTCGCCGATCAGCCAGAACGTCGGCTTGCCGGTGACACCGAGCTGGTCGTGCAGGACGTGGTTCACGAGCCCGTTGTCGTGCTGGAGCATGAACGCCCAGACGATCACGGAGGCGTACAGCGGCAGCGCGTACGGCGTGAGGAATACCGCGCGCAGCACGCCGCGGCCCCGGAAACCGTCCTGCATCAGGATGGCCGCGGCCGTGCCGAACAGCCAGCACAGGCCCACGGCCAGCACGGTGAAGGCGCAGGTGACCAGGAAGGAGTCGAGCAGGGCCCGGCCGATGGGCGCGTTGACGTTCACGGCGACCCGGTAATTGCCCCACCCGGTCCAGGGCGCCTGCCACCACTGGCGGATGTAGAGCTGCGTGAGCTCCTTCAGGCTCATCACCACGCCCAGCACCATCGGGATGACGTGGACGATGAGTTCGAAGATCAGTGCGGGCAGCAGGAGCAGGTACGGCAGGCCGCCCCGGCGGACGCGGTCGGGAATGCGGAACAGGCGTCTCCGGCCGTCCCCGGGACCGGGGTCCGGTCCGGCCGGAGGCGCCTGACGGTGCACGGTCGTGGTCATCGGTGGCGGCACGCCTACTGGATCTGCTGCTGGGCCTTGGCGAGCCGCGCCTGGACGGACTGCGTCGTCACCGGACGTCCGGCCGCCGCGTCGGCGAGCAGGTCCTTGACCGCGCCGCCGACGAGCTCCTCGAACTGCGACTCCTTGGGCACCTGGGGGAGCGGCGCGGCGCTGGTCGCGATGGCGTTGCGCAGGACGGTCAGCTCGGGCGTGTTGAAGGCCGGGTCCTGCGAGGCGGTCTTGACGGGCGGGATCGACCCGTACTCGCCGTTGAGCTTCTTCTGCTCGGCGTCGCTCGTCATGAACTGCACGAACTTCAGCGCGCCGTCGAGGTTGCCGGAGTTCTTGAAGACGGCGATGTTGATGCCCGCGACCATCGTGTCGATGTTGCTGCCCTGCCCGGGAGCGCCGGACTGGACGGGGACCGGCGCCACGCCGAACTGGTCGGGCTTCATACCGTGCTTCTGCAGGTTGGGCCCCGCTGCCTGCCACAGCAGCATGGCGGCCTTCCCGGTCGCGAAGTCGGCGACCGACTCGTTCTGGGCGTACTCGGCGTTGCCCGGCGCGGCGATCTTGTCGCGCGCGATGAAGTCGACGTACTGCTTGACGCCGTCGACCGCGCCCTGCGACGTGAAGGTCGGCTTGCCGGCCGCGTCGAAGAAGTCGGCGCCGTGCTGCTTGGCGAAGACGAACGCGTGGTGGATGTTCTCCGAGACGTTGCCGCCCTCGATGGCCAGGCCGTAGTGGCCGCCCCCGGTGAGCCGCTTGCCGTCCTGGACGAGCTCGTCCCAGGTGGCCGGCGGCTTCGCGATGCCCGCGTCCGCGAACATCTTCTTGTTGTAATAAAGGCCGTACGCCAGGGAGTACAGCGGGACCGCGGTCGGGGTCTTCCCCTGCGCCCCGGTCGAGCCGAGGGCCGAGTCCTGGAAGCGGTCCTTACCGCCGACCTTCGCGAAGTTCTTGTCGTCGAAGGGCAGCAGTGCTCCCGTCGTCTGCAGGGAGGCCGACCAGGTGTTGCCGATGTTCAGGACGTCGGGGCCCTGCCCGGAGGACGTGGCGCCCAGGATGCGGTTGAGCAGGTCGGTCCATGGGACGACCTCGAGCTTGACCTTGATCCCGGTCTGCTTTTCGAACTCCTGCAGCTCGGGGGTGAGCTTGGCCTTGTCGTCCTCCAGGCTGGCGCCCTGGTTGCTCGCCCAGTAGGTGAGCGTCTTGGGATGGCCGGCGCTGTTGCCGCCGGTCGAGGTCCCGCCCCCGCAGCCGGGGAGCGCGGCAAGGAGAGTCGCGCCGAACGCGGCGCCGATGGCGGTACGGACCCGCACGCGCATACTGCCACTTCCTCACGTGAGGCTAATTTTAAGTCATGATTTAAGACGTGGCGTAAAGGTGTCAAGGGTGCTCGAACAGGCCTTCGGCGGGGGACGGAGGACCCCGGCCTCAGGGCGTCGTCTATTGTCGGCGAGGTGGGGGACCTGCCGATCGGGGAAACCCGTTTCATCGGACGCAGGGAGGAGCTCGCCGCGGCCAGGGCGGCCTTGCGGCGCGGCAGACTGCTCACGTTGACCGGCCCTCCCGGAGTGGGCAAGACACGTCTCGCGCTGCAACTGGCCCTGCGGGCGGGGCGCTCGTTCCCGGACGGGGTGTGGTTCGTCGAACTGGCCACGCTGCGGGACCCGGAGATGGTCACCGGCGCGGTGGCCGAAGCCCTCGGGGTGGAGGAGACGACGGTCGGCGCGCAGAAGTCCCCGGCCCGCGGCCTGATCGACGCCGTTGCCGACCACCTGTCCGGCGGCAGGACGCTCCTGGTCCTCGACAACTGCGAACACGTGCTGGGGGGCACGGCGCGGCTCGTCCACACGCTCTTGCGCCGGTGCGAGCGGCTGCGGATCCTGACCACCAGCCGGCAGACGCTACGGGTCGCCGGAGAACACGTGCTGACCGTGGGACCGCTGCCGGTTCCGGACCCGGACGACGTCCGGCTCGAGGCCGCCGTCGCGCGGTTCGACGCGATCCGCCTCTTCGCCGACCGCGCGACGGGCGCGTCCCGGCGGTTCCGGCTGACCGAGGAGAATCACGCAACGGTCGCCCGGCTGTGCCATCACCTGGAGGGCAATCCGCTCGCGATCGAACTGGCCGCCGTGCAGGTGCGCGCCATGCCGGTGGAGCAGATCCTGGAACGCCTGGACCGCCACCTCGACCTGCTCGCCGAGGGCAGCCGGATCGGTGATTCCCGGCTGCGGAGCCCGCGTTCGGCGATCGAATGGAGCCACCGGCTGTGCACCCCGCAGCAGCAGGCGCTGTGGCGACGGCTCGCCGTCTTCCAGGGCGGGTTCGACCTGGAGGACGCCGAGACGGTCTGCTCTGGCCGTGGGATCGACCAGGAAGAGGTCGGCTCGCTCCTCGCCGACCTCGTGGACATGTCGATCGTCATCAGGGAGGCCGCGCCGCACGCCTTCCTGTCCTATCGGCTGCCGGAGATGATCCGCGATTTCAGCGTCGAGGAGCTGTCCCGGTCGTCTGAGGAGGACTGGCTGCGCCATCGGCACGGCGAGCACTATCGGCGGTTCGCCGAACGCACCGAGGCCGACCCGATGAGCCACTACCAGGCCGCGACGCTCGCCAGGCTGCGACTGCAGCGCGCCAACCTGCGAGCCGCGGCCGACTACCACCTGACCGCTCCCCGCGGGGCCGCGACCGGATTGCGGATCACCACCGTCCTGGCGCGTCACTACCTCACCGTCGGTCTGATCAGCAAGGGCGGTGATCTGCTCATCCGGGCTCTCGACCAGAGTCCCGAGCCCGGGGCGGCGCGGGCGGAGGCGCTGTGGACCGCCGGATGGCTCACCCTCCTGCAAGGGCACACCGCCGAAAGCCTCGCCCTGCTCCGGCGATGCCGGGACCTCGCGGAGGAGATCGGTGACTCGTCGGCGCTCCGGCGCGTGACGCAGTTCACCGGACTGGCAGAGATCTTCCGGGGCCGATACGAGCATGCGCGCCTCCTCCTGCGGCGGGCGCGGGCGGACCATCACGACGCCGGTGACGACGACGGTGAGTGGCTCGCCCTGTATCAGCTGGCGCTGGTCGGCGGCAATCTCGAAGACCACCGGCAGGCCATCGCCTACGGCGAACGATCACTGGCGATCTGCCGCGCTCACGACGCGGCCTGGGCCGAAGGCCACGCGCTGTGGGTGACCGGCATCGCCACGCTGTGGTGCGGTGACACCGGCCGAGCGGGCCGGCTGCTCCGCGAGGCCCTCGGCCTCAAGCACGCCCTGGGGGACCGGTGGGGCATCTTCCGATGCATGGAGGCGCTCGCCTGGACGCTCGCGCCGAGCCGACCCGAAGACGCCGCTCGCCTTCTCGGGGCCAGCAATCGACTGTGGCGATCGATCGGCTCGCCCCCGGACCAGTTCCAGGCGCTGACGGAGGCTCGCCGACGATGGAGGGCGCACCTCGAAGACGTCCTCGGCCCCCGCAGGTTCGAGGACGTCTACCGCGAGGGCGCCGGTCTCCCGATCGACGAGCTCGTCGCCCACGCGCTCGGCGAGCCGATGTACGCCCGGTGATCGCGACCGTTTGAAGCTTTTACGGGTGGGGTGTTGGGGGAACACCCCACCCGTAAACGGGGGAAGGGGACGCGTAGACGTCGCGGCCGGACCGGCCATGAGAGAGACGGCACCACCGCCGGTCCGTAAGCTCCCCGAGACGTTAAGCCGCGTATCCGGGCGCGTCAACGCCACCCTGCCGACAATGTCGAACACCGATGGCGACGCCCTCCGCGGAACCGCCAGGGCGGATCAGTCCAGCCAGACGGCGGTGTCCGGAGGGAGCTCGCCCTGCTCCAGCGGTCCGCTGGCCAGCAGCACCGATCGGCCCTCCGGAAGCCGTACGGGCCGGGCGCCGAGGTTGACGACGCAGGTGACGCCCGAGTCCCGGTCGAAGGCCAGGACGTCCTCGCCCATCGACCGCCAGGCGAGCGTGCCGTCGCCGAGCCGATCGCGCCGCAGCCGCAGCGCCTTCCGGTAGAGGGCGAGCGTCGAGGACGGGTCCGCGGCCTGGGCCTCGACGGTGAGGTCGCGCCAGGACGGGGGCTGCGGCAGCCACGGCTCACCGCCGCCGAAGCCGAAGGGCGGCGCGTCGCCGGACCACGGGAGCGGGACCCGGCAGCCGTCCCGGCCACGGTCGCGGCGGCCCGAACGGAACCAGATGGGGTCCTCGAGCCGGTCCTCCGGCAGGTCCTCGACCTCCGGGAGGCCGAGCTCCTCGCCCTGGTAGACGTAGACGCAGCCGGGCAGCGCCATGGCGAGCAGGGCGGCCGCCCGGGCCCGGCGCAGGCCGAGGCGCAGGTCCGCGGGCGCGCCGTGCCGGCGGTCGCCCAGGTCGAAGGAGGTGTCCTCCCGGCCGAACCTGGTGACCGGGCGGGTCACGTCGTGGTTGGACAGCACCCAGGTCGGCGGCGCGCCCAGCGGAGTGTGCGTGGCCAGCGTCGTGTCGATCACCCGGCGCAGCGCCCGGGCCTCCCACGGGCAGCTCAGGAAGTCGAAGTTGAAGGCCGTGTGCATCTCGTCCGGGGCCAGGTAGGCCGCGAACCGGTCCTGGTCGGGCAGCCAGACCTCGCCGATCAGCGCCCGGTCGCCGTAGTCGTCGGCGGTCCGCCGCCAGGCCCGGTAGATCTCGTGCACGCCGTCCCGGTCGGTGTAGGGGTCCTGGCCGTCCGGCTCGGCGTCGGGGTCCTTGACCAGGACCGCGGCGGAGTCGATGCGGATGCCGTCCGCGCCGCGGTCGAACCAGAACCGCAGGACGTCGAGGAACTCCTCCCGTACCTCGGGGTTGCTCCAGTTGAAGTCGGGCTGCTCCGGCGCGAACAGGTGGAGGTACCACTCGCCGTCCGGAACTCGGGTCCACGCGGGACCGCCGAAGATGGACCGCCAGTCGTTCGGCGGCCCGTCGCCGCGCCCGGGCCGGAACCAGAACCGCGCGCGGGCCGCCGAGCCCGGCCCGGACCGCAGCGCCTCCTGGAACCAGGCGTGCCGGTCGGAGCAGTGGTTGGGGACGATGTCGACGATCGCTCTGATCCCGAGCCCGTGCGCCTCCTCGATGAGCTTCTCGGCCTCGGCGAGCGAGCCGAAGACCGGGTCGATGTCGCGGAAGTCGGCCACGTCGTAGCCGCCGTCGACCATCGGCGAGGGGTACCAGGGGTTCACCCAGACCGCGTCGACCCCCAGGTCGGCGAGATGGCGGAGGCGCCCGCGCAGGCCGGCCAGGTCACCGACGCCGTCGCCGTTGCCGTCCGCGAAACTGCGCGGGTAGACCTGGTAGATCGCGGCACTCCGCCACCAGCCCTCCGGCTGCGGCGACCTGCCGGGGGGAACGAGTTCGGCCATGCCGGATCATCTCCTCGAACGGTTCGGTCGGGTCACGGGCACGCGTGTCCTCACCCCTTCAGTCCTCCGGCGGTCAGGCCCGCCATGATGTGGCGCTGGAAGAGCAGGAAGACGGCGATGGCCGGGACGCTCGCGATCACGAGCGCGGCGATGAGGATGTTCTCCGGCGTCTGGTTCGACAGGGAGGAGATGGCCACGCTCACCGTCATCCGATTGCTGTCGGGCAGCACCAGCAGCGGCCAGACGAAGTCCTTCCACACGTTGACCACCGCGAAGATGGACACGACGGCGAGGATCGGCCGTGAGATCGGCAGGACGATCGACCGCAGGATGCGCCAGGACGAGGCGCCGTCGATCGCCGCCGCCTCGAGCAGTTCCCTGGGGATGGAGTCGAAGAACCGCTTGAGCAGGAACACGCTGAAGGCGTTCGCCGCCGCCGGGAACCAGATCGCGAACGGCGTGTTCAACAGATTGACGTGCAGGAACGGCAGATCGCGCACGGTCAGGTACAGCGGGATCAGCAGGACGGTCGGCGGGATCATCAACGTGGCCAGCATCATGCCGAGGATCGCCCGGCCGAGCACGGGCCGCAGCTTCGACAGGGCGTACGCCGCCGGTACGCACACGGCGAGCTGCAGCAGCCAGGCCCCGGCGGCGTACACGAGCGTGTTCAGGAGGTACCGTTCCAGGCTCAGCCGCTGCCACGCCTCGCGGTAGACGCCGGGGTGCGGGTGCCGGGGAAAGATCGTCGGGGGTGTGCGCGCGAGCTCGCCGGACGACTTGAGCGCGCCGGTCGCCATCCAGTAGAGCGGGAACACGAACACCGCGGTGAACAGCACGATCACCGCGACGAGGACGGACCAGTAGATCACCCGGCCGCGTGGCGTGGACAGTGCGCGGGCGGAGATGAGCGTTCGCGGGGCGGGCGCCTGCATCGTCGGGTTCCTCACCTCATCTCCCCTCGTCCCTGGTGAGCCGCAGGTACGCCGCGGAGAACACCATCAGGACGAGCATCAGCATCAGCCCGAGGGCGCTGCCGCCGCCGTAGCTGTTGAAGTTGAAGGCGTACTGGTACATCAGGTAGACGACGCTGACCGTGGCGTCCTGCGGCCCGCCGCCGGTGAGCAGGTACGGCTCGATGAACACCTGCATCGTGGCGATGACCTGGAGCAGGAGCATCACCAGCAGGATCAGCCTGGTCTGGGGGATGGTGACGTGCCGGACGCGCCGCAGCAGTCCCGCGCCGTCCAGCTCCGCCGCCTCGTACAGCTCGCCCTCGACGCTCTGCAGGGCGGCCAGGTAGATGAGCGTGCCGCTGCCCATGTTCATCCAGGTGGAGACGATCACCAGGGACAGCAGCGCGGTGCTCGTGGAGTCCAGCCAGTTCAGCCCCGGGAGGTGGGCCAGGCGCAGCAGCTGGTTGAACAGGCCGGGGCCCGGGTCGTAGAACCACTTGAACAGCAGCACCGCGACCGCCGGCGGGAGCATGACCGGCAGGTACACGACGAACCTGAGGTAGGCGCGCGCGTGGCGCAGCTCGTTGAGCAGCAGCGCCGTCACGAACGGCAGGACGTAACCGCACAGCAGCGCCAGCCCGGTGAACTCCAGGGTGTTCAGCCAGGCCTTGCCGAAGGCCGGGTCGGCTCCGACGCGGTGGAAATTATCGAGGCCGACCCACTGGGACCGGCCGACGAAGTTCGTCTGCTGGAAGCCGAGCAGGGCCTCCCGCACGATCGGGTACCAGGAGAACAGGGCGAAGCAGATCAGCGCCCCGCAGAGGAACCCGTACGCGGACAGGGCGCGCCGGACGCCGTACCGCGACGCCGCCCGGCGCGGCCCGGCCGGGCGCGACGGTGAACGCCGGGACGCCGCCTTGCGCAGGGCGGTCGTGGTCACCGATCCCTCCTTCGCGTGTGGGCCGCCGGGCGTGCTCAGTTGGAGCGGGCGAGAATGCCGTCGACCTTCTGCTGGGCGGACGCGAGGAGCCGGCCGGGGTCGGCGTTCCGGTCGGTGAGGACCGCCGACATGACCGAGTCGAGGACGGCGTAGACCTGCTGGGCGTTCGCCGGCTCGAGCCTGCCCGGGATGCGCGCGGAGGCGTCCTCGTACGGTTTGTAGTTCGCGACCGGGACGTTGGCCGACGCCGCGCGCAGCGAGTGGTCGGTGGTCGCCGTCGCCCCGGTGTAGAAGTCCGGCTGGGGCAGGCCGACCGCGCGCCCGTACCGCGCTTCGCGCTGGTAGTTCAGCTGGCCCTGTCCGGGCGTGAGGACGTAGTACTCCAGCCAGAGCAGCCCGGCCCTGATCTTGGCGGGGGAGGCCTTGACGTTGACCATGTAGCCGTCCCCGCCGATGAGCGTGGCCTTCGCCTCGGGGATCGGCGCCAGGCCGTAGTCCTTGTACGAGCCCTGGAACTGGTCGACCAGCGCGGTCACGTTGTCCGGCGCGGACAGGTACATCCCGAGCCGGCCGGCGGCCATCATCTGCTGCACGTCGGCGAGCTGGAGCAGCTGCTTGGACCCCATGGAGTCGTCGGTCCAGCGCATCTGCCGGAGGTTCTCCAGCACGGCCTGGCCCTGCGGGCTGTTGAACGCGGCCTTCTTCCCGTCGGGGGTGACGACGTCGCCGCCCTGGCCGTACAGCTCGGTGGTGAAGTGCCAGCCGCCCTGGTTGCCGGCGCTGTAGTCGGCGTATCCGGCGATGCCCTTGCCCAGTGCGGCGATCTTCTTCGCGTCGGCGCGCAGCTCCGCCCAGGTCGCGGGCGGGGTGTCGGGATTGAGCCCGGCCTGCTTGAACAGCTTGCGGTTGTAGAGCAGGCCCATCGAGTAGTTCTGCCGGGGCAGGCCGTAGATCCTGCCGTCGGGGCCGGTGAAGACCTGCTTGACGGAGGGCTGGAGGTCGGGGAGCTGCTTGACGCTGCCGAGGTACTTGGTGAGGTCGGCGGCCTGACCCGACTTGATCACGTTCTGGACGTCGGTGAAGTAGGTGTAGAAGACGTCCTCCATCTGGCCGCCCGCGAGCTTGGCCATGAACGTCTTCGGGTCCGCGCAGGGGAAGGCGTCCTTGCCGACGACCGTGATGTCCGGGTGCAGCCGGTGAAAGGCGGCGACATCCTCGTTCCACTCGCGGCGCTGGGTCGGCTGGCTCTTCGCGGGCATGCAGCCGACCGTGATGGAGACCCTCCCGCCCGAGGCGTCCTTGGATCCGTCACCGCCTCCGCACGCCGTACTGGTCAGGGCGAGCCCTGCCGTCAAAAGGACCATGAGCCGTCGGGGTCTCATCATCGACTCCCTCCTGGACTGGCCTCCGGCGCCCAGAGGCCGCGGGCCGAGGACCGGGATGCAGGATCCGGTGCGAGAACGATATAGAGACCGACATCACACTGCAATAGTCGAACTGAAGATAGAAAAAAATCGACAGTTGTCAGGCTGGGCCTGTGGAGCCGCGGACGACGAGCTCCGGCTCGAACAGCAGCTCTTCGGGGGCGGCCTGCGAGCCGTCGATCTGGGCGCCGAGAAGGGTCACCACCGCGCGCCCCATCGCGTCGATGGGCTGGCGCACTGTGGTCAGCGGCGGGTCGACGCAGCTCATGAACGCCGAGTCGTCGAAGCCGACCACCGAGACGTCCTCGGGCACCTGCCGCCCCTGCCGGCGGGCCGCCTTGATCGCGCCCAGCGCCAGCGGGTCACTGCCGCAGATCACCCCCGTGACCCCCCGCCGCAACAGGCGGGTCGTCGCCGCCTGGCCCCCCTCCAGGGAGAACAGGGTCCGCTCGACGAACTCCTCTCCGCCGAGGCCGGCCGCCTGGGCGAGCCGCTCGAAGGTCTCCACCTTCCGGCGGGACGGCATGTGGTCCGCCGGGCCGACGACCAGGCCGATCCGCTCGTGCCCCAGCGCGCGCAGGTGCCCGTACGCCTGCTCGACGGCGACGACGTCGTCGGTCGCCACCGCCGGGAAGCCGAGATCGGCGACGGACGCGTTCACGAGCACCACCGGCATGCCGCGCCTGCGGAGCAGGTGGTAGTGCTCATGTGCGGCGTCCGCCTCCGCGAACATCCCGCCGGCGAAGATCACTCCGGAGGCCTGCTGGTCGAGCAGCAGGTTCACGTACTCCGGCTCCGAGAGACCACCCGCCGTGCGCGTGCACAGGACGGGCGTGAAACCGAGTTGCACCAGGGCGCCGCTGACCACCTCGGCCAGGGCGGGGAAGATCGGATTCTGCAACTCCGGCAGCACCAGGCCGACCAGTCGGGCCCGGTCGCCCCGCAACTGCGTCGGCCGCTCGTAACCCAGCACGTCCAGCGCGGTCAGCACATTGTCGCGGGTCGCCGCCGAGACCCCCGGTTTGCCGTTGAGCACCCGGCTGACGGTGGCCTCGCTGACCCCTGCCTTCTTGGCGACATCGGCAAGTCGTCGTGACATGCCGCAAGAATATCGCAAATCCTGCAAGTCACTTACATGCGTTGCGGGAAGCGCTGCCGGGGCGCGGGCCCTGCCTCTGGCGTACGGCCGTTCAGAAGCGCTTCGGCTCGAAGTGCAGCGCGGTGACCCCGCAGTCGAACGTCAGCCAGTCCATCTCGCCGTTCGGGCCGGCCATGTAGCCGTCGACGGTGGTCTGGACCTGGAGCTTGAACGTGCGCATGAGGTGCTTCCTTCCGGGTTCGGAGCGGTGCCGTGAGGCCCGCCGTGCTCAGGTGCCTTCAGCTTCGCCGAACCCGTTTACGGAATGTTTACGGCTCCCCTCCGCGCCGTCCGGTGTGACCGCGTGCGGCGGCCGAGGCGGCCCGGGCCGCCTCGGCCGCCGTACCTGCCCGCTACGACTCTTCGACCTGGATGGCCAGCGCGGGGCACACGGCCGCGGCCTGCCGGACGTCGGCGGCCAGGTCCGCCGGCGGCTCCTCGGCGAGCAGTACGACGATGCCGTCCTCGTCGCGCTGGTCGAACACGTCCGGCGCGCTGGTCACGCACTGTCCGGACGCGACGCACTTGTCCTGATCGACGATGACCTTCATGGGTTCGCTCCTTTGCGGGATTACCAGGTGACGGGGAGTTCGTAGACGCCGTAGACGGATCCGTCGTGCTTGAACGGGATCCGGTCCAGGTCGGTGGCGAGTCTCAGGGTGGGGATGCGCTTGTAGAGGGTGCTGTAGACGACCTGGAGCTCCATGCGGGCCAGCGGCTGGCCCAGGCACTGGTGGACGCCGAAGCCGAAGGCGACGTGGTGGCGGGCGTCGCGCCGGAGGTCCAGCCGGTCGGGGTGCTCGAAGGCGTCGGGGTCCCGGTTGCCGATGTCGTTGGGCAGGATGACCCCCTCGCCGGCGCGGATGGTCTGGCCGGCGAGCTCGATGTCCTCCACCGCCACGCGGCGCCGCCCGCTGTGCGTGATGTGCAGGTAGCGCAGGAGCTCCTCCACCGCCGAGGCGACGAGCTTCGGGTCGTCGGCGTCGCGCAGCAGGGCGAGCTGGTCGGGGTGTTCCAGCAGGGCCAGGGTGCCCAGGGCGATCATGTTCGCGGTGGTCTCGTGCCCGGCGATCAGCAGCAGCACGCCGATCTGCGCCGCGTCCTGCCGGGTCAGCTCGCCCGCCTTGACCCGCCCGGTGAGTCCGGACAGCAGATCGTCGCCGGGATTCTCGAGCTTCTCGCCGACCAGCCGGTCCAGGTACTCGGTGAGGTTCCCGCTCGCCGTCATCCGCTGCTCGGGCGTCGCGGTCCGCTTGATGATGGTCTTGCTGTTGGCCTGGAAGAAGTCGTGGTCGGCGTACGGCACGCCCAGCAGGTCGCAGATGACCAGGGAGGGCACGGGCAGCGCGAACGCCTCCACCAGGTCCACCGGCTTCGGACCGGCCAGCATCTCGTCGATCAGCCGGTCCACGATCTGCTGTACCGCGGGGCGCAGGGCCTCGATCCGCTTGATGGTGAACGGCGCGGTCACCATCCGGCGCAGCCGAGCGTGCTCGGGGTCGTCCATCAGGATGAAGCCGATCTTCGAGCCGCCCGGCTGGATCGGCGCCGAGCTCGGGTAGCCGGGGCGCTCGATGTCGGCGCTCAGCCGGGGGTCGGCCAGCAGCGCCCGCTGGTCGGCGTAGCGGGTCACCAGCCACGGGGTGCTGCCGTCCCACAGCCGGACCCTGGCCAGCGGGCCTTGGCGCTGCGCGGCCGCCAGGTCCGGGGGCGGATCGAACGGGCAGCCCGCCGCCCGGTCCATCGGGAACTCCGGAACCGCTGCCGCCTCCGGGCCGGCCGGACTCACTGTGCTGGTCATGGCTACCTTCCTTGTCGAGCGGTTTTCTCGGGATCGATCAGGGCAGGGCCGGTGCGAGACCGGGCTGGGCGTCGACGACCTCCTGGCGGCGCAGGCGGACCTGCTTGGGCATGTTCCAACCGAGGACGCCGATGACCCGGCCGTCCCGGTGGTAGCGGGCGACGAAGCGGCGGTCGGCCACCGCGCCGTCGACGATGGTCACCTCGGCGTCCGGGCTCGGCAGGCCGTGGACCTGGATCTTGGTGTCGAACTGGTCGGTCCACATGTACGGCACCGGGGCGTACGGCCGGTCGTCGCCAAGGATCGTGTCGGCGGCGGCCATGGCCTGCTCGGTGGCGTTGGTCCGGTTCTCCAGCCGGAGCAGGGCGCCCAGCCCGGGGTGGTGCCAGCGGGCCACGTCGCCGACGGCGTAGATGCCGTCGGCGGCCCGGCAGTGGGCGTCGCACACGAGCCCGTCGTCCAGCCGCAGCCCGCTCCCGGCCAGCCAGTCCGTCGCCGGCGTGGCCCCGATCGCCACGACGACCACGTCGGCGGGCAGGACCTCGCCGGTGTCCAGGCGCACGCCGGTGACGCGCCCGTGCCGGGCGGTCAGGCCGCCGACTCCGGCGCCGAGCCGCAGATCGACCCCGTTCTCGAGATGCGTCTCGGCGAGCAGCCGGGAGACCAGCGGACCGAACCGGCCGGCCAGCGGCGCCGGCCCCGGGCCGGCCACGGTGACCTCCGGGCCCAGGCGGCGGGCGGTGGCGGCGATCTCGGCGGCGAGCACGCCGTCCCCGACGACCACCACGCGTGCGGCGGTGAGCAGGTCGGCCCGCAGGGCCACGGCGTCGTCGAGAGTGCGCAGCACGTGCACGCCGGACAGGCCGTCCTGGCCGGGCAGCGTGCGGGGGCGCAGTCCGGTGGCCACGACGATCGTGTCGGCCCTCAGGGCGCGCCCGGACTCGGTCCGCACCGTCCGGGTCGTCGCGTCGAGGCCGGCGGCGGGATCGCCGAGGATGAACTCGGCGTCCAGGGTGGACAGCTGGGCGGACGGGCGAAGCGCGGCCCGGCCGGGCTCCCACACTCCCGCGAGGACCTGCTTGGAAAGCGGGGGCCGGTCGTACGGTGTGTGCGGCTCGGCCCCCAGCACGGTCAGCTCGCCCTGGTATCCCCTGCGGCGCAGGGCCTCCGTCGTCGCGAGCCCGGCGGCGGACGCGCCGACCACCAGGACCCCGGCCGGATGAGACGTCATGAGGTCTCGCTCAGCCGGATGGCGCCGGCGGGGCAGACGTCGGCGGCCTCGCGGACCGCGCCGTGCAGCCGCTCGGGAGGCCGCTCGTCGAGCAGGGCGACGATCCCGTCGTCCTCCCGCTGGTCGAACACCTCCGGGGCGAGCAGGACGCAGTTGCCGGCGCCGCAGCACTTGTCCTGGTCGACGGCCACTCTCATCAGGGGTTCTCCTTGGAATCGTCACGGGGCGGGGTGACCTGAGCCAGCAGCAGCCCGGCGATCGCGTCGATCAGTCCGGTGGCCGCGTCGTGCCAGCTGGACCGGGCGGTGGGCGTGCCTTCGGCGAGCGCGCGTTCGCGTTCGGCGGTCATGTGCGTCACCAGCTGGCGGACCATCTCGCCGCGCTCGAGGCGGACCTCGACCGGCAGCTCGGGAAGGCACCGGTTCATGCCCTCCACGGCCTGGCGGAGCGAGGGCTCGCCGAGCGACTCGTCGATCATGATGGTGCGCAGCTCGGGGTCGGTCATCACCTGCGCGCTGAACCGGGCGAACCAGCTCGGGCGTGGCAGCGAGGCCAGGTGGTCGATGTTCGGGCGGATCAGGCACGCGATCCAGGCCCGCGGATCCGTCGAGCCGGCGACCTCGGCCACCATCCGCGTGCGTCGCCGATCGATGTCCTCGGTGTGCCTGCGCACGATCGCGCGGACGAGGTCGGTCTTGGTGCCGAAGTGGTAGCCGACCGCGGCGGTGTTGCCCTGTCCCGCGGCCTCGCTGATCTGGCGGTTGGAGACGGCGAACACCCCGTGCTCGGCGAACAACCGTTCCGCCGCGGCCAGGATCGACTCTCGCGTCGCCTGCACCTGTTCCGCCCGTACCGCCATGGTCATCTCCTCACCATCGAACCGGCAGGCTGCGCAGCCCGCCGACGACCAGTCCCTCAACGCGTTCTAGATTCTCCGCCGGGACGGCGAGCTCCAGGGACGGAAGGCGGTCGAGCAGCACGCCGAGCACGGTCTGCAGCTCCGTGCGGGCCAGCGACTGCCCGAGGCAGGAGTGCGCTCCGGCGCCGAAGGTCAGATGCGGGTTCGGGCTGCGGGTCAGGTCCATCTCGTTGGCCCGGTCGAAGGCGGTCTCGTCCCGGTTGGCCGCGGCCATGTCGCACAGCACGGTGGTGCCGCGGGGAATCGGCGTGTCACCGACCTCGACGTCCTGGTCGATATAGCGGACCATGCCGAGCCCGAGGTTGGTGTCGAACCGCAGTACCTCCTCGACGGCGGTCCGGACCAGCGACCGGTCGGCCAGCAGACCCTCCCAGCGCCCCCGGTCGGCCAGCAGCATGGCCACCATCTTGGCGATCATGTTCGCGGTGGTCTCGTGCCCGGCGACCAGCAGACCCTGGCCGGTGGCGACCAGCTCTGCCTCGGACAGCCCGCGGCCCTCGGCGTCGGTGGCGACGATCAGCTCGCTGAGCAGGTCGTCGCCCGGCTCGCCCCGGCGGTCGGCGATGTGGCCCGCCATGTACGCGTTGAACTCGGCCTGGGCGATCTTCACCTGCTCCTCGGTGTAGCGGGTCAGGTTCAGCATGCAGTCCGACCAGTGGGCGAACCGGTCCCGGTCGGAGTCGGGGACGCCGAGCAGGTCGCAGATCACCCACACCGGCAGCGGGAACGCCAGGCCCGACTTCAGGTCCGCGGGCCGGCCTCCGTCCACCATCGCGTCGATGAGCCCGCCGGCCATGGCCTCGATCCGCGGGCGCAGCGCCGCCATCCGCCGGGCGGTGAACCACTTGCCCACGAGCCGCCGCCAGCGCAGGTGCTCCTCACCGCTCTGGGGGAGCACGTTGGCCATCTCGTTGTTGAACACCCCGCCGGACTCGGTGTCGGAGATCCGCGCGGCGTCGGGAGCGTTCAGCCGGCGGCCGAACCGCGGGTCGGACAGCACCTGCTTGACGTCGGCGTAGCGGGTGACGAGCGACATCTCGTCTCCGCTCGGCATGGCCACGCGCGCGACCGGGCACCGCCGCCGCAGCTTCGCCCACTCGGCCGGGGGCTCCAGCGCCGCCGGGCGGGGCAGCGGGTAGTCCAGCCTCTGCTCGTCGACCTGACTCACGGGGCGTCCTCCTGTCGACTCGTTGTCGCCGTCGTTGTCAGTCAACCCGCCCGGCTGGACTAAGTCAATCGATTGATTTAAATTTTGCCAAGGCGTGTAGGCGCCGACCGTTCCGATGGAGGTTCCCCTCATGTCCCACGTTTCGACCGCCGCCGGAGCGTCCGGCCCGCCACGAGCGAACGCCGGTCCCATCGTCGCCGTGCTGGCGTTCGGCGGGATCGTGGTCTCGCTGATGCAGACCCTGGTGATCCCGCTGCTGCCCCAGCTGCCCCACCTGCTCGGCTCCTCGCCCGGGGACACGACCTGGGCGGTCACCGCCACGCTGCTCGCCGCGGCGGTGGCCACACCGGTGATCGGGCGGCTGGGTGACATGTACGGCAAGCGGCGCATGCTGCTCGTCAGCCTGGTGCTGCTGATCGTCGGCTCCGCCGTGGCCGGCCTGTCCGACTCCCTGCCGCCCATGGTCGCCGGCCGTGCCCTGCAAGGACTGGCGTCCGGCGTGATCCCGCTGGGCATCAGCATCATGCGCGACGAACTGCCCGTCGAGCGGCTCGGCGCGGCGACCGCGCTCATGAGCGCCTCACTCGGGGTGGGCGGCGCACTGGGCCTGCCCGCCGCCGCGTTCCTGGCCGAACGCGCCGACTGGCACATGCTGTTCTGGACCTCGGCCGGTATGGGCGTGCTGGCCACCGTGCTGGTGCTGCTGATCGTGCCCGAGTCGCCCGTGCGAACCCCCGGACGCTTCGACCTGCTCGGCGCGGCCGGGCTGTCCGTCGGCCTGGTCTGCCTGCTGCTGGCCATCTCCAAGGGCGCAGACTGGGGCTGGACCGAAGGCCTGACTCTCGGGCTGTTCGCCGCGGCCGTCATCGTGCTGGCCGCGTGGGGCTGGTGGGAGCTGCGCACCCGGGAACCCCTCGTGGACCTGCGCACGACCGCCCGCCGTCAGGTGCTGCTCACGAACATCGCCTCCGTCGTGTTCGGCGTCGCCATGTTCGCGATGTCCCTCGTGCTGCCGCAGCTGCTGCAACTGCCCAAGGCGACCGGGTACGGCCTGGGCCGGAGCATGCTGGCGGCCGGCCTGGTGATGGCGCCGACCGGCCTCGTCATGATGGCCGCGGCCCCGTTCTCCGCCCGCATCTCCGCGGCCCGGGGCCCGAAGGTGACCCTGATGGCCGGCGCGGTCGTGGTCGCCGCCGGGTACGGAATGGGCATCGCCCTGATGTCGGCGATCTGGCAGCTGGTGCTGGTCTCGTGCGTGATCGGCGCCGGCATCGGCCTGGCCTACGGCGCCATGCCCGCACTGATCATGGGGGCCGTGCCGGTGTCGGAGACCGCCGCCGCCAACAGCCTGAACACCCTGATGCGCTCGATCGGCACCTCGATGTGCAGCGCGGTCGCGGGCGTGGTGCTGGCCCACATGACCATCACGCTCGGCCCGGCGACCGTGCCCTCGCAGAACGCCTTCCGCGTGGTCATGGTGATCTCCGCGGCCGGCGCCGTCATCGCCCTCGCGGTCGCCGCCTTCCTGCCCGGCCGGCGCGCCGCCACCCCCACGCCGTCGCCCATGGCCACGGAACCGGCCGAGACGCACTGATCCCCGCCGGATGCGCCGTTCGGCGGGCCTGATGGCTACGATCGGGTCATCCGATGCTTTTTCATCAGGGGGGACCGTGAGCGACGTCCCAGGGCCGTCGGACGGTCGCAAGCCGGTCTTCGCCGCCGAACGCCGTAAGCGCATCCTCGAACTCCTCCGCGCGAACGGCACCCTCTCGCTGCGCGAGCTGGCGGAGGCCGTCCAGTCGTCGGAGGTCACGGTCCGCCGCGACGTCCGCGCGCTCGAGGCCGACGGGCTGCTGGACCGTCACCACGGGGGAGCCTCGCTGCCCGGCGAGCTCTCCCAGGAGCCGACGTACCTCCAGAAGGTCCAGGTCGGGAGCGAGGAGAAGGCCGCGATCGCGGACCTGGCGACCGCACTCGTCGACGACGGCGACGCGATCGCCATCGGCCCCGGCACCACGACGTACGCGCTGGCGCAGCGCCTCACCGGTCACACCGACCTGACGGTGGTCACCAACTCTCTCCTGGTCGCGCAGGCGCTCGCGGCCTCGCCGCGCATCGAGGTCGTGGTGACCGGCGGCACGCTGCGCGGCCCGGTGCAGGCGCTGATCGGCAGCGCGGCGGAGCGGTCGCTGGCCGGGCTGCGCATGCGGCGGGTGTTCATCTCCGGCAACGGGCTCACCGCCGAGCGCGGCCTTTCCACGCCGAACATGCAGGTGGCGGGCACCGACCGGGCGCTCGCCGAGGCCGCCGAGGAGGTCGTGGTGCTCGCCGACCACACCAAGATCGGTGTGAACACCATGGTGCAGACCGTGCCCCCCGAGCGCATCGACCACCTCGTCACCGGCGAGGACGCGCCGCCGGACGAACTGCACGAGCTGAGCGCACGGGGTGTACGGATCCACATCGCCCGTCTGTGATCTGGCAGGTGAGGGCCGTGTCGTGGTATCACGAGCGGACAACCGGCGCGGTACCGGAGGTGCGTCGTGACGGACAGAGCCCTGGAGGCGGCCGGGATCCTCAAGACGTTCCCCGGCACGGTCGCCCTCGACCACGTCTCACTCCTGCTCGCGCGCGGCGAGGTCCACGCCCTGACCGGTGAGAACGGCGCGGGCAAGTCCACGCTCGTCAAGGTCCTGACGGGCGTCCACCGCCCGGACGCCGGGCGGCTGCGCCGGGACGGCGAGCTGCTGCGGCTCGGCGGCCCGCTGGACGCCCGCCGCGCGGGCATCATGGCGGTCCACCAGGACGACACGCTCATCCCCTCGATGAGCATCGCCCGCAACCTGTTCGCCGGCGCGGAGCCGAGGGGCCGGCTCGGCCTGATCGACACCGCGCGGATGCACGAACAGGCCACCGACATCCTGTCCCGACGTTATGGCCTGCGCGTGGACGTACGCCGGCCGCTGGCGGCGCTGGACCCGGGCGCGCGCACGCTGGTCGCACTGGCCCGCGTGGTCACGGCCGGCGCCGAGGTGATCATCCTCGACGAGCCGACCGCGGAGATGGAGCCGCCGCAGATCGAGACGCTGTTCCGCGTCGTGGCGGAGCAGCGCGAGCAGGGCCGGGCGGTGCTGTACGTGAGCCACCGGCTCGACGAGCTGTACCGGCTCGGCGACCGCCTGACCGTGCTGCGCGCGGGCCGCGTCGTGCACAGCGGGCCGTTCGCGGCGCTGGACCGCCGCACGCTGGTGTCCATCATGCTGGGGCGGCGGCTCCAGCGGATGCCGTCCGCCGTACCCTCAGCGGCCGCCGACACCCCCGCCGACCCGCCCTACCTGCGCGCCACCGGGCTGACGCGCCGGCACGCGCTGGCCGACGTCTCGCTGGAGCTCCGGGAGGGCGAGGTGCTGGGGCTGGGCGGCCTGCTGGGAGCGGGACGCTCGGAGACCGCCAAGGCGATCGCGGGCGCGCTGACCCTCGACGCCGGCCAGGTTACGGTGGCCGGCGCCCCGTTGCCCCGGCGTTCCATCGCCGGCGCGATCCGCGCGGGCGTGGGCCTCCTGCCGGAGAACCGCGCCACCGAGGGGATCATCCCGTCGCTGTCCGTCCGCGACAACATCGCGCTGGCCGCGCTGCCGCGCCTGTCGCGCTTCGGCATCGTGTCCGGCGCGCGGATCGACCGCGTCGTGGACACCTTCATGCGCCGCCTGCACATCAAGGCGACCTCCCCGCTGCAGAAGGTCGCCGAGCTCTCCAGCGGCAACCAGCAGAAGGTCCTGCTGGCCCGCTGGCTGGCGATGCAGCCGAAGGTCCTGCTGCTGGACGAGCCGACCCGCGGCATCGACGTGGGCGCCAAGGCCCAGCTGCGCGACCTGCTGGACGAACTGGCCGTGGCCGGCCTCGCCATCCTCCTGATCTCCTCCGACCTCGAGGAGCTGGTCTCCGGCTGCGACCGCGTCGTGGTCCTGCGCGACGGCACGGTCGCCGCCGAGCTGACCGGCCGCGAGGTCACCGAGGACCGCATCATCGCCGCCATGGCCTCCGCCGGCGCCGAGCGATCGGATCGCTGACCGCGGCCAGGCAGGACCACGTCCGGGCGACACGGCGGGCCCTCACTCACCCACGAAGAGGTCGAGCGGCGTGTCCAGGTCCGAATGGAACGCCAAGCGGTCCTCGATCGTGACCGACGGCTTAAGTTCTGGGCCATCTGCGACGAGGCCGCACTTCATCGTCTTGTCGGCGGAGCGAGCGTCATGCGTGGGCAGCTTGAGCACCTGGTCGATGTCGCCGAGTTGCCCAACGTGACACTGCAAGTCATCCCCTTCGATGTCGGTGCTCACCCGGGCATGCCGGGCAGCTTCATCGTCCTCAACTTCGCCGACAACCCGACCGTGGTGTACGTCGATTCGATGGCCGGTGACCTCTTCATCGAGGAGGAGGCAGATATCCGTCGGTACACTGCCTTCTATGAGCACCTTCGGGCCGTAGCCGCACACCCCACGGCGTCCGTACGGCTGATTAGGAAGCTCGGCGAGCGTTTGACGTGAGAGGAGGTGCCGGAGATGCCCGATACTTCCCGCGCCCAGTGGCGCAAGAGCGCCCGCAGTAGCAGCGGTGCAAGTTGCGTCGAGGTCGCCGTCATGCAAGGTGACGACGACACTGAAGAAGACTAACCATCCCCACTAGCAACAAGCCCTGGCCTCGCTTCGGCGATCAGGGCTTCTTCTTATAATTCAACAATTGTTTTTACGTCAGCCAGCGGTCTGCGTGTACGAAGAGAACTCGAGCTCGGCTGACTTGTTCCGCTAATCTTCGTGCAGGGCGGCCTGGAGCCGAGTGATGTCCTCAAGATCCTTCGCCCTGCGGGGACTTCCGGGAACCCAGATCGGCATCATCTGCTTGATCTCGATCTGAGGCCTCGGGTTGATGATCGGACATTGTAGATTGCCGATACGGCCCACATACCTTTCCAGCATGTTCTCAGGCCACGGCGAGCCGGCCCACGGGCCGCCACCGACGACGACGCGGCCTGACATATCCCTTCGGAGTAGATTGAAGCTGGGGTCTTCACCGTCTTTAAGCACGTCGAGCTGCTGATCGGGTGGGAGGCCAGGTACTTGCTGATAGCCACTTCGGTCGAGCTCGGCGCCGAGAACAGATGTGTCGTGGGTCCAGGCGAACCAGTCGATGTCACGGTGATCGTGCGTGATCTCGCCCAAGAAGAAATCCATGGCCCACCCACCCCGAAGCCAAACCTGGATACCACACTCAGATGCCATGGCCACGACCTCAGCTATGAGCTGCAACTGCCTGGCGGCGCGAATCTCATCCATGGCCACGGACGCTAACGGCACCGGTCGAGCCACAACAACTCGATAAACAACCATGAGTACAGGCGGCTCACGGCTGCTGCTCCGCAACGTGGTCTGATTCGCCGCCGTCGTCAAACGCCCGAGTTGTCGCAGCGACGCCACGCCCATTGAAGCGGAAACCGCAGCGCTCGCCGCTCGGATGGCGGGACGATGGTTTCTTGGCCGCGCCGCCTGCCTGGAGGTATCCCCGGCCGCAGTCCTCATTGCGGTGCTCAGGGGTCGGGCGGTGGAGTGGTGCATCGGAGCATGCTTCGCCCCGTATGCCTCTCACGCCTGGATTCAGGTGGGCGGCAGACCAGCCGGCGAGGCGGCGGGCACGGACCGGCCGTATCTGTCGCTGACCATCTGACCCATGCGAGGCAACGGATGAACACCACTACGTTCAGCCCCCGCGTCCAAGCCGCCCTGGACGCGGTGGACGAAGACACCTACACGATCCGTCCCGACGGCAACCGAGTTTCGCAGTCGTCGGCGCGTCAGATCATCGCCACCATGCTCGACCTACTCGAGGTCCAGCATGGGCACCGTGTCCTGGAGATAGGTACCGAAACCGGCTACTCGACCGCTCTGCTCACTCAACTCGTCGGCGACCTCGGGAGCGTCACGTCGGTCGAGATCGACCCGGCCCTAACGGCACGCGCCCTAGGCCTTCTTCGAAGAGAGGGCCGGACAGCCGATCTGGTCACCGGTGACGGCTACCGACGGCTCAGACCACAACTCCGTAGCACTGAAGACGGATGGATCGTCCGCGCGACAGTGTGAGGAGGGCATCATCGCCGCGATGGCCTCCACCAGCGCCGCGGAACGTTAGAAATCAAGCAGGAGTCCATAGCCTTCACCGACGCCCTGGCCCATCCAGTCGAGGATGTCGTGCAGGTCCGGGTCCTCCGCCGCTTCCCGTACGTACTTCTCGAATGTCCAGGGGCCGGGAAGCCATACGCGGTGGTTCCGCGGAACCCGGTAGTTCCAGGCCTTCGCCAGTGCCACCGGAACGGGCTCGTCATCCCCTTGGGCGGCCGGAACGGGAGCGTGCTCCGAATCCCAGTGTGGGGCCGGTGGGACGATCGGTGCCGGGACTGTGAGGATCTCCTCCCGGATAGCCTGCAGCTCGGGATCGAGCGCCCACCTGTTCGTCCGATCCCGGGCCTGCTCCGCCGACTCGCGTAGGAGCGACCACGCCTGCGCGTACTGCGAGGTGACGTCGTAGCGGTACCAGGCCCGCAGGTAACCACGATGGGCCCCGCCGCGCACCTCGTCCAGATGCGTGCGCCACCGCCGCAGGTGGTCGGCGAGTTCACCGGGCAGGAAGCTGCGGAAGGCCGCCAGCCGCCACTCCGCCGGGAGGACGGGACTGTAGGCGAAGGAACCCACCCGGCGGTAGCAGTCCGGGCCGCCGTCGAGCTCCACATGCCGGGCGATCTCGTTCGATCCCGCGCCTGGGCGCGGTCCGCCGAGCAGGTGGTCGAACTCCCCCTCGCGCCGGTTGCCGAGGGCTGCGAACGCGGCCGCCTGGGCTTCGACCAGCGCCGCCCAGCGTTCGGGGGAGAGGCCGCTCACCGGCCGCATCCGTACCCAGTCGATCCCCACCGCTTCTCCCGCCCGCCGCCGTGAGCCGGTTCGACGCACGCGACAGAGTGTCCACCATGGCGGCAGGGCGGTCACATCGGCTCAGGGTCTCCGCGCCTCAGCCGGCGCGAAGACCCTGAGCGGTCCTCAGGCGTGTTCGATGGTCCACTCGAGGATGCCGCCCGACACGCCGTCGGAGAGGTGGGCCTCCAGCCGGAACGCGGTGGCCCGTACCGGAGTGAACGTCGTGCGGTTGTAGGTGTCGCGCGCGGTGCCGTACGCGGACGGGTCGTCGACGGGCCGCCAGGTGTCACCGTCGCGGTACAGGAGGCGCCACGACGTTGGGACGCGGCACTGCCCGTGTCCCGTGTCGTCGAACCAGTACACGGCGGTCGCCGCGGCCGTGACGGGGTCCGGGTAGTCGTACTGGACCCACTCGACGCCTCCGCGGTGGTCCCACCAGGTGAAGCGCGGGATCGACTCGTCGGCGGAGCTCGCCGGCTCGATCCCGTCGCACAGCGCCTCGGTCGTGTCCCCCTGCCACAGGTGAGAGGCCGTGGCGACCGGCACGACCTTCCATTCCCGAGCGCCCGCGCCGTGGCCGATGACCGGGAACGCGGTGAGGCGAAGCCGCGCGGCGCCCATCGGGACGAGGGTGACGGTCTCCGCGGGCTCGTCCGACCTGACGGGGCCGTCCTGCAGCGGCCGGATGACGTTCTCGTCGTCGGCCCGCCAGTTGGGGATCCGGCGGGCCCGGGCGCTGATCTCCAGGGGTGCTCCCCGCCGGGTGAACGGGTTTCCGCGCGCCGGCCGCCGCCGTACGGTGAAGGACCGTTCGTCGAGGCCGTAGTTCCACGGCGAGCCGGCGGTGACCTCGTACTCCGGCCATGCCGTGGTCCCGGCGAACGGCCGCCAGTTCTCCTCGATCGCCAGGGAGAAGGTGAGCGGACCGTGCTCCACGGAGACGGCTCCGTGGTTCTTCTCCCAGGTGCGGGTGGTCGTGCGCATGGGGAGGCGAAGCTCGATCCGGTCCCCGTTCCGCCACGTCCGGGTGACGACGACGTAGCAGGGCGCTGCCGCCCGTACGGGCACGGGTGAACCGTTCACGCGCAGCGCGGGCTCCTGACACCACTGCGGAACGCGCAGATAGAGCGGGAAGTCGACGGGACGCGGCGTGGAGATCCGCAGCGTCACGGCCTCCTCGAACGGATACCCGGTCTCCTCGGTCACGGTGACGGCGGTGCCGTCGGCTCCGACCTTCGCCGTCACCTCGGACGCGGCGTACATCGAGGCGCAGAGCCCGGAGTCGTACGTCGCGAGCCAGAGTTCCTCGGCGAAGTACGGCCAGCCCATGCCGTAGTTGTGCGGGCAGCAGCGGTAGTTGTGCACGCCCGGCATGTACGCCTGCATGGCGAAGTCGTTGTCGAACTGACCGTGCGTCTTCGGGGCGTTGTCGAGCTGGACGCAGTTGGCGCTGGTGACGTAGTGCGTGCCGCGCTGCGCGGGGTCGAAGGCGGCGGGCAGCGAGTTCACGGCGATGTTCTCGCAGCGGTCGGCCCAGACCGGGTCGCCGGTGATCCGCGTCAGGACCTCGAAGCTGTGCATCAGCTCGACGAACCCGCAGGTCTCGAAGCCCTGCCGGGGGTCGGTGAAGTACGGGCGGCAGTTCTCGTCGCCGGCGAACCCGCCGCCGGGGAACTGGCCGTACGTGCCCATGATCACGTCGTGGTTCCGGTACGTCGCCGCGCGCAGCGCCGGGTCGCCGGCCAGGACGCCGTACTGGATGGGCTCGCGGAACCCCTGGGCGAGGTTGACGTTGTGCCAGGTCGGCAGGCCGGTGACGTAGTCCGCCGAGCCGGCGTGGATCTTGCGCACCAGGTCGAGGAGCCAGGCCTCCCCGGTCCGGTTGTAGGCCCAGTAGACGCTGTCGATGGTGTCGCCCCAGCGGTATGCGCCCCAGCCGCGCCGGAACACCTCGTTGGACTGCCGGTTCTGGAAGCCGAAGTACCGGATCAGGAACGGCGTGATCCGCTCATCGCCGGTCGCCTCGGCGTACGAGCGGAGCGCGTCCAGGACCGGCATGTGCGGCCAGAAGTCGGGGCCGCCTTCGAGCGAGCTGCGGTGGACGGCCGGGCCGAACCAGCCGTCGGCCTGCTGGGCGGACAGGATGCCGTCCACCCACCGGCGTGTCAGGCTCCGTACGCGCTCGTCACCGGTGACGATGCCGAGGTCGGTGAACCCGCGCAGCCAGTACGGGAGCTCCTCCCAGCCTCCCTTCGAGGGATCGACCCACCCGTTGGTGTCGTAGTGCAGATAGTCCGATACCTCGGGCATGCGGCCGTTGAGGCCTTCGACCTGCAGGTCGAGCTGCCGCCGCAGCCATCCCTTCGGCCGTACGCTTCCCGGCGGCAGCTTGAGGAACGGCGCCGGCCGTAGCGGCGCGCGGTTCGGCGTGTAGTGGCCGCCCGCCGAGGCGGCCTCGACCGTCCGCAGGACCCGTACGCCGTCCGGGAGGCGATCGGCGCGGGCAGGGCTCGCGACGCCGGCGGCCGCGACGCCCCCGGTCACGGCGAGGCCACGGGTGAGGAACGTCCGTCGTTCCATCGGCTCTCTCCTTTCCACGGGGGGCGGGAGGGACCGGGTGGTCCCTCCCGCGCTGCGTCACTTGCCGGATTGGTAAAGCTTGGCGACGTCGTCGGCCGACAGGGCCCGGTCGAAGACGTGCACCTGGTCGATGGCGCCGGGCCAGAAGTCGACCTGGTTGCCGCCGTACTTGCCCCGGCCGATCACGGTGTGGCCGGTGGAGCGGTCACCGAGGCACGCCGATCCGGTCCCGGCTTTCTCGCCGTTGACGTAGAGGGTCAGGGTTCCGGTCGCGGCGTCGCGGACGCCGGTGAGGTGGTACCACTGGCCGGTCTGCGGCGCGGCCGGGGCGAGCGCCCGGACGCCGGCGAAGCTGAACGCGAACCGGTCGTCGGCCCCGGAATACTGCAGGAAGAAGGCGCTGTTGGTGTCGCCGTCCTGACTGACGGCCGTGGCGAACGAGCCGCGCCGGTCGAGCTTCACCCAGGCGGACACGCTGTAGTTCCCGGTCGTGTCCAGGATGGCCGCGCCGGTGTCGGCGAACTGGTTCGAGCCGTTGAACTGCAGCGCGGACCCGGAGTGCCCGGTGGTCCACGTCGGCCCGTTCACGAGCGTGGCGTCGTGGGAGCCCGCTGCGTCCTTGGCCACGGTGCCGGTCCCCTCGTCGAGGGGGTAGAAGGCGACGCCGTCGAGGCCAGGGGTGCCCGGCGGGAAGGTCGCGCCGCCGCCCTGCCCGACCGAGCCGGAGGCCTTGATGAGGGCCAGGTTGGCCTTGCGCACCTCGGCGGCGTCGGGTTTGAGGACCTTGCGGTCGTAGGTGTAGATGCCGTTGAGCTCGTTCTCCACGTCGGTGATCTGGGTGTAGACGGAGGCGGAGAGGCCGCAGCCCTTCTCGACCTGGAGCAGGCGGTCCTGCAGCTCGGTGTAGCGCCCGGTCAGCGTGGCCGCGTCGGGTTCCATCTCGTAGGCGAAGCCGTGGGCGGGGTCGTACATGTGGCCGTCGACCTTGAGGCCCAGACCGCCGTACTCGCCGTCCACCGAGGCGCGGGCGCCCTGCTGGATCGGCGTGCCGGGGCCGACGTAGGTGTGGTCGTCGCGGATGTCGCCCTCGCCGTTGTCGGGAAGGGAGTCGCAGCAGTTGACGCCGCTGTCGGCGTTGACGAGGCGGCTGGGGTCCCACGACTTGATCGCGGTGCTGATGCGGCCGGGCTCGTACTCGCCCCAGCCCTCGTTGAACGGCACCCAGACGATGATGGACGGGTGGCCGCGGTGCTGGTCGACCAGTGCGTGCAGCTCCGTCTCGAACTGTGTCTTGGTCGCGGCGGACGGCGAGTGCCCGGCGTACGTCGCGGGCATGTCCTGCCAGACGAGCAGGCCGAGCTTGTCCGCCCAGTAGTACCAGCGGTCGGGTTCGACCTTCACGTGCTTGCGGACCATGTTGAAGCCGAGGCGCTTGTGCGCCTGGAGGTCGAACCTCAGCGCCTCGTCGGTCGGGGCGGTGTAGATGCCGTCCGGCCAGAAGCCCTGGTCCAGCGTGCCGACCTGCATGGTGAACTTGCCGTTGAGCAGCATGCGGACCTTGCCGTCCGGGCCGTTGCCGAGCGAGATCGAGCGCATCCCGAAGTAGGAGCCGACCTCGTCGGCGCGCCCCTGGCCGTCCCGCAGCCGTACCTTCAGCGTGTACAGGTACGGGTCGTCGGGAGTCCACAGGTGCGGCTTGGCGATGTGCAGGCGAAGCTCGGTGCCGGGCGCTCCGGTGACCCGGCCGACCTCCCGGTGCCCGGCGTACGCCGTCGCCTCCGCGGTCCCGGCCTGCCCGCCGGCCGCCTGGACGGTGAGCCGCAGGTCCTTGGCGGCCAGGTCCGGGGTCGTGTCGACCCGCTCGACGTGGGCGGCCGTGACCGGTTCCATCCATACGGTCTGCCAGATGCCCGAGGAGGGCGTGTAGAAGATGCCGTCTCCGGGGGCGCGCTGTTTGCCGAGCGCCTGGGTCCCGATGTCGGTCGGGTCGTCGACTCCGACCAGGATCTCCTGCGGTCCGGCGCCGCGGACCGCGTCGGTGACGTCCGCGGTGAAGGCGTCGTATCCGCCGGTGTGGGTGGCGACCCGTACGCCGTTGACGTAGACGGTGGTGTGGTAGTCGACGGCCTGGAAGTGCAGGAGGAGGCGGTCGCCGTGCCAGGAGCGCGGCACGGTGAAGGTCCGGCGGTACCACATGTGGTCGACGTGCCGTTTGATGCCCGACAGCGCCGACTCGATCGGGTAGGGGACGAGGACGCGTTCGGCGAGGTTCTGACCGACGGGCGGGGCCTGGCCGGCGGTGGCCTCGGCGAACTGCCACGAGCCGTTGAGGTTCTGCCACCGGTCCCGCGTGAGCTGGGGCCGTGGGTACTCCGGGAGGGCGTTGTTCGCCGAGACCTGGCTCGTCCACGGGGTGGTCAGGGGCGGGTCGGCGGCGGCGCGCGGCGCGGCGGCGGGGCTCGCCGCGGCGTGCGTCGCGGGGGACAGAAGGGCGGCGAGCAGGGCGCCGGCGAGGAGGGCGGCACCTGCGGGGCCGCGGGGCCGGATGCGGCGGCCCGGGCGGAGGAGGGACACGGACGGTCTCCGATCTGTCGGAGGGAACCGGCGGAGGCGATGCGGCGGGAGGGGGTCGATCAGCGAGCGGTGGGACGGCCGCGAAACACCCACCGCGGACATCACGCCTCAGCATGAGCGAGCCTGATCGGATTTGCAATATTCAGATCGATGCAACGCTGTCTTTCTGATCGGTATTGACAGAAGCAGATCAGTGATGACTCAATACGGGCACCTCCTGACCCGCACGAAGGGACCGGCCATGACCGTGCCTGCGACCTCCCGAAGGACGTCCTCACCCGCGTGGGTGCTCACCGTGGCCCTCGCCCTGGTCACCGCGGCCGGCTGCGCCAAGTCGGAGAAAGACCAGTCGGCCGGCGCGCAGTCCGGCCAGCAGCCCCAGCAGGTGGTGCAGACGCCCTCCGGCAACGCGCCGTCCTGCACCATCGACAAGTTCGGCGGCACGAAGTTCGACCCCAAGACCTCGGTCGTGGGCTTCTCCCAGTCCGAGAAGGAGGCCAACCCCTTCCGCATCGCGGAGACGCAGTCGATCAAGGCGGAGGCGAAGCAGCAGGGGATCACCGGGCTGCGCACCACCAACGGCCAGTCGCAGTTCAGCAAGCAGATCAGCGACGTGCAGCAGCTCATCGCCCAGGGGGCCAAGGCCCTCGTCATCGCGCCCCTGAACTCGGACGGCTGGGAGCCGGTGCTGCAGCAGGCGTCCGCCAAGCACATCCCGATCATCACGGTGGACCGGAAGATCAACGCCACCGCCTGCAAGGACTACGTGACGTTCATCGGGTCCGACTTCTACCAGCAGGGCAAGCGGGCCGCCGATCAGATGATCAAGGCCTTGAACGGCAAGGGGAAGGTCGCGATCCTCCTCGGCTCGTCCGGCAACAACGTGACCACCGACCGCACCAACGGCTTCAAGGACGAGATCGCCAAGCAGGCGCCCGGAATCCAGATCACCTTCCAGCAGACCGGCGACTTCGCGCGTGAGAAGGGCCAGCAGGTCACCGAGCAGATGATCCAGAGCCACCCGGACGTCAACGCCATCTACGCCGAGAACGACGAGATGGCGCTGGGAGCGGTGACCGCCCTGAAGGGCGCGGGCAAGAAGGCCGGCGACATCAAGATCGTCTCGGTGGACGGCACCCGGAACGCCGTGGCCCAGATCGTCAGCGGCTGGATCTTCGCGGTCGTCGAGTCCAACCCCCGCTTCGGCCCGCTGGCGTTCCAGACGCTCAGCAAGTTCGAGAACGGCGAGCCCATCCCGGACAAGGTGATCATTTCCGATCGGGAGTACGACTCCTCCAACGCCAAACAGTCCCTGGCCGGCGCGTACTGATCGATGCTCCGACACCATCGGGGGTGCCTGTGACCGTGACAAAGCCCGACGATCGGCGTCCGCCGTACGATGACGCGCCGGTGCTGGAGGCCCGCGACATCGTCAAGCGCTTCACCGGGGTGCTCGCCCTCGACGGCGTATCCCTCGGCCTGCGCGCCGGCGAGGTCCACGCGCTCGTCGGCGAGAACGGCGCGGGCAAGTCCACCCTCATCAAGGTGATCACCGGCGTCCATCGGCCCGACGAAGGCGAGGTGCTCCTGGCCGGGCGGCCCGCCGGCTTCGCCGGGCCGCTGGACGCGCAACGCGCCGGCGTGCAGGCGGTGCACCAGGAGATCGGCCTCGTGCCGGACCTCAGCATCGCCCGCAACCTGCTGCTCGGCCGCGAGCCGCGCCGCGCCTTCGGCCTGATCGACTCGCGTCGCATGCACGAGACGGCCGCCCGGACGCTGGCGTCGTACGGCGTGCGGGTGGACGTCCGGCTGCCGCTGCGATCCCTCGGTGTGGGCGCGCAGCAGATGGTCGCGCTCGCGCGGGCGGTCTCGGTCGACGCCCGTGTGGTCATCATGGACGAGCCGACGTCCTCGCTCGAACCCCGCGAGGTCGACACGTTGTTCGACGTCATCGGACGGCTGCGCGAGCAGGGCATCGCCGTCCTGTACGTCAGCCACCGCCTGGACGAGCTCTACCGGATCTGCGACGGTGTCACCGTGCTGCGCGACGGCCGAGTCGTCCACCAGGGGGCGCTCGCGGACCTCGACCGGCTCCGTCTCGTATCGCTGATGCTCGGCCGGGACGTCGCGAACGTCCGCGCGGAAGGCGTCACCCGGTTCTCGGGGGCCCACGAGGTCTCCGGAGAGCCGGTCCTGGAGGCCCACGGGCTGTCCAGCCGCCACCTCCTCGACGACGTCTCGCTCACCGTCCGGCCCGGTGAGGTGGTCGGGCTGGGCGGCCTGCTCGGCGCGGGCCGTACGGAGACGGCCAAGGCCATCGCCGGGGCGCTGCCGCTCGACGCGGGACGCGTCACCGTGGCCGGGCTGCCCGTGCGCCGGGGGTCGGCCGGCGCCGCCGTGCGCGCGGGCATCGCGCTGCTGCCGGAGGACCGCAAGGCAGAGGGCATCGTGCCGACCCTGTCGGTCCGCGACAACATCGCGCTGGCGGCCCTCCCTCGGCTGGCCCGCGCCGGGGTCGTCTCCGACGCGCGCATCGACCGGATCGTCGAGACGTTCATGAAGCGGCTGCGGATCAAGGCGACCGGGCCGCACCAGCCGGTGGCCGAGCTGTCCGGCGGCAACCAGCAGAAGGTGCTGCTGGCCCGCTGGCTGGCCACCGAGCCGAAGGTGCTGCTGCTGGACGAACCCACGCGCGGCATCGACGTCGGCGCGAAGGCGGAGGTCCAGGCGCTGGTCGACGAACTCGCCGAGACGGGTCTCGGCGTCCTTCTGATCTCCTCCGACCTGGAGGAGCTGGTGGAGGGCTCCGACCGCGTCGTCGTCCTGAAGGACGGCGCCGTGATCGGCGAACTGACCGGCGACGAACTCACCGAGGAGGGCGTGATGACCACGATCGCGCAGGGGGTCTCATGAGCGAGGCCGCCGTCGCGCTGCCCCGGCCGGCCGGCGCGCGGGTGCTGACCTGGCTGCAGAACTACGGGGTGTACGCGGCGATCGCCGTCCTGGTCGCCGTGAACATCGCGATCACCCCGCACTTCCTCAGCATGGAGAACCTCCGCACCCAGCTGGTCCAGGTCGCCCCGGTCGTCATCGTCTCCCTCGGCATGGCCCTGGTGATCGGCACGGAGGGCGTGGACCTGTCCGTGGGCTCGGTGATGGCCCTCGCGACCGCGCTGCTTCCGCTCTACCTCGGGTACGGGGTCGGGCCGGCGATCCTCGTGGCCCTGCTGGGCGGCGTCGCCGTCGGGCTGGTCAACGGCTCGCTCGTGGCGTTCGTGCGGGTCCAGCCGATCGTCGCCACCCTCGCGCTGTTCGTCGGCGGCCGGGGGCTCGCCCTCGTGCTGGCCGGCGGTCAGCTCAAGGACCTCCACAACGCGACGCTGCTGGACCTCGGCTCGTCGAGCGTCGTCGGCGTTCCCCTTCCCGTGGTGGTCGCGGGCGCGCTGACCCTCCTGGTGACGGGCGTCGTCCGGCGGACGACGTTCGGCCGGCAGCTCGTCGCGATCGGCGGCAACCGCACGGCGAGCGTCCTGTCCGGCCTGCCGGTCCGGCGGGTCCTGCTGCTGGTGTACGTGCTGTCGGGCCTGCTCGCCGCGGTCGCGGGCGTCCTCGCCACCGCCCGGCTGCAGGCCAGCGACCCGTCGTCGCTCGGCCTGCTGATGGAGCTGTCGGCCATCACCGCCGTGGTGGTCGGCGGCACGCCGCTCACCGGCGGCCGGGTGCGCGTCCTGGGCACCGTCGCCGGCGCGCTGCTGATCCAGCTCGTCCGCGCCACGCTGATCAAGCACGACCTGCCCGACTCGGTCGCCCAGATGGTGCAGGCAGTGATCATCCTCGCGGCCGTCTACGCCGCGAGGGGAGGGAACGGACGATGACCACCGAGCAAGCGGCCGCCGCGCCTGTCGTCCACGACGCCTACCGGCTGAGCCGGCGCGACCGCGCCTTCGGCCTGATCCAGCGCCACGGCGCCACGGCGGTGCTCGTGCTCCTGCTCGCCGTCGGCTCGCTCGCCTTCGCCCGTTTCCCGACCGGGGAGAACCTCGGCGACATCGCCATCACCTCGACGTTCCCCGCGATGGTCGCGCTGGGCATGACCTTCGTCATCATCACCGGCGGCATCGACCTGTCGGTCGGCTCGGTCTTCGCGCTCGGCGGGGTGCTGGCCGCGTACGCGGTGCGGTGGGGCACCCCGGCCGCGCTCCTGGTGCCCCTGGTCGTGTGCGGCACGATCGGCCTGGTGCAGGGCCTGCTGATCGCGCGGGTCCGGCTCGCGCCGTTCATCGTCACCCTCGCGGGCCTGCTCGGCGCGCGCGGCCTGCTGCTGTCGATCTCGCATGAGGGCGCGACGACGTACCTGATCCCGCACGGCTCGGTGCTCGCCCGGTTCGGCCAGGGACGCCTGCTCGGGCTGGGCTACCCGGTCTACCTCACGCTCGCCCTGTTCGTCGTGGGCGCCGTGCTGCTGCAGCGCACCGGGTTCGGTCAGGCGGTGTACGCCATCGGGGGAGCGGAGGACGCCGCGGCGCTGATGGGCGTGCCGGTCGCCCGCACGAAGATCATCGTGTACGCGCTCTCCGGCACGCTGGCCGGACTCTCCGGGGCGCTCAACGCCGCCCGCCTGTCATCGGGCGTGACCATCCTCGGCACCGGAATGGAACTGGACGTCATCGCCGCGGTCGTCATCGGCGGCACACTGCTGACCGGCGGTGCGGGCTCCGTCAGCGGCACGATCGCGGGCGTCCTCCTGCTCGGCGTGATCCAGAATCTGATCAACCAGATCGGCGACCTGTCCTCCTCCTATCAGCAGGTCGTGAGCGGGGCGTTCCTCGCCGTCGTCGTGGTGGCGCAGACCTACCTGAGTCGGGCACGCCGGATGTGACGCTGACGCCGTCGAGGATCGGAGCGTCTCTGATCAGCTAAGTGATCCCACGTCGGGACGTGGGGTCTGCCCACCGTGGAGAGGTGGCGTGGGCGTACAGGTGAAATCCCGCGCCTAGTGCTGCCCCTCGCGGTTTGTGTCGGTTGGTGGTCAAGTCAGAGCGCCACTTCGCCGAACGCAGCCCGCGCCCGGCCTGCTCCTGGGCCATACGCACGATCCGATCGTTGACCTTGACGCCCTCGGCAACGGCGACGACCCAGCCGAGACGGCGCAGGGCCATCCACGCATTCGACGGCAGCCCGCGTCCCCCGAAATCCTTGCCAGAGGCGAGCTGGTCCACATCGGCAGCCTTCCAATGGTCGGTCATCAGCACGCTCACCATGCCGAACACCAGGTCCACAGCCCACCCGACGCGCTCGGCCAGCACAGCAGGGTAAAGATGTCCAGGCCGGTGCGCAGCATGCTGCGTGCGCATGCGGTATGGGCACTCTCACCCTCGGCGAGTAACAACTTCCGGCTCACCAGCGACCATCGGCAGTGCATTGGCCGGTCTCGGCGAGCGCTGCTTGCGGACCTCTGACGAGCGCATACCGTACAGACGCCCGGCGAACGTCGTGACCAGAGAGCCATGGTCCTTGACGATCTTCACGCCCCCTCGTCATCGGGTGGAGACCCAAACGCTTCGCGCCCTTAGGCACAAGCAGCAACTCCATTTGCGTAACTATACGTGAGTATAGAAGTGCGATGAGTGACCAATGAAAGCTGATGAGCCTGCCGTACGACCTGGGCGCGACCGCCGCCGAGCGCGCCGAAATCCGAGCGAAGATCGACGCTGGTCAGTCACCGCCCACCACGTGCGGGAACCCTCTTTACCCCTATGGTTTCGGGCTTCACGCCTGGTAGGGGAGCGGTCTGCACTACTATCCGGATAGTAAAAACTATCCGGATAGTAGTTCTCTGTTGGGGGTGCGGGTGTCCCATTTGACGTACACCGAGGCCATCGTGGTCGGGTTGTTCCAGGGCGTGGCGGAGCTGTTCCCCGTCTCCAGCCTCGGCCACAGCGTCCTGATCCCGGCCCTGGTCGGCGGCCGATGGGCGCGCGACCTGAACGTCTCGGCCCCGGAGTCGCCCTATCTGGCGTTCATCGTCGGCCTGCACGTGGCGACGGCGATCGCCCTGCTGGCCTTCTTCTGGCGGGACTGGGTCCGCATCATCGGCGGCTTCCTGACCTCGGTGCGCGACCGCCGGATCGAGACGCCGGACCAGCGCCTGGCCTGGTTGATCATCTTCGGCACCATCCCGGTCGGGATCGTCGGGCTGCTGGTCGAGCACACGTTCCGGACCGTGCTCGGCAAACCGGTCCCCGCAGCGATCTTCCTCACCCTCAACGGCGGAGTCCTGTACGCGGGGGAGCGGCTGCGCCGCCGGGAGTCGCAGGCCGCCGACCGGGCGGTGGCGGCCTCGGTCGGGAGCACGGCCACCGACCTGGCGCTGGAGTCGGACCGGCGCCTGTCCGGGCTCGGTTTCGGCCGGGGAACGGGCATCGGCGCGGCGCAGATCCTCGCGCTGCTGCCCGGCATCAGCCGTTCGGGCGTGACGATGGTCGCGGGCCTGCTGCGCGGGCTGTCCCACGAGGACGCCGCCCGGTTCTCGTTCCTGCTGGCCACCCCGGTGATCCTCGCCGCGGGCGTGCTGAAGATCCCCGACCTGACCGGTCCGCTCGGTGACGGCATCCACGGGCAGGTGCTGGTCGGCAGTGTGCTGTCGGGCGTCGGCGCCTACGTGTCCGTGCGGTTCCTCACGCGGTACTTCGAGACGCGGACGCTGACGCCGTTCGCCGTGTACTGCGTGGTCGCCGGGCTGGGCAGTCTGATCTGGCTCGGGGTCCGCTGACCCGGCGGTCGGGTCGTCGCGCTCACCGGGGCGGTGGGGTCGTCGCGCCCACCGGGGTGGTGGGCGCGACGACGAGCTCCGGCACTTACCCCAAGCCGTTACCGAATTCTCGGCATTTACCCGATGGCCGGGTCGGCCTCACTTGCATTTAGGATTACATTTTCCTTTGCCTCGGCGGTAGCCGTATTTGGCGCACCGATGGGTCTTGGGGTTCATCTTGAGGCAGCACCGGGTACACGGCGGAGGTTTGGCGGTGATCCGTGCCGCCGATGCCGGGGCGGCGATGGTCGTCCGGGCGTTCGCCGCGCTACCGGGCGTCAGGGCGGCTCCGAGCGCCAGCACGGCGACGGTCCCGGCCGCCGCCGCCAACCGTGTGATCTTCCGAGTCATGTGATCTCCTCTTTCTGGTATTTCGCTCCAACTTCAACAGGTTTGCAGTTTTTACCGTTTTTCGGGAAGAGTGGAATCAGCGGTACGGGCGACACCTGGTCAACATTTACACAACGCTTGAAACCCACTTTGTCAAGCATCGGACTGCCGGCGATCGTCGTGATGAAATGAGCCGGGAAACGCCGAGTTGGGTAGGTAGTTGACAGGAGCGGCGATCGGGGGCGACATGCGTAGACCGGACAGGCGTCAAATGCTGATGGGCATGGCCGCGGCGGGAGCCGGGCTCCTGGCGGGCGGAGCGCCCGAACTGACACGGATGACGAGGCCGGCCGCGCCGTCGAGGAAGCCGGCCCGGCACGCGCTGAAGGCGGCCCGCCATCCTCTCCGCGACCCGGGATACGCGCACGGGCCGCTGCACGCGCTGCGCCGCCCGGTGCACAACCTGCACGACCTGACGCCGGCGGCTCCCGCGAACGCCATCGCGCTGACCATCGACGACGGCCCGCACCCTCGATGGACGCCGATGATGCTGGATCTGCTCGCCGAGTTCCAGGTGCCGGCGACGTTCTCCCTCATCGGGATCCAGGTCACTGAGCTCCCGAAGCTGGTCGAGCGGATCGTGGCCGCAGGGCACCAGGTCTGCGATCACACCGTCACCCACCCGCTGAACCTGCCGCGGCTCTCCGCCGGGGAGATCCGGGACGAGATCGGCGGCGCACACGACCGCATCGCCCACACCGCGGGGGTCGCCCCGAAGTTCTTCCGCGCGCCCGGCGGCGCCTGGTCCGCCGAGATCATGGACACGGCGACCGCCCACGGGATGATCTGCGTCGACTGGGAGGTCGACCCCAGGGACTGGGCGCGGCCGGGCAGGATCACCATCACCGACCGGATGCTCCGCGCCCGGGGCGGCGACATCCTCCTGTGCCACGACGGTGGCGGCGACCGCTCGGAGACGATCCAGGCGCTGCGCACCGTGATCCCCGCCCTCCAACGGCGCGGCCTCACCTTCGTGGCGCTGTGACCGGGGCGGCCGACCTCACGCCCACGCCGGACGGCTAGGTCATGTCACCGAGTGATCGACCGCGCCCGCGACGCCCTGGATGCCGGGGTCGGCCCACCGGGCCTCGATCCGATCATGCCTGGCATGCCGGTGGCCGGCGCGGTGCGGATCGCCGGCTTCGGGGCGGTGGTGGATCTCCATGGCCTCCAGGCTCCCGTGCAGATCGGTGGCGGCGTCCAGCGCTCCGGCCCCGGACATCGCCAGACAGGCTGCCAGGGCGGTCGCCATGCCGGGCAGCAGCCGAGACCGTCTCGGCGCCGGAGCGGCCAGGAGCGCCGCGACCCGGCGGGGGACGGGGCCGCTGATGGCGGAGAGGACCGGGCCGGGTGCGGAGACGGGCGAGCCCGCTCGGCTCCGCGCCAGCGCGGCCCGTGCGATGGCGCGGGCCACGACACGCCGGTCCCCGACGGCGTCCGCCGCCGACTCGTCGGCCCAGCGCTCGAGGTGGTAACGCAGGGGGCCGTGAAGGGCGGCCAGCGCCGGATGCAGGACGGTCGCAACGTCCATCGTCAGGGTGAACCAGTGGTGGCGGCCGGCGAGATGCGCGCGCTCGTGAGCGAGCAGGACGTCGCGCTCGCGAGCGTCCAGAGCCCGCAGCATGCCGGTCGTGACCACGACGGTGCCGGGACGGCCGGGAACGGCATAGGCGTCCGGCAGTTCGTCTCGCAGCACGGCCAGCCCGCCGCGGCGCGACCGGGAGGCGTTCCGGGCCAGCATGAGGGCGGCCCGCCGTCGATGGAGCGTCCAGATCGCGAGGATGATCGTCACGGCCAGCGCCGCACTGGCCGCACATGCCAGCGGGACGGGGACCGGCGACATCCGCCGCAGCAGGACGGGCGACAGGTGCTCGGCGGCCGCCACGAACGGAACCCGGAGGAGTCCGGCGCCGGTCAGCAAGAGGAGGGCGAGCGCGGTGCAGCCGGACAGGAGAACGCCGGTCGCGGCCAGCAGCCACGAGGCCGACCGCGGCGACAGCCGATCCGCCAGGAGACGGACGAGCGGCACGGCGAGCAGGGGAACCAGCAGCGGCATCCATACGTCGACGACCATGCCCTTCATTATGGGCGCACGCGTGTGGCCGCCCGTACGGTCGTCTCGTTCCGCGTGATCTACTATCGATGTAATACAACACGCATGGAGATCGACGTGACCAAGGAGCACGAGCAGGGACGGCGGCCGGCCGGCATGCTCGAGGACGCCGTGCTGGCCGCCCTGTGGCAAGGCGGCCGGCCGATGAGCCCCGCCGACGTGCAGGCCGTGCTTCCCGACACCCCGGCCTACACCACGGTGATGACCACCCTCGCGCGGCTGCATCGCAAAGGCCTGGCCACCCGCACCCGGGCCGGCCGCGGATTCGTCTACTCGCCCAACGTCGACGAGGCGGCGCATACGGCCACCGCCATGCACGACCTGCTCCGGCGGCGCCGCGACCGCGCGGCCGTACTCGCCCGCTTCGTCTCCGACCTGGCCCCCGAGGACGAACGCCTGTTGCAGCAGCTGCTGCGCCACGACGACGCCGAGTGAGGCGCAGGCCGCTTGCTACTATCCGGGTAGTATTAGGCAAGCCTTGCCTATCCAGCGTGCGCGAAACAGTGCGGCAGAGGCATGCGTCACATCTCGACCCCCGGAGTGTCCTCATGGGATCCGCCCAGATCGCCGTGCTCGGCGCGATAGCCGGCTTCACCATCTACCTCGGCCTGCCGATCGGCCGGCTGCGCTCGCCGCTGCCGAAGGTTCGGGCCCTCCTGAACGCGACCGCCACCGGCATCCTGATCTTCCTTCTGTGGGACGTGCTCGCACACGCATGGGAGCCCGTCGACACCGCGCTCGGCCATCACGGGTACGGCGCGGCGATCGGCAACGGGGCGGTGTTCGCGGTCTGCTTCGGCGTCGGACTGCTGGGCCTCGTACATTTCGACCGTGCGATCGCACGCCGCGCCAGGCCGGCGGCTCCGGGGCGGTCCGGTCCCGGTGCGGCGTCGGCCACCGAATTCCAGGCCAGGACCAGCGGTCTGTCGCGCCTGGGCGACCTGCCCATGATGATCGCGATCGGTATCGGCCTGCACAACTTCGCCGAGGGCCTGGCGATCGGTAACTCCGCCGCCCACGGCGAGTTGCAACTCGCCGTACTGCTCATCATCGGATTCGGCCTGCACAACGCGACCGAAGGGTTCGGAATCGTGGCCCCCATGGCCGCCGAAAGCCGCCGGCCGTCATGGGGCTACCTGGCGCTATTGGGCCTCATCGGCGGTGGTCCCACGTTCCTGGGCACTCTCATCGGCCAGCATGTCGTCAATGACACGGTGTCCATTGGATTTCTCACCCTGGCCGCCGGATCCATCCTGTACGTGGTGATCGAACTGCTGGCGGTGGCCCGCAAGCTGGGGCTGAAGACGCTGACCACCTGGGGCGTCCTGCTGGGCGTGCTGGCCGGATTCGCCACCGACGCGATCGTGACCGCCGCGGGAGCCTGAACCCTGGCCGGGATCTAGGTACTATCCGGGTAGTAGTCGCGCCCTGCACCGGAGGCCAGTCGTGGAAGAACGGCGTGTCCGTCGCGCTCTGCTCCTCACGGTGATGGCCCTCGCCGGGTGCCTGACGGCGGCGTGCGGCAAGGGCGGGTCCGCCCCTGCCGCCGGTCCGCGCCCGACGGCCGCTTCGGTGCCGCGGATCGGGCACGTGGTCGTGGTCATGCTGGAGAACAAGTCCGACCGTCAGATCATCGGTGCCCGTGACGCGCCGTACCTGACGTCGCTGGCCCGGGGCGGCGCGCTGTTCACGAACTCCTACGCGATCCGGCACCCGAGCCAGCCGAACTACCTGGCGCTGTTCTCCGGGTCGACGCAGGGCCTCACCGACGACTCCTGCCCCCACTCCTACACCGCCCCGAACCTCGCTGCGGAGCTCTCCGCCGCGGGGCTGAGCTTCGCCGGATTCGCCGAGGGACTCCCCGCGTTCGACCGGGCCGCCTGCGACAGCGGGCGCTATGCCCGCAAGCACGTCCCCTGGGCGGACTTCCCCGACCTGCCGGACGCGGTGAGCCGGTCCTTCGCCGACTTCCCCTCCGACTTCTCCGCGCTGCCCACGGTGTCGTTCGTCATCCCGGACATGTGCGACGACATGCACAACTGCCCGGTGAAGACCGGAGACACCTGGGTCCGGGACAACCTGGACGCCTATGTCCGGTGGGCGCGCACCCACGACAGCCTGCTCATCGTTACCTTCGACGAGAACGACGGCTCACCCGGCAACAAGATCGCCACCATCTTCGCCGGAGCGTCCGTGAAGCCCGGCGCCTATCCCGAGAAGATCGACCATTACAGCGTGCTGCGGACCGTCGAGGACGCCTACGGCCTGTCCCACGCGGGGACGGCCGCCTCGCGCAGCCCCATCACGGACGTGTGGACGACCGGTCGAGGGTGACCTGGCAGGAGTTCCTGGGTAGGGGAGTAGCGCCACCGGAATCCTGAGGGGATCATGCGGACGAACGGTGGGTCGGCGTGGCGCGGTCGGCGGTCGATCGCGGGCGTTCTCGTGCTGCTATCCCCGTGCGCCTGCGCGGCGTCCGGCGGCACCACGACCGGCGGGACGCCTCCGCCTGCGGCGGTCCGCCGTACCGTGCCGCTCGGCGCCTCCGTCCACGGCCGTCCCATCGTCGCGGTCGAGTCGGGCGATCCGGCGAGCCCGCGGAAGGTGCTGGTGGTCGGCTGCGTCCATGGGAACGAATCGGCGGGGATCGCGGTCGCCCGGGCGCTCATCGACGGCCCGGCTCCCGCCCACGCCGACCTGTGGGTGATCCCTGTGCTCAACCCCGATGGAGTCGCCGCCCGGACGCGCGGCAACGCCCACGGAGTCGATCTCAACCGGAACTTTCCCGCGGGCTGGCGTTCGCCCGGCCCACCGGGCTCGGAGTTCTTCGCCGGTCCCCGTGCCCTGTCCGAACCCGAGTCCAGGGCTGCCGCCGCGTTGATCCGCCGGATCAGGCCGACCGTGGGGATCTGGTTCCACCAGCACATGGCCGTGGTCGACACCTCAGAGGGGCCGAAGGCCGTCGAGCGGCGCTTCGCCCAGCAGGTGGGACTTCCGGCACGGCCCCTGACCGACTACCCGGGCAGCGTCGTCGGCTGGGAGAACACCGTGGTCCCCGACAGTGCGTTCGTGGTCGAGTTGCCCGCCGGTGCCCTGTCCGCACCGGCGGTACGCCGCTACGTCGTGGCCGTCCGGACGATCACAGGACCGTGATCGCGAGGTCCCGTCCCGGTGCCGGGCGAGCCCTGCACCGGGACGCGAATCTTACGAGCAGGTGATTCTGATCAGCGTGCAGTGTCTTTGCGGGTCACGCTCAGATAGCCGACGAAACCGACGATGATGACGGCCAGGGCCAGACTGACCGGACCCGTGCCCAGAGCGAGACCGCCTCGAGCGCGCGATACCCCCATCCAGTCGGCGAACGACGCGCCGAGCGGCCGGGTGAGGACATAGGCGAACCAGAAGGCGAAGACGGCGTTCATCCGCAGCCAACGGTAGGCCACGGCCGGGAGCGCGATCAGGACGGCGAACATGATGCCCGAGGCGAGGTATCCGAGGTGGACGGTGACCGCGGTCATGTCGCCCGTGGCGGTGCCGAGCGCGAACGTCGTCATGACGGTGGCCCAGTAGAACAGTTCCCGGCGCATCGTCACGATGCTGTGAATGGACAGCGTCTTCTCGCTCGCGTACCAGATTGCGAAGATCACGGCCAGCACGACCATAAAGAATGCGGTCGAAATAACGTACGGAATGCCGAGGACGACGTGCAGCACGTCGGCGGCCATCGTGCCGAAGACGCTGACCATGGTGATGGCCGTCCAGTATATCCAGGCGACATAGCGTCGGACGCCGAACTGGAGCGCCAGCGAGACGGCAAGGAAAATTCCCGCCAGGGCGACCGCGATGATCGGGTTGAGGCGATGGGCCAGGTAGTCGGAGGTCGTCTCGCCCATGCCAGTGGTCAAGACCTTGACGATCCAGAAGTAGGCCGTCACTTCTGGGACTTTGCTAATCGCCCGTCGAGTAACGGTAATGGGGCTGTTTTGAAGGTGACTCGTCGCCATATCGACAAGGATGGCATATCGCCGCCTCTCGGTGGCGAGATCCAGCATGTCAATGTGCTACCCGCAGCAGTCGGATCGCACATATTCACAAAGCTCGGCACTAGATTAGAGAAAGGTTAACGGTCGTTCTTTCTTCGTTATCCTGCATCCTCGTGAGGCGGTTCATGGCGGCCTCAGCAGTCCGGTCTGGTAGGCCAGCACGACGGCCTGGACGCGGTCGCGGAGACCGAGTTTGGGCAGGATGCGGCTGACGTGCGTCTTCACCGTCGCCTCGGACAGCCCGAGCTCGGTGGCGATCTCGGCGTTGGAGAGCCCCTTCGCCATCTCGATGAGCACCTCGCGCTCCCGGTCGGTGAGCCGGTCGAGACGCGGGTCGTCGGCCGAGCCCGGTCGTGCGCGGTTCAGGCGGGTGAACGTCTCGATGAGCACCCGGGTGAGCCGGGGCGCGACGACGCCGTCGCCCGCGGCGACCGTGCGGATGCCCGCGATCATTTCGGCGGGCTGGACGTTCTTGAGCAGGAAACCGGCGGCGCCGGCGTGGAGGGCGGCGAACGCGTACTCGTCCAGGTCGAACGTCGTCAGGATGAGGACGCGCGAGCCGGCGTGGTCGCGGGTGATCCGCTCGGTGGCCTCGAGGCCGTCCATGCCGGGCATCCGTACGTCCATCAGCACCACGTCGGGGGCCAGCGAGGCCACCTGGGCGACGGCCTCGGCGCCGTCGCCGGCCTCACCGACGACGGAGATGTCGGGCTGTGTCTCCAGCACCAGCCGGAAGCCCATGCGCAGCAACGGCTGGTCGTCGACGAGCAGGACCTTGATCATCGGGCGCTCTCCAACTGGGATGGTTCGAAGCGGGCATGGACCCGCCAGCCGCCGTCGGGCAGCGGGCCGGCCTGCATCAGGCCGCCGTAGACGGCGACGCGTTCGCGCATCCCGGCGATGCCGTGGCCGGTGCGCTGCCGCCCGGACGGAACGCCGACGGCTGGCCGCCCGTCGTCGGTGATCTCGATCTCCACGTGCGCCGCGGCGTATTCGAGCCGTACCCGGGCGGTGGTCCCCGGCGGGGTGTGCTTCCGGACGTTGGTGAGCGCCTCCTGGACGAGACGGTAGATGGTGAGCTCGGCTCCGGAGGCCATGGCGGGCGGCCGTCCCGTGACCACGAACTCCACCGGGAGTCCCGCCGCGCGGACCTCGGTGAGCAACGCGTCGAGCTGTCCCAGCCCGGGCTGCGGACTCCTCAGCCCGGCGGACGGCGGGGCGTCCTGGCGGAGTACGTCCAGCACGCGCCGCATCTCCGCGATGGCCTGACGCCCGATCTCCGACGCCTTGGACACGGCGTCGGCGGCCCGCTCCGGTGAGGCGGGGAGGGTGTAGGCGGCGCCGTCGGTGAGGGCGACCATGACCGACAGGCTGTGGGTGACGATGTCGTGGACGTCGCGGGCGATCCTCGCGCGTTCCTCGGCGGCGACGATCTGGGCCTGCTGGTCGCGCTCTTTCTCGAGGCGGGCGGCGCGGTCCTCCAGCGACGCGAGGTAGGCGCGGCGGGTGCGCATGTTCAGCCCGATGACGGCGGCGGCCGTGGTCATCCCGGACAGCAGCACGAATACCTTCCCCAGGTGACCCCGCGGGGCCCACTGGTCGGTGGCCATCGCGACGCCGATCTCCACGATGCCCGCCGCCACGAGCAGCCGGCGCAGTGTCGAGTGCGCCGCGACCGAGTACAGCGCGACGAGCACGGCGACGTCCCCGGTCGACAGGAGCACTCCGCCGAGCCACTGCACGAACGCCAGCGCCGCGACCACCGCGAAGGCGGTGAACGGTGCGCGCCGCCGCCAGATCAGCGGCACGAGGAGCGCGATCTGCAGTCCCCAGCCGAGGAACGGCTGCCGCGGCGGCTCTTTGAGCAGATGAGGCACTCCGACGAGGAGCAGGGCGAGGGCGAACGAGCCGTCGACGGCGGCGGGATACCGGCCGGCGAGCGCACGCAGGCGAGGGCCCCAGCGCGCGTTGAACGCGCCGGGGCCGGACTCGGGCGAGGAGCCGATCATCGAGGCGTCAGGCGTCCCTGCGCTTGAGCAGGTACGAGGCCACCGCCATCGCGATGACGGTGTAGAGGGCGAAGACCCCGAACCCCGTCCACGGGCCGAGCGACCCGGGGTCGGGGGCGTTGGTGAGCAGGTCGCCGCCGGCGTTGCTCGGCAGGTACGGCGTGATGTGCTTGCCCCAGGACGTGAGGTTGAGGACCTCGCCCAGGACCGGGAGCACCAGCAGGATGCCGAACAGCGCGGCGATGGCCCCGGCGGTGCTGCGGATGATGGCGCCGAGCGCGGTGCCGAGGAGACCGACGACCGTGAGGTAGAGCCCGACCCCGGTGACGATCCGCAGCGCCTGCGGAGAGGAGAGCGTGGCCTGGATGTGCTGGGAGGACAGGATCGCCTCGCCGCCGAAGAAGGTCACGAAGGACACGATCTCCATCAGGACCAGGACGACCACGCTGAACACCGCGGCCTTGGCCCACAGCACGGGGAGCCGGCCGGGGACCGCGGACAGAGTGGCGCGGATCATCCCGGTGGAGTACTCACCAGTGATCACCATGACGCCGAGCACGCCCACCGCGAGCTGGGCGATGACATACGGCCGGAGCGGCACCGTCACCGCCATGGTCGCGGCGTCGCGAATGGGACGCGCGTGGTCGCCGACACGGGTGGCGAAACCCCAGCTGAAGAGCATGCCGAGGCCGATGGTCGCGACGGTCGCGGCGAACAGCGACCAGAAGGTGGAGCGCAGGGTCCGGAGCTTGATCCACTCGGAGTTCAGGACGCGCAGCTGGGTGACCCTGCCGGTCCGAAGGGGTGCGGTGGCGGTGGTCATGCCGCGGACCTTTCTGGGGTGCGGGCGGGGGCCCGGTATTCGACGGACTCGCCGGTCAGCTCCATGAACGCCTCTTCCAGCGAGGCCTGCTGCGGCGCCAGCTCGAACAGCGTGACGCCGTTGTCGGCGGCGATCTGGCCGATCTGGTCGCTGGTCAGCCCGCTGACGAGCAGGGTGCCCCCCTCGGGTTCCGCCACCGTGACGTCCGGGCCCGCCAGCAGGTCGCGCAGCCCGGGCGCCTGGGGAGAGCGGACCTTGACCCGGCCCATGGAGGCGCGCTCGATGAACTCGGCGACGGAGGTGTCGGCGATCAGTTTTCCCCGGCCGATGACGATGAGGTGCTCGGCGGTCAGGGCCATCTCGCTCATCAGGTGGGAGGAGACGAAGATGGCGCGTCCTTCGGCGGCCAGGTCCTTGAGCAGGTTGCGGATCCACAGGATGCCCTCGGGGTCCAGGCCGTTGACCGGCTCGTCGAGGATCAGCGTCTTGGGATCGCCCAGCAGCGCCGACGCGATCCCGAGGCGCTGGCCCATGCCGAGGGAGAACCCGCCGGCGCGCTTGCGGGCCACGTCGCGCAGGCCGACCAGGTCGATGACCTCATCGACCCGGCTGCGCGGAATGCCGGTGGTCGCGGCCAGCGCCAGCAGGTGGTTGTAGGCGGTCCGGCCCGTGTGGATGGCCTTGGCCTCCAGGAGGGCACCGACCTCGTGCAGCGGTGCCGCGTGGCCGGCGTACGGCCGGCCGTTGATGGTCACCGAACCGGAGGTCGGCCGGTCCAGGCCGAGGATCATGCGCATCGTCGTGGACTTGCCGGCACCGTTCGGACCCAGGAACCCGGTGACGATCCCGGGTCGGACGGTGAACGACAGGTCGTTCACGGCGGTCTTGTCGCCGTAGCGTTTCGTCAGGCCCTTGGCCTCGATCATCATCGTTCCCTTGGGAGATTCAGCGGAGTACTCAGGGAGAACGCTAAGGCGTCACGTTGGGCTCGTTCGTCGCCCGCCCGGAGGATTCCGGCCGGTGGCCAAGGTCCACCGGCCGATGTACGGCTACATCGCGGGATGGACGCAGCCGGCCGGCGTGTAGCCGCCGAACCGGTCCGGCGGCATGACGGCGAAGCCGGCCGGCAGGGAGATGAAGGAGTGTCGCATTGTCCTCGTTTCCCGGGCCGGCCGCTCTGGATCGGCGCCTTTACGGATCAATTACTATCGAAATCGTACTATTGCGATAGTAGTTGATCCCGAGGACGAAGGTGGTGGAACCGTTTGCTTGCGGAACCTGATGTGACCGTCGTCGTGATCGTCTACAACGACGCGGCCCGAATCGCCCGCGCGGTCCGCTCGGCGCTGGAGCAGTCGCTGCCCGGAGTCGAGATCGTCATCGTCGACGACGCGAGCACGGACGCGACACCGGAGGTGACCGCCCGGCTGGCCGCCGCCCACCCGGATCGGGTTCGGAACCTCACACTCCCGGCGAACTCCGGCGGGTGCGGGCGGCCGCGCAACGTCGGGATCGAGGCCGCGCGCGGGCGGTACGTGATGTTCCTCGACAGCGACGACACCCTCGACGCGCATGCCTGCCGGAACCTCGTGACGACCGCGGACGAGACCGGCGCCGACCTGGTCTCGGGCCGCTGCGTCCGCGTCTTCCCCGACCGGGAGCAGAACTGGTACCCGTGGTTGTACCGCGAGCGCCGGGTGTACGAAAGCGTCCTGGACGACCCCGACCTGCTGTACGACACCCTGTCGACCAACAAGTGCTACCGGCGCGACTTCCTCGATCGCCAGGGCCTGTGGTTCGTCGACCGCCTGCACTACGAGGACCTGCTGTTCAGCGCGCAGGCGTACGTCGCCGCGCGGCGGATCGTGACCATCCCGCACCGGGTCTACAACTGGTTCGTGGTCCCGCGGGACGAAACCTTGTCGATCACGAATCGCCGGGCGGAGCTGCGTAACTTCGCCGACCGCCTGGAGATCCACCGGCGGATCGACGCGGTGTTCCACGCCCACGGGGCCGATCGGCTCGCGCTGCTGAAGAACGTGAAGTTCGTCAACCACGACCTGCTGCTCTATCTGCGGGAGTTGCGCAGCCGGGATCCGGAGTACCGCGAGGCGTTCCTCGAACTGGCCCGGTCCTACCTCACCGAACTGGACCCGGTGGTGTTCGCGGAGTGCAACCCGCTGCCCGCAATCGGCGCGTACCTGGTCCGGCACGGCGACATCGAGGGCGCCGTGGCGGCGGCCGACTACGCCGCGAAGAGGGGCCGGAAACCGGTCCTGTCCATCGAACCGGTCGAACGCGACGGGCGGATCTACTGGTCCGGCGGCCAGCTCCAGACCGCACTGGGCCGCCGGATCCTGGACGTCACCGACCTGGGGCTCCACTCGGCGCCACTCGACGCCTTCGACCTGGGCGGTCAGGTCACCGCGATGAGCCGAGCCGGGGGAGAGCTCCGCGTCGCGGGTACGGTCGTCAACCCGCTGGGCCACATCGGCGCCGACCTGGAACCGTCCGGAACGCTGGAGATCCGCGACCGCCGCCGGAAGAATCGCGCCTTCCGGGTCCCGGTGACCGTACGGCACGAGGCGGACGGCATCCGCTGGGAGGCCGCGTTCGCGCCGGCCCGCCGGATCCGCCCGATCGGGCTGGTCGACCAGACCTGGGGTCTCTGGCTACGTCTCAAGGTCGGCGGCGACACCGTCACCGTGCGGCTCGCCTCGGACGGAACGGCGCACGACGACGTACGGGTGCCCGTACGGCCACGGCTGACCCGCGTGGCGGGCGACCACCTCGAGGCCTACGTCGCCGAGTCCGGTGAGCTCGCGCTGCGCATCGTGGGCGAGAGGTGGCCCGCGCGAACGACACTGCCCGCCCTGCGCCACGTCGCCCGGACCGCTCTCGGACGGCGCTGGTGGCAGTGGTTCGGCGGCGTCGAGCGGGCGCTGATCCGCCGGCTCACCGGCCGGGACACGAAGATCGCCGTGTTCAACAGGCTCCTCGTCCGGCTGCCGGTCAAGAAGGGCACGGTCGTCTTCGAGAGCCACCTCGGCGCCCAGTACTCCGACAACCCCAAGTACATCCACCGCGCGCTCCAGGAGCGCGGCGCGCCGTACCAGGCCATCTGGTCCTTCAGCGGCAGCCGCCGGGGCTTTCCCACCGACACCACGCTGGTCAAGCGCGGCTCGTGGGCGTACTACCGGGCCCTGGCCCGCGCCCAGTACTGGATCGACAACCAGGGCTTCCCCGCCGAGCTGGTCAAACGTCCCGAGACGACCTACATCCAGACCTGGCACGGTTCGGCGTTCAAGCGGATGGGCTTCGACGAGCCCACGGTCAAACAGGGCACCCGGTTCGAACATGACCGGCTGCGCACGATGATCGGCCGGTTCGACCACTTCGCCGTCCGCTCCGAGCATGACGTCCGCACCCTCGTCAAGGGCCTGGGAGTGACGGCCGAACCCCTGCGGGCCGGGTACCCGCGCAACGACGCGCTGATCACCGGCGGTGATCCCGAGGAGCAGGCGGCACTACGCCGGCGGCTCGGCCTGGAAGACGACGAGCGCACCGTCGTGCTGTACGCGCCGACGTTCCGGACCGACGAGAACGGCAGGCCCGCCGCGCGTTTCGAGATCCCGTTCGACCTCGACCGCTTCGCCCGCGAGTTCGGCGAGTCCCACGTCCTGCTCATCCGCGCCCACTACCGCAGCCGCGCGGTGGTGCCGCCGGGCCTGCGCGGCACCGTGATCGACGTCGGCGCGGAACACGACGTGACCACGCTGATGCTGCTGGCCGACGCGCTGATCACGGACTACTCCTCGGTCATGTTCGACTACGCGCTGCTGGAGCGGCCGATGATCTTCTACACGCCCGACGCCGAGGACTACGTCAGCCGGCAGCGCGGAGCGTACTTCGACCTCGCCGAGCACGCGCCGGGCCCGGTCGTCGGCGACGAGGCCGGACTGTTCACCGCCCTCGGGGATCTGGAAGGCGCTCGCCGCGACCACGCCGACCGGCGGCGGCGCTTCGTCGAACACTTCGGTGAGTACGACACCGGCACCGCCGCCAAGGCGATCGTCGAGCGCTTCTTCACCGGAGGCGGCCGTGGCTGAGGCCCGCGACGTCTTCATCGTCTGCAACAACGTGGAAGAACTCGGCGGCCTGCAGCGCTGGGCGCACGACATCGGCCGGATGTTCGCCGATCGAGGCCACCGTGTGCACCTGGTCGGCGTCACGCACGCCGACCGCCCCCACGACTACGGCCACGACCTGCCGTACGCCGTCACCGTGCTGCACGACCGCGACCTGCCGCCGGCGCGCGGACCGGTCGGCACGCTCCTGCGGGAACTGCGCCATCGCCTGATGGTCCGGCACGGCGCCGCACGTCTCAGCGCGCTCTTCCGCGCCGCCCGCCCCGGCGGCGTCGTCATCGCGGCGCAGGTCTGGGCGATGGAATGGGTGGCACGCGCCGACACGGCGGGGATGCCGGTGATCGGCATGAGCCACGAGTCGTACGAGGCCACCCGCCGGTCCTCGCGCTACGAGCGGGTGAAGCGCCACTTCGCCGGCGCCGACCTGCTGCTCGCGCTGACCGACGCCGATGCCGATGCGTGGGCCTTCGACGACATGTCCACCGCAGGCGCGATGCCCAACCCCCTACACGTCGTCCCGCGGTCCGTCTCGCCACGCACCGAGCCGGTCGTCGTCCGGCACGGACGCCTGGCCTTCGAGAAGGGCCAGGACATGCTGCTGGAAGCGTGGGCCGAGATCGCACCGCGCCACCCCTCCTGGCGGCTGCGCCTGTACGGCTCCGGCCCCGATGAGGACGCGCTGCGCCGCCAGGCGGCCGAAGTCGGTGTCTCCGGCAGCGTGGAGTTCGCCGGCCCGACCTCCGACATCGAGACGGCGTTGACCGGCGCGTCGATCTTCGCGCTGCCCTCGCGCGAAGAGGGTTTCCCCATGTCGGTCATTGAGGCGATGGCGTACGGACTGCCCACCGTCGCCTTCGACTGCGCACCGGGCGTCCGCGAACTGCTCACCGACGGCCATGACGGGCTGATCGTCGCGCCGGGCAACACCGCGGAGTTCGCCGCCGCCCTCGACCGGCTGATGCGGGACGCGGACCTGCGCGACTCCCTCGCCGAGGCGGCCCGCGAGTCCGTCCGGCGGTACGAGCCGGACACCGTCCTCGATCGCTGGGAACGGCAGTTCGCCCTCGTCACCAGCAAGCGGACGCTCCGCGGATGACCCGGAGCGGCCTCGCCCTGACGGCCTGCGGCCTGCTCGCGTTCGGTGTCGCGGTCGCCGCCTACGCGATGACCGTGCTGGCCCATCCCCATGGCCTGTGGGCGATGTCCGACCTGAAGGTCTACCGCTGGGGTGGCCTGCTCGCCCGGCACTCCGACCGGCTGTACGACGAGACGACCGGCGGCTTCGCGTTCACCTACGCGCCGATCGCCGCCGTGATCTTCGCGGGGCTGTCGGTGCTCCCGATGGCCGCGCTGCGCTGGATGATGACGCTGGCGAGCCTGTCCGCGCTGGTGACGGCCGTCTGGATCACGTGGCGGACGCTCGGCCACCGTCGCAGCCCCGCGTTGCTCGGAGCGACGCTCCTGGTGACCGCGGCGGCGCTGTGGACCGAGCCGGTGCAGAAGACACTGTGGTTCGGCCAGATCAACCTGATCCTGATGGCCCTGGTCGTCACCGACCTCGGGCAGGGTGACGGTCGCGGCTGGAAGGGCGTCGGGATCGGCATCGCCACGGGCATCAAGTTCACGCCCGGCATCTTCATCGTCTACCTGCTCCTCACCCGGCGATTTCGCGCGGCCGCGGTCGCGATCGCCGTGTTCCTGCTGACGATCGCCGTGGGCTTCGTGGCCCTCCCGCACGAGTCCGGGCGATTCTGGGGGGACCGGCTGTTCATGGCGCCGAGCCGGGTGGGCCCGGTGGACTGGGTGGGGAACCAGTCGCTGTACGGCATGCTCGTCCGGTTCCTCGGCGGCGAGAACGCCGCCCGGCCGTACTGGCTGGGCGGCGCAACGGTGGCCGGAGCCGCCGGGCTGTGGCTCGCGGCTCGGCAGAGCCGCCGCGGCCGTGAGCCGGCCGCCGTCGTGATCTGCGCGATGACCGGTCTGCTGATCTCGCCGATCTCCTGGTCGCACCACTGGGTGTGGATCGCACCGGCGCTCGTGCTCGCCGCCGACCGGATGACCGGACCGCTGCGGCGCACGTGGGTCTGGATCGCCGGGGGTGCGGCGCTCGAGGTGCTCTTCGGGGCATGGATCTTCGCGGTCCCCGGCCTGCCGGCGTTGCCGCAGGGCCTGATCCGCACCGTTCCCTTCGGGAGGCACCGGGAAGACCATTGGCATGGCTTCGAACTCGTGTGCGGCAACCTTTACGTCCTGATCGCCCTGGTGGCGATCACGGTGTTTGTGATCCTCGCGATGCGTCACTCGCACGCCGCGTCGCCGGGTCGTCGGCGTCGCCTCGGCCGGGCCGGTCGATCAGCAGCGGCGCGAGTTGAAGGTGCCAGATGAACACCAGGCCGGCGCTGCCGAACAGGAGGTTGACCAGCATCGTTTCCCATTCATCCCAAGAGATCTCTACTATCACGATAGTAGACGGCCTGGCGATTTTCTAGGTCGCCGTGGCCGGCTGACGGCTGTTCCGGATGTGGGCCCAGCCCATCAGGGCGAGCAATGCGGCGAGCAGGACGGCGGACGAGCCGGCGGTCCCCAGGTCGAGGCCGCCTTTGGCGGCCGGTTTGGTGAGGAGGTCGCCGGCCGTGGCGCCGAACGGGCGGGTCAGGACGAAGGCGAGCCAGAACAGCAGCACGTTCGGCACGGCGGGTGTGTATCTGAGCGCGAGGAGGGCGGCGAGCAGTCCGGTGATGAGCAGGACGCCGCCGCCGTACCCGAGGCCTGAGCTGTCGGACAGGAAGTCGCCCATCGAGGTGCCGAGTGTGTTGGAGACGAGGATCGCCGACCAGAACAGGGTTTCGCCGCGGAAGGTGTCGATGTCGCGGATCGCGAAGGTCAGCCCGCTGAACTTCCAGACCACGAAGACGGCGATCAGGATCGAGATCAAGATTGCGGCGCCGACCGGGTAATCCAGGCCGAGACCCTGCGGTCCCCAGCCGAGCGATTTCGCCCCTTCGGGGAGATATTTGGCGCTTGCGTCGCGGTTCATGAAGTCCGACGTCGTGGTGCCGACCATGCTCGTGGACATGATCACCGTCCAGTAGAAGAACGGGTTGTACCGCTTTGAAACGAGCTGGATCACCAGCGTGACGAGGAAGATCAGGAACAGTGCGATCGTCGTGAGGAAGTAGCCCAGCTTCAGCGTCTGGGCGAACAGGTCGCCCGCCGTCTCACCGAGCGTCGTCGCGGCGATCTTCATTATCCAGAAGGCCAGAGTGACCTCCGGCAACTTCTTCACCACGTATCTGCCGGCGCCGGCGATGTCGGCTTCGGTCAAGGCTTCCGGCCTTGTCATCTCTCTCCCCGAGTCGGTGACAGGTTCGGCGTGCGTGTACGGCCCGGCAGGTATCGGCTGCCGGCCGGTGACGATGTGGTCATCGCTGACTACGATCAGTCAATCTACTACACAGATAGTAGTAAGTTCGCCACGGCCCGGTGTGTCATCTCACCGGGACGGCGTCGCGCTGAGGCGCTCGCGGCAGGCGACCGGTGCCCACCGAACCTAATTGCATGCTTGATGTAACTGCGATCAGTTTGCAACATGCTGCCGGACCTGGCCTATGACCACGCGGCGCTGGAGCTCGATGCCCTCCAGGGGATGGCCTGCCCGCCCCCAGGCGGGCGGTCGAGCGGGCCGGCGCGGCGATCATCGCCGAGCAGGGCGTCCAGCTCTGGGGCCGCGTACGGTCCGGGCCGGACCCGGCCCGCTGCAGCTTCGAGGTGACCGTCGGCGAGAACGCCCTGGAGTTCACGCCGCCCGAGGTGGTCGCCCTGATCCGCGACCTGCTGGCCCGCGCCCGGGCCGACGGTGATCCGCCACCGGCTTTGTGAGGTCACCGGCCGCTTCCAGGGCGGCCGGGGCATTCGTCGAGGCCGTGGTTGTGGTACCAGCAGCCTCCGGAGGGTTCGGTGTCGAAACGGGTCGCGGCGACGGCGTTGCCGGTCAGGGCGTTGTCGTGGACCCAGGCCGTGCCGCAGGTCCCGGCGCCGGCGATGACCAGCCCGTGGGTCTGGGTCTTGCGGGCCTGGCCGTCCCAGACCCGGTTGTCGCGGATCGTCGGGCTGTCGACGGCGGCGGCGAGCGTGAGCCCGGCTCTGACGTCGGGGGCCTCCGGCAGCCGGTAGGGGGATCCGGGAGAGGGGGTGCCGTCCGGCCACGCGGTCATGGCGCCGGGGCGGAAGGGCGCGAGGGCGAGTTCGGTGGCGCTGTTGCCCATCACGATGGCCCGTTGCGCGCCCGCCGTGACGCATTTGCCGATGTGCCCGTTCGGCCGCCAGTCGGCCGCGGTGTCGATCAGCGACCGCGCTCCATAGGAGACCGTGTCGCCGTCGCCTTCGGTCGCGGGTTCGCACTGTCGGCCGTTGCCACGGAGGCGGTTACCGGCGATGTCGGGATCCGCGAGGGCCGAGTCGATGAAGATGCCGTCCAGGCCGTTGTCCCAGAACTCGTTGGCATCGATGATCATGTTGCCGGCCGCCTCCTGGGGGCCGCCGGCCAGGTTGTGCTGCCAGTACCCGTACCGGCCGTTCCGGCTGATGCGGTTGCCCGCCAAGGTGTACGGGCCCGGCGTGTTGCCGATGGCGACCCCGTCCCAGACGTTGTCCTCGATGATGCAGCCGGCCACGATCCCGCCGCGCCCGGCGACGGCGGACGTGCCCAGCGCCGAGACGTCGTAGCCGGCCTGGTGGTTGCCGATCATCGTGCATCCGGAGACGACCAGCCCGTCGGCGCCCCAGTCGGAGATGCCGAACCGGTTGCCCTCCGAGTGACAGCCGAGCACCCGGATGCCGCGGGTCGCCGGCCACCGCCGGTCCTGGAGCTCGAAGAAGATGCCGTTGGTGCCGTTGCGCACCGTCGTGCACGAGGACACGGTGCAGCGCTCGATGGAGCCCCAGCCGCCGGTGCCGATGCCGAGGCCGGCTCCTCCCAGCCACTCGCCCTGGCGTTCCAGCCGCCCGCAGTGCACGACCAGCAGGTTGTCCACGAAGGTGTCCTGCAGGAAGTCGCAGCCGAACCCGGTGGCGGGCGTGTCGTGAATGTAGAGATCGTGGAAGCGCCCGCGCAGGACGTACTGCAGGCCGAGCCCCTTGGCCAGCACGTCGTACTGGGAGAGGCTCACGCCGGAGCCGTCGATCTCGAACTGCGCGAAGGTGCAGTCGGCGATGGGGTTCCCGCGGCCGGCGCCGTGCTGCAGAGCCGTGAAGTAGGCCAGCGGGGTCGCGGCGGCAGGGGCGCCGGGGTTGGCCAGGGCGAACCGCGTGGCCGCCGGTCCGGCGCCGATCAAGGACACCCCGCTCCGCCAGACGGTGCCCCGGTCCCGGATCGAGTACAGCCCCGACGGGCAGAAGATGGTGCGCGGCCGACCGTCGGCCGCGTAGGCCGCCCCGAGCTCGTCGACCAAGGCCTGCAGGGCCGGCTGGTCGTTGGTGCGCCCGTCCCCGGTGAGTCCGTGATCACGCGCGTTGTGCACGAACCGGTCCGGCGACATCAGACCGGGGCCAGCCGATCGATGAGCGCTCGGCACCGCGCCTGATTCTCCCGCGCACGCTCGCGCAGGACCTGGAATCGCTCCCGCAGCATCGCGGAGCACGCGCCCCGTTCGTCCCACAGCCGATCGAGCTCCGCCAGCAGCGGGCCCGCCTGCCGCCGCGCGATCCCGGTCAGGGCAGGAGCACCGATCGTCTGCGCGAAGTCGAAGACCTTTCCCGCGTACGGCAACGGCAGGACCGGTACGCCGGCGCGGGCGGCGAAGATCAGGAAGTGGAGTCGCATGCCGACCGCGAAGTCCAGGTGACGCATCAGCCCGGCGATCTGCCCGGGGCTGTACGTGCGATTGAGCACGCGGGCGTTCTCCGGGGCGCTCATCGCCGAGAGCACCGCGTGAGAGTGGGCGATGTCCCCGCGCTCCATCGGGATGAACACCGCCTGAGCCTCGTATCGGCACGTCATGAAGTCCGTGACCTCGGCGAGCAGACCGTGGTAGCTGTTCTCATCGAGATTGTCGGCCGCCCGGCCCGGTTCGCGCACCGAGATCCCCACCAGGCGCGTCTGGCCGTCGATGCCTTCCCGGAGCAGCATCTCCTCGGTGAACTCCTCCGGCTCCAGCAGCACCGCCGCGTCGGCGGTCGCCGGGATCTCCCGGGTGACCCCCATCCCTTCGAGGACGAGTATTGACTCGTGGTCCCGGACCGTCAGGTCGGTCATCTGCTCGATGGTGTCCCGTACGACGTCGATCTCTTCGTGGCCGGTCAGCGGCCCGGCGCCGATCGCGTAGCCGAAGGTGGGGACGCCCAGCCGGTGGGCGAGGCGCACCGGCCGCATCACCGAGGCGGCCAGGCCGTCGTGGAGGATGCCGCCCCCGCCGAGGATGAGCAGGTCGAGCCCGGCCTCTATCTCCGCGAGCTGCCCCAGCGAGACCTCGGTGTAGCCCACCGCCGGGGTGCCGAAACAGGTGCGGGTGTGCTCGGGATGCCGGCTGAACACGACCTGTTGCGCCGCGGGCCGTATCTCCCGCAGGCTGTCGAGGACACAGGCGAGGATCGCCTCGTCGCCGAGGTTCAGCCCGCCGTACGAGCCGAGCACCCCGATGTGGAGTTCGTGACACCGGCCGTTGGCCATCCGGTCCACCTCCCCCTGTCCCATGGCGAGCCGGGACGACGACGGCGGCCGCGCGCCCCGGGGCCGCGGACCCCGGACCGCCAGGCCGACGCGGCCGGTTTGGCGACACGCCACGTATACCCATGGTGACGGCGACCCGGGTCCGCCACATCCTCATATCGTGTAGTCGCGGGATGCCCACGATCGCCGGATCGGGCCTTAGTACGATCTTCGGGTGATCATTCGCAGCGGTTGGGGCCGTGGCCGATGACCCGCTGGATGAGTGAACGCGGCAGGGTCGAGTCGGCCAGGCTCGACCTGGACCCCACCACGCCGAGCGTCGCGCGGATGTACGACTACTTCCTCGGCGGGAAGGATCACTTCGCCGCCGACCGGGCGGCCGCCGAGAAGGTCACCGAGGCCCTGCCCGACGTCGGCGCGGTCGCCCGGACGAACCGGGAGTTCCTCCAGCGGGCCGTGCGGCACGTCGCGGACCGCGGCGTCGACCAGTTCATCGATCTCGGCTCGGGTCTGCCGACGCAGGGCAACGTGCACGAGATCGCGCAGTCCGTTCACCCGCACGCCCGGGTGGTCTACGTGGACAACGACCCGGTGGTGATTTCCCACGCGCGGGCGTTGCTGGCCTCCGACGAGCGCACCACCGTCGTCCGCGCCGACCTGCGCGACCCGCGCGCCGTCCTGGAGGACCCGGAAACCCGGCAGTTGATCGACTTCAGCCGCCCGGTCGGGCTGTTGTTCGTGGCCGTCCTCCACTTCGTCGCCGACGAGGAGGACCCGGCCGGTCTCGTCCGGGAGTACCGGGACGTGCTCGCGCCCGGCAGCCACGTCATCCTCTCCCACGCCGCGGTGGAGGAACAACGCAACGCGGACGTGGCGACCGCCTACCGGGGCGCGAACGCCCCCTTCATCGCGCGGACCCGCGACCAGGTCACCGGCTACCTGGAGGGGCTGGACATCCTCGAGCCCGGCGTGGTCCACCTGTGCGAGTGGCGGCCCACCCGCCTCGAGAAACCGCTGCGGGCCGGCTGGACGGCGGTCGCGCGTCAGCGCTGAGCCGATCATTGCATCGTGCAATGAGCGGCCGAGGTGCCGGGTAGAACAGACCCGTGACCGAAAGTGCGATCGAGCCGATGCAGCCGGACCCGACGTCGGCAGAGGACGTCGACGCGGTGACGTCCGCGGTGCTGACCGCTTCGCGGTTGCTGGTGCGGATCTCGGTGCGGTCGCTCGCGTCGGTGGGGGAGCGAGTGACGCTTCCGCAGTTCCGTCTGCTGGTGGTGCTGGCCACCCATCGAGAGACCAAGCTGGTGACCCTCGCCGAGGATCTCGCGGTCAATCCCTCCACCGCGATGCGGATGGTCGAGCGTCTCGTGGCCGCGGGCCTGGTGAGCCGGCGGACCAATCCGGCCAGCCGCCGGGAGGTCCTGCTGCGGCTGACCGAGTCCGGGCAGCAGATCGTGGCAGAGGTCACGGCTCGCCGGCGGGAGGAGATCGCGGCCATCGTCGCCGCGATTCCCGCGGATCATCGGGCCGGGCTGGTGGACGGGCTGCGGGCGTTCACGGAGGCCGGCGGCGAGCCGGGCGAGCCCGGGGCCGGCGAGCCCGTCCGCGACACCGTGCCCCTGGAATGGGACTGAGACCGGATACCAAGCCGGAGCCGGCGGAGCCGTGGGAACGGCTGCCGTCGGCTCTCGATCATGGAACTCCGTTCGTTCCGTGGCCGCTCCCCAAGGTTGTGACCTGCGGGTGGCCACCCCCAGTGGAGGCCGCGGCTGCGACCCGGTGCCGCGTCCGGGCTTCTTTCTTGGTGCGGGTGGGTTAATCGAATCGGCAAGGTTCGGCATCACCGGCATGCCGGTTTCCGTCTCCCCGGCCGGAAGTGTCGACGGTGGTCGTCGTGACCGTTAGCGGTCGCGCAGATGCTTCGTCGACACCCGGCTGAGGAGAAGCGCCATGTCGGACATTGAGCAGTCGCGGATGAGGCGTGCCGGCCTTACGGCGCTCGCCGCGATCGTCCTGGCCGTCGGATTCGTGGCCTCTCCCGCCGCGGCGCGTACCGCCGATCCGGGCCCGCGGAGTCACTCCGCCGCTCCGGTCGGCGGGCCGGCGGCGATCCCCGCCGGAAAGATGCTGATCAGGCGGGCGTGCGCACCGCCGACGCACCGGAACCAGGTGGCGTGCCTCGTGTTGATCCGTACCGACGTCAAGCCGTCGCGCGGCATCCAGCATCTGATCGCGCCTGCCGGTTTCGGACCGGCCGACCTGCGGAGCGCCTACGCACTGCCGTCCTCGGGCGGCGCCGGGCAGACGATCGCGATCATCGACACGTACGACGATCCGAACGCCGAGTCCGACCTCGCGGTCTATCGCTCCCAGTACGGGCTCCCGCCGTGCACCACCGCGAACGGCTGCTTCCGGAAGGTCGACGAGAACGGAGGCAACAGCCTCCCGGCCCCGGATGCCGGCTGGGCGGCGGAAGAGTCGCTGGACCTGGACATGGCGTCCGCCATCTGCCCGAGCTGCCGGATCCTGCTGGTCGAGGCCGCCCAGCCGTACCTCTCCGAACTCGGCGGGGCGGTCAACACCGCCGTCCGCTTGGGCGCGAAGTACGTCTCGAACAGTTACGGCGGGCCGGAGACCTCCGACGCTCCGGGATTCGACAGCTCCTACTTCGACCACCCCGGAGTGGCGATCACCGCCTCCTCCGGTGACGACGGCTATCGGATCGAATATCCGGCGGCGTCCCACTTCGTGACCGCGGTCGGCGGCACCAGCCTGTCCCGAGCGTCCGGGGCGCGCGGCTGGGGCGAGAGGGCCTGGAACGGCTCCGGGTCCGGATGCGCCGCGTACATCGCCAAGCAGTCGTGGCAGACCGACGGAGGGTGCGCCAGACGTACGGTCGCCGACGTCTCCGCGGTCGCCGACCCCGCCACCGGCGTGGCGGTCTACGACACGTACCAGTCCGGCGGCTGGCAGATCTACGGAGGCACCAGCGCCGCCGCGCCGATCATCGCCGGCGTGTACGCGCTGGCCGGGCCCGCGCCGGCCCAGAACTACCCCGCGTCCTTCCCGTACCAGCACCCGGCGGCGTTGTTCGACGTCGCGTCCGGCAGTAACGGCAGCTGTACCCCGGCCTACCTGTGCACCGCCGGGGCCGGTTACGACGGCCCGACCGGGCTGGGGACCCCGAACGGCCTCACCGCCTTCCGGTCCGGCACCGGCACCAGCCCCTGCGCCGCGCCCGGAAACAAGATCGTCAATGGCGGGTTCGAGAGCGGCGCGTCGCCCTGGACCAGCACCCCGAACGTGATGCTGGCCAACGGCAGCGGCGAGACCGCCCACTCGGGCACCCACTTCGCGTGGCTGGACGGTTACGGGACCACCCACACCGACACCCTCGCGCAGACGGTGACGATCCCCGCGGGCTGCCGGGCGGTCCTCAACCTCTGGCTGCACATCGACACCGCCGAGACGGGCACCGTCGCCTACGACACCCTCACCATCAAGGCCGGCAGCCGGACCGTCGCGACGTACACCAACACCGACGCCGCTCCGGGCTACCGGGCCGTCGCACTGGACCTGTCGTCCTTCGCCGGCCAGACCGTTTCGCTGTCCTTCACCGGTACGGAGGACGCCTCCCTGCAGACCGGCTTCGTCGTCGACGACGTCGCGCTCAACGCCTCGTAAGCGATCCGAGCGCGGTCAGGCGCCGGACTCGATCCGGTAACCGACGCCGCGGACGGTCTGGATGGTGTCGCGCGCGAAGGGACGATCGATCTTGTCCCGCAGCGACCCGGTCGCGGACCGCGTCGCGGGCGGTGAGGATGATCCGGCTGCCCGCCTGAGCGATCAGGCGGGGATCCCTCCCAGCGAGCCGGTCCGCGCGCTCATTCGTGCTTGCGGGTGATGCTCTCCCGGCCCGTCATCGCGATGGCGGGGACGCCGTCGGCCTCGGTCCACTCGCCGCACGGACCGCCGCCCTCGCTGACGTCCAGTTGGAGCGGCGTACCGTCCATGCGCAGCGCCGGATGGTAGTACTGGGCGACCTGCCGGGCCTCGGCCTGGACGTAGTGGCCGATCAGTGCCCGCCGGAACCGGTCGGCGCTCGTGTTGGGCATGCTGCCGTGCACCAGGGAGCCGTTGAAGAACAGCACGTCGCCGGCGTCCATCCGCACGGGCCGGGCCTGGTGATCGTCGGGCAGGGGGACCGTGACGTCGGTGAAGCTGACCCGGGTGTCGGCCTTGGCGGTGCACAGGATCGGCCAGCGCCGGCTGCCGGGCACCACCATCATGCAGCCGTTCTCCTCGTCGGTCGGGTCCAGCGCCATCCAGGCCGCGACGCAGGTGCCGGGCTCGGCGCGCAGGTAGAAGTTGTCCTGGTGCAGGGCCTGACCGCGGGAGCCGGGCGGCTTGAAGTACAGCATCGACTGGACGGCGTAGGGCTCTTCGCCCAGCAGGGCGGTGAGACGCTTCCGGAGCCGGGAGTCCAGGAGCCACCGCAGAGTGACGTCGTCCCATCGGTGCATCTGCGCCATCCGCGGGTACCGCCGCAGCGGGTCCCGTCCGGCGGCTCGCACGCCCACCAGGTCGTGCGGGTGCGAACCGCGCCGGCGTAGCTCCATGAAGTGGTCCCTCAGCCGGTCCACCTCCTCGGCGCGGAACGCTCCGCGCGCCACCAGGTAGCCTTCCCGCTCGAATACCTCTTTGTCGGAATCACTCATGGTCCCTCCCTCTCTGTGTTCGCATGACATCGGCCGCCGGAAGACGAAAAGCCAGCCCTTGGGGAGATAATGCGGGGAACCGACCGTCGTCGACCAGGAACGATCGACGCGAGGAGTTGACTGTTTGACGCATCTGCTGCCCACGCCGTACGGCGCGGAGATCCGCGTGCGGCCGGTCACGGCGCCCACCTACTGGCGCTGCGAACCGGGCTGGTCCTGGCACGCCCGCCCGCTGCCGGACCACCTCCTGTGGTACGTCCTGGACGGTGTCGGGCACCTGACGCTGGACGGACGGCGGCACGCGCTGGCGGCCGGCAGCTGCGTGCTGTTCGCGCCCGGCGACGAGCCGGTCGCCGGGCACGACCCGCGCCGGCGGCTCCTGGTCTTCGGCCTCCACCTGACGCTGAGCACCGCCGACGGCGCACCGGTCGCCCCGGCCGCCGTCGTCCCCGCGGAGCGCTGCTGCCGACTGCGCGACCCGGCGCTGGCCGCGGCCCTGGCGAGCCGCAGCGACGCCGCCCACCGGCGCGGCGACCGATTCGGCTCCCGGCAGAGTCTGCTGTGCCTGGAACAGCTGCTCTGCCTGTACTGGGACGACGCCACCCGGCCCGCGCCGGAGCGCGTCGACGCGGCCTTGGAACAGATCACCCAGGAGATCCGGCAGGACCCGAGCCGACGCTGGACCGTGGCCGAACTGGCGGCCCGCGCGGCGCTGTCACGCGCCCAGTTCACCCGGCGGTTCACCGCGTACACCGGCATGTCCCCGGCCCGCTATCTCATCCGCGCCCGAATCGACCGGGCCGGTCAACTGCTGGCCGAGACGAACATGTCCGTCGGCCAGGTCGCCGCGACGCTCGGCTACACCGACCTGGCGTATTTCAGCCGGCAGTACAAACAGTGCACCGGGCATCCGCCGGGCCGCCGCCCGGTCTGAGCGCGCCCGGCGCGACGTATTTCCTTAAGGCCGTCCTAAGCGAGCGGCCTTCTTCCTTAAGAGCGGCGTAAGCGCGTATTCCCCGGCCGGTCGGCTGTCTAGGGTCATGACTGCTTTTCGTAAACCTCCTTAACTGCGGGAGCAGTGCATGACTCGAATTCCCGGCAGCCGCCGTGTCCGGTCCATCGCCGGTGTCGTCCTCGCCGCCGCGCTGGCGGCGAGCGGCTGCGCGCAGGTCAGCGGCGCCACGACAACCGCCGGTGCGGTGAACCTCGGTGCGAAGGCCGCCCCGGCCGCCTTCACCCATCCGGGCGTTCTGGTCAGCAGGTCCCAGCTGGACTTCGTACGCGGGAAGGTCAACGCGGGCGCCCAGCCGTGGAAGTCCGCCTACGACCAGATGATGGCCAGTAGGTACGCCTCCCTGTCGCGTACGCCGAAGCCGCGCGCGGTCGTCGAGTGCGGCCCGGTCAGCAACCCGAACCACGGCTGCACCGACGAGCGGGAGGACGCGCTGGCGGCGTACACGGACGCGCTCGCCTGGTACATCACCCGCGACGGCCGGTACGCCGCCAAGGCCATCCAGCTCATGAACGCCTGGTCCGCAGTGCTCAAGGACCACACCAACAGCAACGCGCCGTTGCAGTCCGGCTGGTCCGCGTCGGTCTGGCCGAGGGCCGCCGAGATCATCCGCTACACCTACACCGGCTGGACGAGCGACGCCGTCAGCCGGTTCGCCGCGATGCTGCGGAACGTGTACCTCCCGAAGGTGATCAACGGCTCCAACAGCAACGGGAACTGGGAGCTCTCCATGATGGAGGCCGCCGTCGGCATCTCCGTCTTCCTGGACGACCGGACGAGTTATGACAAGGCGGTCGCCAGGTTCCGCAAGCGCGTGCCCGCCTACATCTACCTCTCCTCGGACGGCGCGCTCCCCGTCGCCCCCGTCGGCAGCGGCATCGACACGAAGGCCGAGATCGTCAAGTACTGGCAGGGTCAGTCGACGTTCGTCACCGGGCTCACCCAGGAGACCTGCCGCGACTTCGTGCACACCGGATACGGGATCTCGGCGATCTCGCACGTCGCCGAGACGAGCCGGATCCAGAAAGAGGACCTCTACCCGGAGGTCGGCGAGCGGCTCCGCCAGGCGCTGGGCTTCCAGGCCAAGTATCAGCTCGGCGCCGCCGTGCCGTCCTGGCTGTGCGGCGGCACGCTCAAGCGCGGCCTCGGGCCCGTCACGGAGGTCGCCTTCAACGCGCTGCACAACCGGATGGGCATCGCGATGGCCAACACCCAGAAGCTCACCGAGCAGCAGCGGCCGGCCGGGACGAACAACCTGTTCGTCGCGTGGGAGACCCTCACCCACGCCCAAAACCCCGCCTGACCGGCGGTGCGGGCCGATTTCCGTCGGCCCTGACGGTCCGATCGGACCATCCCGAAGTCCGTGCAGAAAGGATGCGCTGATTCAGCATGGTGAAAATCAGTAAGGCGCTCGGAACAATGGCCGTGGCGATGGCGCTGCCCATCCTGGCGCAGGGCACCGCACACGCGGACATCCCGTTCGGCCAGACCATGAACGGGAACGCCACCTACTACAACGACGCCGGTTACGGCGCCTGTGGCTCGCAGATCAACGCGGCCACGGAGATGCTCGTGGCCGTTCCCGCCGCATACTGGACCACCGCCAACCCGAACAACGACCCGCTCTGCAACGGCGTCTCGGTCCAGGTGACCTACAACGGGCGGACGATCACAGTCCCGGTCAAGGACAAGTGCCCGAGCTGCTCCAGCACGCACATCGACCTCAGTCTTCCGGCGTTCTCCCAGCTCGCCGACCCGAACCTCGGCAACATCCCGCTCACCTGGAAGTTCGTCCACTAGCCACCACGGACGTGCCGCCCCCGCCCCGCCCGGGGGCGGCACCTTCCAGCTCAACCCCGCTCTCACATCGCGGGGTGCGGTCCGAGCAGTGCGATCGAGGCCTGGACGGCGACCTCGGTGATGTCGCTGATCCGTCCGCCGTCCTCGACCGTGGTCGCGGTCAGTTCGCGCAGTCCGCCGAGCAGCATGACGACGATCTGGCGGGACACCGGGCCGACGCCCGCGGCGCGCAGTTCGCCGGTGTCGCAGAGGGTCTGGATCATCGTGACGAACGCCTCCATCATCTCGCGCTGCAGGCGGCGTGCCGCGTCGCCGAGCGACGGCACGTCGCGGATCCAGCTGAGCGTGATGGCGGGTTCCGACTCGGCGCAGGCGATCCAGGTCTCGACGGCCTGGCGCACCTGGTTCTTCCAGGGTGCGGTCTGGTCGACGGCGGCGTAGATCTGCCGGATCACCTCGGCGTTGGAGTCGGTCAGCAGCGCGACGAAGCACTCCTCCCTGCCCGCGAAGTGCTCGTAGAAGGTGCGCCGGGAGGTGCGCGCGCGGCGCACGACGTCGGCGACCGTGGTGGCGCGGTAGCCCTTCTCCGCGATCGACGCGGCGAGGCCGTCGAGCAGCCGCCGGCGGAATCCGCCGGTGTCGTCGGATGCGGTCGCCGCCCGTTCTTCATCGCGCCGACGCCGCACGGTCGTCACCGTGGTCACGCTGTACCTCCCGTCATGGCCGGCCCTTGAATCGAATGGTACATCGGCGTACCGTGGCGCGGTACGGCCGTGTACCATGCTGAGAGGGGTGCTTCTCCATGACGACCGTGACGCTTCCGCCGGGCCCGTCGTCCCCGCGTTTCGTCCAGGGCGCCTTCGCGCTGACCACTCCGTTCCGCGGGATGCGCCGGATGCGCGCCCGTTACGGTGACGCCTTCCGCATCAACGTGCCGATCTTCGGCCGGGCCGTGGTCATCAGCGACTCCGACGAGATCAAGCAGCTGTTCACGGCCGGTTCCGACCTCGTCGAGAACCTGCAGCCGAATCTCGGGCGGGTGCTCGGCCCCGGCTCGCTGTTCGCGCTCACGGGCGAGGAGCACCGCAAGCAGCGCAAGCTGCTCGTGCCCCCGTTCCACGGCCGTCGGCTCAGGGCGTACGAGGAGATCATCGAGGAGGAGACGGTACGCGAGCTGGCGTCGTGGCCGGAGGACCGGCAGTTCGCCACATTGCCGTCGATGATGCGGATCACGCTGAACGCCATACTGCGCGCGGTGTTCGGCGCGGACGGCGCCGAGCTCGCCGAGCTGCGGGCGCTGCTGCCGCCGTGGGTCAGTTTCGGCTCCCGGCTGGCGGTGATGCCGATTCCGCAGATCGACCTCGGGCGGTGGAGCCCGTGGGGGCGGTTCTGGATCGCACGCCGGCGGTACGACGCGATCGTCGACCGGCTGATCCACAAGGCGGCGGGGGAGGACCTCGACGAGCGCGACGATGTCCTCGCGCTGATGCTGCAGAGTCGCTACGACGACGGCTCGCCGATGAGCCGCGGCGAGATCGCCGATCAGCTGCTCACCCTGCTGTCCGCCGGGCACGAGACCACCGCGACGACCCTCGCCTGGGCGGTCGAACGGCTCCGCCGCCACCCTGCGGTCCTGCGCGAACTCGTCGCGGAGGCGGACGCGGGCGGCGACGCACTCCGCCAGGCGACGATCGTCGAGGTGCAGCGCACGCGTCCGGTCATCGACCTCGTGGGGCGCCACGTGAAGACCGACGGCTTCCGGCTCGGGCGGTGGACGCTGCCGAAGGGATACACGGTGCTGGTCGGCATCACCTTGATCCATGACGACGAGTCGCTGTTCCCGAACCCACGGGCCTTCGACCCGTACCGCTTCCTCGACGCGAAGCCGGACCTGTACGAGTGGATCCCGTTCGGCGGCGGCGCGCGGCGCTGCCTCGGCGCCGCGTTCGCGACCATGGAGATGAACGTCGTCCTGCGCACCCTGCTGCGCGACCTCACCCTGATACCCACCACCGAGCCGGATGAGCGATGGCATTCGCGCGGCATCGCCAACGCCCCGGCGAAGGGCGGCCGGGCGGTCGTACGCCGCCGGAACACCCCGCCGGTTCCGCCCGCAACGGCCACGGTCGCCGGAGCGCGGTCATGACCGAGCACGTCGACGTGCTGATCGTCGGTGCCGGTCTGTCGGGCATCGGCGCGGCCCACCATCTCCAGGCGGCCCTTCCCGGCAAGACGTACACCATCCTGGAAGCGCGAGAGGCCATCGGCGGGACGTGGGACCTGTTCCGCTACCCGGGGGTGCGGTCCGACTCGGACATGCACACGCTCGGCTACCGGTTCCGGCCGTGGACGCAGGCGAAGGCCATCGCGGACGGGCCGTCGATCCTGCGCTACATCCGCGACACCGCCGCAGAGGCCGGCATCGACCGGCACATCCGCTTCGGGCACCGCGTCGTAAACGCCTCCTGGTCCGGCGAGGACGCCCGGTGGACGGTCGAGGCGATCCACGACGGCGAACCGGTCCGCTACACGTGCGGCTTCCTGTACGCCTGCAGCGGCTACTACCGCTACGACGTCGGCCACCTGCCGCACTTTCCCGGCATCGAGCGGTTCGGCGGCACCGTCGTCCACCCGCAGCACTGGCCCGAGGACCTCGACCACACCGGCAAAAAGGTCGTCGTGATCGGCAGCGGCGCGACGGCGGTGACGCTGGTCCCGGCCATGGCCCACGAGGCCGCGCACGTGACGATGCTGCAGCGCTCGCCGACGTACATCATGTCGCTGCCGGCCCGCGACGCGATCGCGAACACCCTGCGGCGCCTGATCGGGGACCGCCGGGCGTACCCGATCGTGCGGTGGAAGAACATCACCGCGGTCACGCTGTTCTACCGGCTCAGCCGCCGCCGCCCGGGCCTCGTGAGCTCGATCATCCGCAAGGCGGCGATCCGGCGACTGCCTCCGGGCTACGACGTCGACACGCATTTCAAGCCGCGTTACCGGCCGTGGGACCAGCGAGTGTGCATCGTCCCCGACGGCGACCTGTACACCGCGATCCGCGAGGGACGCGCGTCCGTGGTCACCGACCGGATCACGGAGTTCACCGAGACGGGACTGCGCCTGGAGTCCGGGACCGAACTCGACGCGGACATCGTCGTCACCGCCACCGGCCTGCGGCTGCTGGTCCTCGGCGGCATCCGGCTCACCGTCGACGGCCGCGACGTCGCGGTGCCGGAGACGATGGCCTACAAGGGCATGATGCTCAGCGGCGTGCCGAACTTCGCCTTCACGATCGGCTACACCAACGCGTCCTGGACCCTCAAGGCCGACCTCGTCAGCGAGTACGTCATGCGGCTGTTGCGCCATCTGGACGCCCACGGCCATGATCAGTGTGTGCCGGTCAACGACGACCCCACTGTCACGGAGGAGCCCCTGCTGGACTTCCAGGCCGGTTACGTGCTGCGCTCCATCGAGGAGTTCCCCAAGGCGGGCTCCCGGACCCCGTGGCGGCTCCGCACGAGCTACCCCCGTGACCTGGTCGACCTGCGGTACGGCCGCGTCGACGACGGCGCCATGCGGTTCTCCCGCCGGGCCGCGCCCCGCGAGGCCGCTCACCGTTCCGCGTGACAGCACATTTCCAGATCGGAGAGGCATCGTGAGAGTTCAGCTCGACCCGGGGCGCTGCCAGGGACACGGCCGCTGCTATGACCTGGCCCCCGCTCTGTTCGGCGAGGACGACGAAGGCTTCGGGACGGTCCTCGGCGACGGCGTCGTGCCGCCGGACAAGGCGCAGGACGCGCGACGCGCGGCCGCCAACTGCCCCGAACGCGCCATCGACCTTCACGAAGGAGCCTGAGATGACGGTTGACGACCGCTTCACCCGCGACTTCCGGGACACGGAGGACGACCCCCGACTCCTCGGAACGCGCAACGAGGTCGTCACCGGTCCCGTCGCGGACTGGGCGACCGACTTCTCCCACACCGAGCCGGAGTGGGCCGCCGACCCGTACCCGATCCAGGACGACCTGCGGCGGCGCTGCCCGATCGCGCACACCGAGCGGTTCGGCGGCGCGTGGCTGCCCACCCGGTACGAGGACGTCGCCGCGATCGCCTACGACACCGAGCGCTTCTCCTCGCGGGCGATCGTCGTGAGCAACTACCGGCCCCCACTAAGCCTGGCGCCGGTGGGCGTGGTGCCGCCGATCTCCTCCGACCCGCCGTTCCACCACGACGCCCGCCGGCTGCTGCTCCCGGCGTTCACGAAGCGGGCGATCGCCGCGTACGAGCCGGACACCAGGGCGCTGTGCCACGCGCTGATCGACGGGTTGGAAGGTCGGGACGTCGTCGACGCCGCGAGCGAGTACGCCCAGCACATCCCGATGCGGGTCATGGCCGCCATGCTCGGCTTCCCTCCGGAGGACGCACCGAAGTTCGCCCAGTTCGTCGAGAACGCCCTCGAAGGCGCCAACCAGCCCACGGACGAGCGCATTCAGCGGATGGACCAGCTGTTCGACTACCTGCTCGAGCAGATCCGCGACCACCTCGACGACCCGCGCGACGATCTCACCACCTACCTCCTCAACGCCGAGCTCTACGGCCGGAGGCTCGAACCGTCGCATGTGGCCGGCGCGATGGCCCTGCTCCTCATCGCCGGGATCGACACGACGTGGAGTGCGATCGGGGCGTCGTTGTGGCATCTGGCCAAGACGCCCGGCGACCGGGAACGGCTGGTCGCCGAGCCCGGGCTGGTGCCGACCGCGATCGAGGAGCTCCTGCGGGTCTACGCGCCGGTCACGATGGCGCGGCTGGTCAAGGAGGACATGCACTGGCGCGGCGTCGACATGAAGGCCGACGACTGGGTGCTGCTGTCGTTCCCGGCGGCCAACCGCGATCCGGCCCAGTTCGACCGGGCCGACGATGTCGTCATCGACCGTGAGGTCAACCGGCACGCCGCGTTCGGCCTGGGCATCCACCGCTGTGTGGGCTCCCACCTGGCGCGCATGGAACTGCGGGTCGCCCTGGAGGTCTGGCTCGAACGGGTCCCGGTCTTCGCCCTCGACGATCCGGACGCGGTGACCTGGGCGCCGGGACAGGTCCGCGGGCCCCGCGCACTCCCGATCCGCATCGGCTGAGACCCGCGGCAGGCTGCCGCGCTTCACCGGCCTCTGAGGCGGGTCCGCTCAGGTCACCGGCCTCTGAGGCGGGTCCGCTCAGGGGTCAGTGGTCGGCCTTGATCTTCTTCATGGTCAGGTGGGAGACCACTCGCAGGACGGCGGGGAGGCCGATGAGCCGGTCGGTCAGGAATGCCTCGTACGCGGCATGGTCGGCCACGGCGACGCGGATCAGGTAGTCGGGGCGGCCGAACATCCGGCGGAACTCGACGACCTCCTCGTAGGCCGCCACGGTGGCCTCGAACGCCTCCACCGTCTTCAGGTCGCTCGCGTAGATCTCCACGTCGATGAGGACCTCCAGGCCGCGGCCGACGATATTGCGAGTATGGAATGTGCCGTCGACGATCCTCCGCGGCCCGCTGCCGCGCCCCGAGTGGCGTCCGAGGCGCGGGCCGCGCTCAAAGACTCCGGATCCGTGGGGCTGGGACTGGTCCCGCTCGGCCTCGCCTTCGGGGTGTTCGTCACCCATTCCGGTCTGGCGTGGTGGTGGCCGAGCGTGTTCACCACCGTCATCTACGCCGGATCGTTCGAGTTCCTGCTCGTCGGCCTGGTCGCCGCACCGGCCGCGCTCGCGACGATCGCCCTGACCGCCTTCCTGGTCAACGTCCGGCACGTCTTCTACGCGCTGTCCTTCCCCCTGCACCGGGTCCAGGGCCGCGCCGCCAAGGTCTACAGCACCTTCGCCCTGACCGATGAGGCATACGCTCTGACCACCGGCGAGCAGGCCCGCTCGTGGTCCGGCGGGCGGATCCGGTGGCTCCAGGTGTTCCTGCACCTGTACTGGGTCGGCGCCGCCACCGTCGGCGCCCTGCTCGGCTCGCTGATACCTCAGCGCGTCACCGGCCTGGACTTCGCCATGACAGCCCTGTTCACCGTCCTGGCCCTCGACGCCGTCCGGGTTCGGCGCGGCGACCTGCCCACCCCTGTCCTCGCGCTGCTCAGCGCGCTGGCGGCCCGCGTCTTCCTCCCCGGCCAGATGCTGCTCGCCGCCTTCACCCTGTTCACCGCCGGGCTCCTGGCCCGCCACCTGCTCACGGGCGAGAGGCCGAGCCATGCCTGACACCCGCTACCTGATCGCCGCGGTCGCCGTGTCCGCGGCCGTCACCTGGGCGCTGCGCGCGCTGCCGTTCACCGCACTCGCGCCCCTGCGCGCGAGCAGGACCGTCCACTACCTCAGCGCCCGCATGCCGGCCGGCGTCATGGTGATCCTCTTCGCTTACTGCCTGCGCGACCTGCCACTGACCCACGCGCGTGCACTCGCCCCACTGGTGGCCCTGGCCGTCACCGTCGGCCTGCACCTGTGGCGCCGCAACGCCCTGCTGAGCATCCTCGCCGGCACCACCGTCCACGTGGTCCTGGCCAGCACGCTCTTCGCCCACTGACCACCCCCGACAAGGTCGTTGCCCGGCCGGGTCGGGCGGCTTCAATCGTCGATCATCGCGCGGACGGCCGCGAGGACCTCGACGGCGGTGGCGAGCTGTTCGGCGGTGAGTGTGGATCCCAGCTGGTTCGCCCAGCGGGCCTGCGCGGGCTCGATCGTGGTCAGCAGCCGCTCGGCCCGGGGGGTGAGGGCGACCAGCGGGGCGCGCCGGTCTTTGGGGTTGGGCCGGGCCTCGACCAGTCCGTCCGCGCGTAGGCGCGTCACGATCTCCTGCACGCTCTGCCGGCGCAGCCCGCGCCGGCGGGCGATCGCGGCGGCCGTCGCGGGTCCGTCGCCGATGGCTCCGAGGACCTGCCAGCGGGCGCTGGTGAGACCGAACTCGGCGGTCAGCGCGTCGCCCGCGCGCAGGAGCCTGCCGTTGAGCTGGAAGACCTCGTCGATCAGCGTGGTGATCAGATCGCCGCCGGCGTCTCGGCGGTCCAGGGCCGGTTGCTGGTCCATGCCCGTACCTTAGTGCTAGATTTTCGACAGGAACCTGTCAATCTGGGAGAGGGAAGAGCATGGGCGTACCGAGCGGACACGGATCGTTGACCGGCCAGGTCGCGCTGGTCACCGGGGGCAGCCGGGGGATCGGCGCCGCCATCGCCCGCACGCTGGGCGGCTACGGCGCGGCGGTCGCGGTGAACTACGTGAACAGTCCGGAGCCGGCCGGACAGGTGGTGGCCGACATCGAGGCGGCGGGCTCGCGCGCGGTCGCCGTCCAGGGCGACGTCGGCGACCCCGCCGCGGCCGAGCGGCTCGTCCGCGAGGCCGCCGAAGAGCTGGGTGAGATCGACATCCTCGTGTGCAACGCGTTCGGCAACACGTCGGACATCCGGCGGCGGCCGACGATCGACTCCTGGGAGTCCGTCGCGGCGATCCAGGGGCGGGCCGCCGTCCAGCTGGCCTGCACCCTGAACTGCTGCCACCTGGTGGTCCCGGGCATGCGCGCCCGCGGCGGCGGGTCCATCATCCTCATCGGGGCGAGCGGATCCCGCGCCGGCGGTGCCCCCGGTATGGCCGAGATCGCCGTGGCCAAGTCCGCCCAGGACACGCTGGGCCTGGTGCTGGCCCGTGAGCTCGGCCCGGACGGGATCCTCGTCAACACCGTCGCCCCGGGCCTCGTGCCCACCGACGCCAACGCCGGCGAGCACCAGGCGGCCATGATCGCCCGAGGCGAAGCCGAGACTCCGCTGGGGCGCGTCTCCCAGCCCCAGGACGTCGCCGAAGTGGTCGCCATGCTCGTCGCCGGCGGAGCCCGCCAGGTCACCGGCGCGTACCTCAGCGTCGACGGCGGCCGGAGCCTCGGGCCGAGCGTCAAGGTCGGCTGACGGCGCCCGGAGCCCGGGGCGGGCGTCGCGGTCGGCTGACGGCGCCAGGTGTCACGCCCAGACGGGGACACCCTGGTAGGCGCGCGCGAGCATCCGCACCCACGCGTGCACGGCGTCCTCGCTCGGGGCGAAGGGACCGGGCCGGAAGTGCGGGGACGCCAGGCCGCGCTGCACCGACTCGCACGCGGCCCAGTCCTGGCGGTTCGTCCGGTCCCAGAACTCCACCGCGTAACCGGCGTCGCCTGCCCCCTGCGGGACGTACCAGGAGCACTCGATCGTGGTGCGGTCCGGAGTGCGCGGCCGCAGACGATGGGCCATGACGTAGTCCGGGTGCAGCGAGATCAGGAGGTCGGGGACCAGGCCGAAGTAGTGCACCCGGCGGCGTTCGGCGCCCGGGATGAAGGCGCCGCCCGACCGGCCGTCCAGCGACATGGTCTCCGCGTGGTCGCGCAGGTCCATCGACCCGCCGACCCACGCGCCCGGCAGGTCGTAGTTGTCGCCGCTCGCGGGCGGCGACACCGCGCACAGCTCCGGATGGATCAGCGGGCAGTGGTAGCACTCGTGGTAGTTCTCGACGATCACCTTCCAGTTCGCCCGCACGTCGTACTCGTGCCGCGCGGCGAGCCTCAGCCTCTCCGGCGCGTACGGCTCCACCAGCGCGGTCAGCGCCCCGGCGTGCTCGGCGAACGGCGGCGCGTCGCCGGTGGCGTTGACGAACGCCCAGCCGTGCCAGACGGTGAGCGGCAGGCGCGGCAGGTCGTACCCGGTCACCGTGAAGCCGGGCGCCCCGCGCAGGCTGCCGTCGAGCCGGTACGCCCACGCGTGGTACGGGCAGACGACGAGGTCGCGCGTTCCGCTGCCGCCGTCGGGCAGCAGTTCGTGGCCGCGGTGCCGGCACGTGTTGGCGAAGGCCCCCTCCGGCGTGAGCAGCACCGGCACGTCGCCCACGACGACGCCACGCTGCGTCACCCCGTCGGGCAGCAGCTCCTCCGACCGCCCCAGGCAGCTCCACGTGCCGGCGAACAGGTGCCGCCGCTCCCAGGCGAGCACCTCCGGTGCCGTGTACGCGCGGCCCGGCAGCATCGTCGCCTCGCCGAACGGCCGGAGCGCGTCGTCGAGGTCCTCGTCACCGAACGGGGCGGGCGGCCACGACCTCATCGGGGACCTCCCGGCCGGGATAGTGTCGGCGCGTGGCTCGGTTGACCGCCCTCGACCGGCGCGAGGAGATCCTGCGCGCCGCCGTCGCCCAGATCGCCGAGCGCGGCGTCGCGGCCGTACGGGTCGCCGACGTGGCCGCCGCACTCGGGGTCAGCACCGCGCTCGTCTTCTACCATTTCCGCTCCAAGGACCGCCTGGTCGCCGAGGCGTTCGCGTACGCGGCGCGCCGCGACCTCGACCGGCTCGCCGAGGTCGCCGGGTCGGGCGGCTCCGCGCGGCGGCGCCTCGTACGGGCGCTGCGCCTGTACCACCCCAGTGGGTCGGCGGCGCCGGGCTGGCGGCTGTGGATCGACGGCTGGTCGGCCGCCCTGCGCGAGCCCGAGCTGCGCCGCGTCTGCCGCCGCCTCGACCTGCGGTGGCGCGACACGATCGCGGGGATCATCGCGGAGGGCGTCGCGGCGGGGGAGTTCTCCTGCGCCGATCCGGAGGCCGCGGCGTGGCGCATCACCGCGCTGATCGACGGGCTGTCGGTGCAGACGACCGTGCACCGCGGCGTGCTGACGCGCAGACAGGCCGAGGCGTGGGCGTACGACCAGGCCGCCCGCGAGCTCGGCCTCGAGTCCCTCTAGCCGGGTCATCGGCGCCTCCGGCGGTCCTTGAGCACCTGCGCGACGACGTTGCGGCCGGGCACTCCGGTGACGCCGCCGCCTCCGTGCGTGGCCGAGCCGGCCTGGTAGAGCCCCTTGATCGGCGTGCGTAGGTCGGCGTAGCCGGCCGCCGGGCGCGCGTGGAACATCTGGCCCGGCGTCAGCTCGCCGTGGAAGATGTTGCCGCCGATGAGGTTGTACCGGTGCTCCATGTCGTACGGCCCGATCACCTGCCGATGCAGGACCGAGGAGGCGAAGCCCGGCGCGACCGCCTCCATCCGGGCGACCATCCGGTCGGCGTACGCCTCGAGCTCCGCCGCGGGCTGCGCGGTGTGCCAGGTGTGCGGCACCCACTGGGTGAACATCGACACGATGTGGTGCCCCTCGGGCGCCAGGGAGTCGTCGAACACGCTGGGAATGCACACGTCGGCGAACGGCAGCTCGGCGGCCCGGCCGGCCACGGCGTCCTGGAAGGCGCCCTCGATGTCGTCGAGGGACTCGGCGAGCACGATCGTGCCGCCGTGCACCTCCGGGTCGAAGCCGGAGATCCCGCGGAACTCCGGCAGCCGGTCCACCGCCAGGTTGATTTTGACGGTGCCGCTGCGGGTCTTCCAGCGCTCGATGTCCGCGACGAAGTCCGCCGGCAGGTCCCGGCGCTCGAGGAGCCGCAGGAACGAGATCTTCGGGTGCGCCGTCGTGATGACGGTGCCGGCCGTCAGCTCCTCGCCGGACTCCAGCGTGACGCCGGTGGCCCGGCCGGAGCGGACGTCGATGCGGGCCACCGGCGCGGCCGTGCGGATCTCGGCGCCGAACCCGCGGGCGGCGGCGGCCAGCGCCCGGGTCACCCCGCCCATGCCGCCGCGCGGGAACCCCCACGCGGTCTCGCCGACGTGGTGGTGCAGCATGACGTACGCCGTCCCGGCGGACCGGGGGCCGGCCCAGGTGCCGATGACGCCGGACACCGACAGCACGCCCCGCATCGCGTCCGAGTGGAAGAAGTCCTCCACCAGGTCGGCGATGCTGTCGGTCAGGATCCGGGTGATGTCGACCGCCGAGCGCTCGTCCACGCCGCGCAGGGTGCGCAGCAGCCCGGCCTGCCGGAGGAGGTCGGCGGGCCGGTGCGAGCCGATTTTCGGCGGGATCTGGTCGAGCAGCGGGCCGAGGAGCCGACCCAGCTTGCCCATCCAGGAGTCCCACCGCTCGTACGCGGCGGCGTCTTTGGAGGAGAAGCGCTCGATCTCCTCCCGGCGTCGCGCCGGGTCGTCGGGCAGCCGCAGGTGCCCGCCGTCGGCGCGCGGCGCGAAGTACGGGCCCTGCGGGTACACGTGGTAGCCGTGCCGGTCGAGCCGCAGGTCGCGGACCAGGGCGGGCGGCAGCAGGCTCACCACGTACGACAGGGACGTGACCGTGTAGTCCGGGCCGAAGGGATGCTCGCTCACCGCGGCCCCGCCCACCACCTCGCGCGCCTCGCAGACGCAGACCCGCAGCCCCGCCTTTGCCAGGTAGGCGGCGGCCACGAGGCCGTTGTGCCCACCGCCGACCACCACGACGTCGTACATGGCGACTCCTTACTGATTCTTGAGTCAGTATCCGTCGCGCCCCGGGACCGGACAAGGGCACGTGTCCTTCCTTCTGACTCAGGTGTCCGCCGCGGGCTCCGGCTCCGCCCGGCGTGCCCGTCGCGTCGGCGTTCCGAGCACGTAGAACAGCACGCCGAGGCCGACGCACAGGGCGAGCGGCACCAACTGGCTCAGCAGGTAGCCGAGCCGGTCGTGCGCGAAGCCCGCCGGCAGCGAGTCGGCGGGGTCACCCGACGTGCCGAACCACCCCACCCCCAGCCCCGGCCACACGAGCTGGACGAGGGTGAACACCACGAAGAACGTCGGCAGCGCCGCGACCAGGCCCACGGCGGGGGACCGGTAGGGCCGCTCGACGTCCGGCAGCCTGCGCCGCAGGACGTACAGGCTGGGGAAGGCGAGCATGTAGGAGATGAAGGTGGTGGAGATGGCCAGTCCGAGCACGGCGGAGAAGTACTTCTGCGCGTCGCCCTTGGTGATCAGGAACGCCGCCACCATGACGGCCGTGGACAGCACGGACGACAGGAGGTTCACCCGGATCGGCGTGCCGAAGCGCGCCGAGAACCTCCCGAGGAACGCCGGCCCCGCGCCGTCCGCGCACGCCACCGCCTGAGCGCGGTCGCCGCCCATCGACCAGGTGATTCCGCTGGTCAGCACCCCGATGATGAGGCCGAGCGCGGCGATCTTGCCCATCACCGAACCAGCGCCGGTCAGCGTCACCGAGCCGTTGGCCGCGACGTGCCCGCCGTACACCGTGAACACGGCCTTGCACGCGTCGACGAACCCGCCCAGGCTGCCGATGGCCCTGCCCGGCAGCACCAGGAGAGTCCCGAGGATCGGCGCGCCGTACAGGACGACCGCGAGGACCCCGGAGCGGGCGATGGCGAAGGGCACGTCCCGCTGCGGGGCGGTCATCTCCTCGGCCGCCGTGCTGGGCAGCTCGAAGCCGACGTAGTTGTAGACGAGGACCGGGACCAGCCCGACGAAGCCGACGTAGCTGGGCTTGAAATCGCGTCCGTGCAGGTGGACGCCGTGCTTCGCGCCATAGAGGATCACCGAGAAGAGGAAGGTGCCGATCAGGACGACGCGTGCGATCGCCCCGACGGTGGGCAGCCACTTGCCGATGCGGAACGCCAGCAGCACCGCGAGCGCGCCGATCCAGATGAAGATCGCGCCGCCGAGGTACTTCCAGGTGCCCGGCAGGTCGAAGAAGAACTTCTCCCACGTGGTGACGGCGACGATGGTGAGCGTGCCGCCGAGCCACACCGGGTTGGAGATCCAGTAGAGCACCTGGTTGACCCCTGCGGCGAACCGGCCGAAGGCCAGTTTCGTCCACACGTACGGCCCGCCCTCGAACGGGAACGAGGACCCGAGCTCGGCGGCGAGCAGCCCGTACGGCAGGAAGAAGAACACCGCGAGGAACAGCAGCCAGACCAGGCCCTGCGGGCCCTTGGCCGCGACCGTGCCGAGCGTGTCGAGGCCGACCAGGGCGCAGATCAGGAACGCCGCGATGTCGAGCCGGAAGAAGGACTTCCGCAGGTGGGTCTTCTCGTGTTCCCAGCGGCCGGTGAAGTCGTCGGGGATCGCGGCCATTGGCATCGCCTCTCTGCCGGTCCGGCGCCCCCGATACTGATTCGCCGATCAGTTTCCCCGTCTGTCTACTCCAGCCGACCGGATTTGGGAAGGGGCAGAACCGCTTCCGCATGACTACCCGTCAGGCCCGCCGCCACTCGGCCGTCACCTTCGCCGACGTCCCGGACGCCACCGACTCCGTCGATGCTTAACCTGGCGTGAACGCCGTACGCACCATGATTACGGTGTGGACCACCGAATGCCTCCCAGCCGCCGTGCGGTCCTGGCGGCCATGGCGGCGAGCGCGCTCGCCGGCTGCGCGGGCCCGTCCGGCACGGCCCGCGGTGGCCGGGCCGGCAGCGGGGCGCCCGGCCCCGGGACCGGAAGCGGCAGGCCGAGCCTCACCCCGCGGCCCGCCGCCGCCCACACGGCGACGCGTGCCGAGGTGGTGGCCCGCTACGGGCGGCTGAAGCCGCACACCTGGGGGTTCGGCGCGCCCGGGACGGTACGCGCACTGCCCACCCGAGGTGCGATCGCGCTGACCTTCGACGCCTGCGGCGGTCCGGGCGGGAGCGGCTACGACCACAAGCTGATCGACTTTCTGCGCCGGCGGGAGGTGCCGGCGACCCTCTTCATCAACTCCCGCTGGATCGACGCCAACCCGGCGGTCTTCCGCCGGCTGTCCCGCGAACCGCTGTTCGAGATCGCCAACCACGGCACCCGGCACCGTCCGCTGTCGGTCACCGGGCGGTCGGCGTACGGGATCGCCGGCACGCGCAGCGCCGGTGAGGTGTACGACGAGGTCGCCGGCAACCATGTCAAGCTGACCCGGCTGCTGGGCTCACCGCCGCGTTTCTTCCGGTCCGGCACCGCGTACTGCGACGACGTCGCGGCGCGGATCGTCACCGACATCGGGGAGCGCTTCGTCGGCTTCAGCGTCAACGGCGACGCGGGCGCCACGTTCACCCCCGCGGAGGTCCACCACGCCGTCGGGGGCGCCGCCGACGGCTCGATCGTGATCTGCCACATGAACCAGCCCAAGGGCGGCACGGCGGAGGGCATCGCCGCCGCCGTGCCCCGCCTGCTGGCGGCAGGCCACCGCTTCGTGCACCTCTCCGACGAGTTGCACTGACGGCCGGGGATCAGACGAACAGCGGCTCGGCCTGGGACCGCTGGACCAGCGCGTCCATCGCGGCGTCGTCGGGTGCTTCGCCGAAACGGGAGGCGGCGTCGAGGACGCGGGGCAGCAGGTCGACGTCGCCGACGCTGTTGACGAAGACGCCGGGCCGGCTGAGCGCCCACCAGACGGCGAGGTCGATGTCGTCCTGCCGCTCCAGCGGTTCGTACCAGGTGGACCGGGTGTGCGGGCGGCCCATCCACGGACGCAGCGCGATCGACTTGATCGTCTGCATCGCCACCTGACGCTCCTGGCACGTCTGGTACAGAGCCTCGAAGTTGTCCGCGTAGTAGGGATTGCGCAGGGTGAGGTAGTTGTACGGCAGCAGGACCGAGTCGAAGTCGAACCTCTCCAGGCTCCGCCGGTGGCTCGCCGCGATCTGCGTGCCGTGGCCGGTCACGCCGATCCACCGCACGAGCCCTTCCTCCCGCGCCGCCAGGGCGGCCTCGAGCGCCCCGTCGGGGCTGAGGGCGATGTCCCACTCGATCGGGTCGGCCAGGGAGTGCAACTGCCACAGGTCGACGTGGTCGACGCCGAGGCGGTCCAGCGACCGGTGAAGCTCCTCACGCGCGCCCGTCGCCGTGCGCTCGCCGGTCTTGGTCGCCAGGAAGAACCGGTCCGGCTCCCGCCGCAGCAGCGGCCGGAGCCGCACCTCCGCCTCGCCGTAGGAGGCGGCCACGTCGATGTGGTTGATCCCGTGCTCGAGGATCACGTCGAAGGTCTGGTCCGCGACGCTCTGGGACACCGCGGCCAGCGCCGCTGCGCCGAAGATGACACGCGTGCTGTCGTGACCGGTACGCCCGAACTCCGCTGTTTCGATCGGCACCTGCGACCCTCCGAGGACAGGCGAACGCGTTGCGCCGACGCCTCGTCGGGGAACGGCCCGCGCGGTGACGTACACGCTACGCCACCGCGCGGATCCGGTCCGACCCGGGCATTCGTCACCCGGTGACCGTCCGGGTGGCCACGTTCCAGCCGGAGACGCGGACTCCGGCCGTGGATCCGTGCAGGTCGGACGTACGGTAGGTGGCGGTAAGCACGGTCGACTCGCCGGGCCACAGGCTGACCGCGTCGTCCGACCACCGCACCGGGAGCACCGGCTTGCCGGACGCGTCGACGACGTGGGCGTCGAGGTAGAACGCCGGCACCTTGCCCGTGCCCGTGTTCTTGAGCGTCACCGTGGTCGTGGTGGTGCCGTCCGCGGACGCCGCCGAGGAGACCGCCGCGCTCACCGGCGCCGCCGCCATGCCGGACAGTCCGCTGAGGTCGGCGTAGCTCGACGTCGGCACGTAGTACCAGTCGTTCTTCGACCAGTCGATGACGTCCTTCTTGGTGGACAGCCAGTACACGTTGCGGTCGATCTCGCGGCCGTCCTCGCCGGCGACCGTCAGGCGCACCAGGTAGGTCGTGGACAGGCCGCTGATCGACGACGGGAGGGTCAGCGCCGTCGCATGGCCGCCGTCGCCGGGCACGCTCACGGTCGCGGTCTTCGAGTACTTGGAGGTGCCGTCGAGGTTGTACACGTCGGCCTTCACCGTGAGGCCGGACGCCGTGCCGTGGCCCGAGTTCACCACGGCGACCGACCGGTCGTCATAGGAGTACTGCGCGTGCAGCGGCCGGTTCGCCTCCTTGGCGCCGTAGTAGGAGCCGCCCTGGTCGAGGTAGTAGTCGAACAGCTGCCAGTGCAGGGAGGTCCAGCCGCTGTTCAGCATCCAGTAGACGACGCCCGTGGACGGCTTGGAGGAGTCGGTGAAGTTCCGGCCGTACGCCTCGAACTGCGCGCGCACCGCCTCGTACTGGGCGAGCTGCGCCTTGCGTACGTAGTCCTCCAGGCTCGTCGGCTTGCCGTAGCGGCCGATGAGCGCGTTGTCGAAGATCTTCAGGGTGCCGAACGTGCTGGACGGCGAGCGGTGGTACTGCTTCGCGGAGGGGTTCTGCCACAGCGAGTCGAGCTCGCTCGAGCTCATCATCCGGTGGAGCGTGTCGAGGGTCGGCACGTCCGGGCCCGCGCTCGTCTCGGAGTTGAAGCCGTACGCTCCGCCCTCCTTCTTCGTGTACCAGTAGTTCGGCGGGACCCAGTCGTACGGTCCGGTCATCTTCATCCCGGACGAGCCCGTGATCGGCGCGGACGCGTCCGACGCCGCCGGGACGATCGGGTTCGGCCAGTCCGCCGCCTTCAGCGCGTCGACGTACTCCTGCTCCACCTGCTTGGTCGGCGCCTCGTCGCTGCCGATCAGGAAGGAGATGACGCTCGGGTGGTCGCGGAGCCGCGCGGCCTCGGCGGCCATCGACGCCTTCGCGACGGTGTGGTCCGCGCTGCTCCAGCCGCTCAGGCTCTGCCACTTGTCGCAGCACTCCCAGCCGGGCAGGGTCAGGATGCCGTACTCGTCGGCCAGGTCGAAGAAGTCGTCCGGCTCCAGGTGCCCCTCCAGCCGGATCGTGTTGAGCCCGAGGTCACGCGTGTAGCGGATCCGGTCCTCGAGGTAGGTGCGGTCGGGGCGCAGGAACAGGTCGGGGGACCAGCCACCGCCGCGGATGAGCAGCGGCCTGCCGTTGATCGTGTACGTGCGGGCGCCGTCGGAGTTCAGCGCGGAGCGCACGTCGCGGACGCCGAACCGCTCGTGCGCCGTGTCGGTCGCGGCCCCGCCCACGGTGGCCGTGAGGTCGAGGTCGTAGAGCGGCTGGCCGCCCATCCCGTACGGCCACCAGACCTTCGGGTTCGCGATCGACGAGGTGAACGTCAGCGTCTTGGTCTCGTGGGCCGCGAGGGACACGTCCTGGGAGAAGGACGCCGGGCCGGCGGTGCCGGCGACCGTCGCCTGCACCGTCGCGGAGGAGTCGTTCCGGGCGTCCACCTTGACGGTCAGGTCGGCCTTGTCCAGCGCGGCCACGGCGAGCTTCGTCGTGACGTGGGCGCCCCGAAGCGCCACGGCGCCGCTGCGCCGGACGAACACGTCGCGGAACAGGCCCATGTTGTGGTCGGGTGGCGACTGCACCCAGTCGATCCAACCGGTCGTGAGGTTCTTGTCCGGGTCGTTGGGGTTCACCGAGAACGCCACGGAGTTGGCGCCGGGGTGCACGAGCGCGGTGATGTCCGGCTGGTACCGGGGATAGGCGCCGGCGGTCTGCGCGGCGGTCGCCACCCGCGTGCCGTTGACCCAGACGTCCGCGCTGGAGATGACGCCGCTGAAGTCGAGGAAGGTGTGCAGGTCCGGTTCCGAGCCGAGGGTGAAGTCCGTGCGGTACCACCACGGCACGGTGAAGTCGCTCGCCGGGATGGACTTCAGCGCGGTCGAGTAGAACGGGTCGCCGTACTTGCCGTTCGCGAGGAGCGCGGCCAGGACGGTCGAGCGCGGGCCGGCCGAGTACCAGCCGGACGCGCCCGTGTATCCCGGGGTCGAGATGGCGGCGCCCGAGTCCGTCACCTTGGCCGAGGACTGGATCCGGTATCCGGCCAGGGCGGTCGCGGCGCCCGAACCGGCTGAGACCCGCGTGATCGGGCCCGGTGCGACCGGGGCCCTCGCCGCGGCGGCCGCACCGCCGAGGGCCAGTACGAGTGCGCAGGCCCAGAGGGCACAGAGGAGAGCACGGGCGCGTCCTGCGGTCATCGAGTTCCTCCGGCGGGGATCGGGACGGAACTGTTAGGAAGACTCCCTAACGAACGTAATCGCCTTCCGTGCGGATGGTCAAGGCCCTCGTCACCGATGCCGCTAAGACGGAGGCAGGTGGAATTTCAAGATCTTGACGGTGAATTGGCGGCGAACCTACCTTGATCATTTCGGTAGGCCTCCCGGCTACCGACGCACCCACCTCACCGACCACCCACCTCGCCAAGGATGTGCGTCGAAACATGACCAGATCACGTGCCCACGGGCGCAGACCCCGGCGTCTGTGGGCGGCGATCGCCGGCGTGGCGATCGCCGCCGGAGGGCTGCTCGTCCCCGTTCAGTCCGCGTCGGCCGACGCCGGACAGCCGTGGATGAACACAGCCCAGAGCCCATCGTCACGGGCGGACGAACTGCTCGCGGCGATGACGCTCGCCGACAAGGTGAACATGCTGCACGGGAGTGCGGACGCCCCCGTCCCCGCTGTCGGGTACATCGCGCCGATCCCGCGGCTGCACGTTCCCGGCATCACCATGACCGACGGCCCGGCCGGTGTGCGCGACCGCGTCGACAAGAGCACCGCGCTGCCGTCCCCGTCGGCCCTCGCGGCCGGCTTCGACACGCGGCTCGCCGAGGAGTACGGCTCGGTGCTCGGCGGCGACGCCCGGGCGCTCGGCCAGGACGTGGTGTTCGGCCCCGGACAGAACATCCAGCGCGTGCCCGTGAACGGCCGTAACTTCGAGTACTTCAGCGAGGACCCGTTCCTGTCCGGCACGATGGCCGGCGCGGACGTCCGCGGCATCCAGCGCCACGGCGTGATCGCCACGGTGAAGCACTATGTGGCCAACAACCAGGAGACCAATCGCAAGACCGTGTCGGCGAACATGGACGACCGTACGCTGCACGAGATCTACGAGAAGAACTTCGGCGTGGCCGTCGCCGACGGCAGGCCCGGAGCGGCGATGTGCTCCTACAACCGGGTCAACGACGTCTACGCCTGCGACGACAGCGAGACTCTCGGGTCGCTGCGCTCGCAGCTGGGCTTCACGGGCTTCGTGGTGTCCGACTACCCGGCCACGCACGCCACCACGTCGATCAAGGACGGGTTGAACGTCGAGCTGCCGACCGGGGTGTTCAACACCCTGCCCAACGTGCGGGCCGCGCTGGACAAGGGCTCGATCACGATGGCCGACATCGACGCCCGGGTGCGCGAGACGCTCAAGGTGCTGTTCGAATTCGGGCTGTTCGACCGCGACACCACCGCCCGCGGCCCGATCGACCAGGACGCCGACAACGCGGCCGCCCAGCGGATCGAGGCCCAGAGCGCGGTGCTGCTGAAGAACGACGGGGACGTCCTGCCCCTGGGCTCCTCGACGCACGACATCGCCGTCATCGGCACCCCGGCGAAGGCCTCCGCCCAGGGCGGAGGCAGCAGCAAGGTCAACCCGCTGTCGATGGACAACGCCTACGATGCCATCGTCTCCCGCGCCGGTTCGTCGGCCACCGTCTCCTACGCCGACGGCTCCGACCTCGGCCAGGCGGCGGCGACCGCGAAGACGGCCCAGGTCGCCCTGGTGTTCGTGAAGGACGGTGAGGCCGAGGGCACCGACCGGTCCAACCTGAGCCTGCCGGGCGGCCAGGACGCCCTGGTCGACGCGGTGGCGAAGGCCAATCCGCACACCGTGGTCGTACTCCAGACCGGTTCGGCGGTGCTCATGCCCTGGCTGAAGCAGGTCGAAGGCGTGCTGCAGACCTGGTACCCAGGGGCCCGGGGCGGCGCGGCCACCGCGCAACTGCTGTGGGGCGACGTGAACCCCTCCGGCAAGCTGCCGCAGACCTGGCCCGCGAGCAACGCGCAGACGCCGGTCGGCACGCCCGCGCAGTACCCCGGCATCGACGGCGAGACCTCCTACTCCGAGGGCGTCTACGTCGGCTACCGGTGGTACGACCAGCACGACGAGACCCCGCTGTTCCCGTTCGGCCACGGCCTGTCCTACACCCGCTTCCGCTACAGCGACCTGCGGCTCCACCACTTCTCGGGTGACTCGCGCGACCCGGTGACCGTGTCATTCAAGGTCACCAACACCGGCGACCGGGCGGGCGCCGAGGCGCCGCAGGTGTACGTCGGCAAACCGGACACGCTGGCGCCGACCGCGCCCAAGGAGCTGGGCGCCTTCGGCAAGGTCGAGCTCGCCCCGCACCAGACCAGGACGGTCACCCTCACGGTGAACCCGCGGGAGCTGTCCTACTGGGACAGCGGCGCCCAGGCCTTCACCGTCCAGGACGGTTCCTACCCGATCGCGGTCGGCGGCTCCTCGGCCTCGCTGCCGCTGCGCGCCACGTACCGGGTCCGGAAGACCGACGGTCCGGTCCGCTTCGAGATCGCCGAGCTGCCCGGCGTCGTCGAGCCCGGGACCACCTACACGGCGACCGTGCAGGTCGGCAACCTGTCCGACGTTCCGCTCACCTCGGCCGCGCTCAAGGTCTCCGCACCGGCCGGCTGGCGGGTCGTCCCGCAGAAGGGCCACCTCGGGACGGTCCAGGCCGGCCGGTCGGCGAGTCGGACCTTCCGCGTCACGGTGCCGGCCGGCGCTGTGCAGGGCGCGACCAGCCTGGCCGTCACCCTCAGCGGACGCGTGGACGGCCGAAGGATGTCGGCCACCCGGACGGCGCGGCTGAACGTGCCGTACGCCTCGATGGAGGCCGCCGCCGACACCGTCGGCGTCACCGCCAACGGCGATCCCGGTCCCGGCAACTTCGACGGCAGCGGGTACAGCTACTCGGCACAGAGCCTCGCGGCCGACGGCGTCACCCCGGGCGGCACGGTGAAGGTCGGCACCGCCACGACCGTGTTCCCCGCACAGGCCCCCGGCACGCCGGACGCGGTCAGCGCGTCCGGGCAGGTCGTCAAGGTCGGCGGCACCGGCAGGGCCCTGGTCGTCCTCGGCGCGGCCCACAACGGAGTGGGACGCGGCACGCTCAAGGCGACGTTCACCGACGGCACGTCGGCCGACGTGCCGATCGACTTCGCCGACTGGTACGGCAACGCGCCGGTGGCCTCGAGTTCGATCGTGTCGACCGGCCAGTGGAACCAGCCGCTCACCGGCGGCAAGGGCCCGCACGACGTCAGCCTGTACGGCGAGGTCCGATTGCTGCCGGCGGGCAAGACGCTCGCCTACGTCACCCTGCCGGCCGTCGGCAACATGAGCCTGTTCTCGGTCAGCGTCGACGATTCAGCGCCTCCCGGCGCCGCCGCGCACCCCTGATCGAGCCGGACTCGGGCCGGACGGCCACGTCCGTCCGGCCCGGGTCCGGCACCCGGTGCCCGGCCGGCTCGACGAGGGGCGCTCCTCCCCGTGATTCACGGTGAATCGACGGCGAGCCGTGCCGCCGCCTCGAGGAAGGCCGCGTGGACGAACGCCTGCGGCAGGTTGGCGCGGAGCTGACGCTGGCGGGTGTCGTACTCCTCGGTGAACAGGCCGGTGGTGCTGCAGCCGGACCTGATGCGTTCGAAGCGGCGTACGGCCTGCGGGATGTCGCCCTGGTGGTGTTCGGCGAGGGCGAGGAAGAAGCCGCAGAGCATGAAGGCCCCTTCGGCGTCGCCGAGCGGGCGTTCGTCGATCGCGTACCGGTAGACGAACCCGTCTTCGACCAGACGTTCGCGGACGGCGTTCAGGGTGGCGACGGTGCGGGGATCGTCCGCGGGAAGGGCACCTCTGATCGGCGGGATCAGCAAGGACGCGTCGATCCGGTTGTCGTCGGGCGCACGGCGCCAGTGCCCGGCGGGGCTGAGGCTCGTGCGGGTGGTCTCGGCGAGGATCGTCTCGGCCAGGGCGAGCCATTCCGATCGCTCGGGCGGTGCCGCGATGGCCGCCGCGGCCGCCCGCAGGCCGGCGACGCAGGCCAGCCGTGACTGGGTCCAGCATCGGTCGTCGATCTCCCAGATCCCGGCGTCGGGGCGGTGCCAGCGCGCGGCGATGACGTCGACGGCGACGCGTGCGGCGCGGGCCGCCTCCTGCGACAACCGATCGATCCGGGCGGCGGTGGCGAAGAGGTGGAGAGCCTCACCGACGGCGTCCAGCTGGAACTGGTCGTTGACGCGATTGCCGGTGATGAGCCGGGAACCGGGATACCCCGGGGAGGTCGCGTTGTCCCTCGTCGGGGACGGCGTCTCCGGTGACCGTATAGGCGGGTTTGAGACGGGCGCCATCGGCCAGCAGGCGCTCCGCCACGAACCCGGTGGCGGCGTCCAGCAACCGCGGCCGGGCACCGTGGACGGCGACGGCCTGGCCGGCGTAGCACTGATCGCGGATCCAGGCGTACCGATAGTCGTAGTTGCGGTCGTATCCCATCCGCTCGGGCAGCGACGTGGTGGCCGCGGCGGCCATTCCGCCGCAGCTGCTGGTGAGACCGGTCAGTACCGCGTAGGCGAGCTGGGCGTCGCGGGGTGCGATGGTGTCCTCGCAGGCCGGTACGCAGGCGCGCCAGTCGGCCTCGGTGGCCGCCCACAGGTCGTGCGGGGAGAGGGACCCGTCGGGACGGCCGGTGGTCAGCTCCAGCACCAGGTCGTGGGACTGACCTTCGGGAAGGTCCATGATCAGCAGCAGGCCGTCGTCGTCATGCTCGGCCTTCGCGGCCCCGGCCCAGCGCATGCGGACGGAGCCGCTGCGGGCCGTCCAGATGCCGTCCTCGAGCCGCAGCCCGGTCATCGTGTGCTTCCCGAAGTCGCCGTGCAGATCAAGGCGTACCTGGACGCGAGCCGGGCCCCGGACGGCGTGGATCTGGCGGAGCAGGACGGCACGGTCACGATGTGCCGGGCGGAGCAGGGACTCCCGGGATTCCACGGCGCCGGCAGGGGTGACCCAGCGGCTTCGCCAGATCAGGCTGCGGTCTTCGTAGTAGCCGCCCCAGACGCGCCACTCGTCGACCGGCTGGACGGTGTAACGGCCCCGACCGCCGACCAGCCCGCTGAAGACCGCCGGTGACTCCCAGGAGGGAAAACACATCCATGCCACGTCCCCTTCCGGGCCGATCAGGGCTCCGCGTTCGCCGTCGGCGACGACGGCGTACTCCCGCAGGACGTGCGGCAGGGAATGTCCGGCGTACGCAGTGGCCATACCAGCGGTGATTTCCTCGATCGCCCGTCGTATGCACGGCTACGGATCCGGTCGATCACCAGATGACGCGTCATCGGGAGGCGCGGTCTTCGCGGGAGGACGGCGCCGCGACCCCCGGCCAGAGGTCGCGGCGCCGTCCCCTCAGGACGCCCACCGCGGGGCGGTGTCACATGCGCCAGATCTTGATCTCGCGCCTGAGCGCGGGGAACTCTCGGATGGCCACGACGACGACACCGGCGATCGCCGCGCCGATCAGTGCCTTCTTGATCATGATGGTTCCTCCGATCGGTGTCAGCCAGGTGGCAGGTTGGGCATGATCTTGAGGATCGCGTTGTGCTTCCTCGGCTTGACCCCCGTGGAACGGCGCGCGTCGGCGGTGCCGTCCCTGCGGTGGCCGATCTGCCTGCTGAGCCTCCGCCTCGCGTTGCCCTCCCGTATGCCGCGCACGTGGGCCGGGGTGTCCGGCCTGACGTCCGGCTTACCGACCCGGATCCGTCCCATGGCATCTCCTCAGCTCATCGAAGAATCCCTCGATCTCGGTCCATACCACCTCGCCGCCCGACATACCCGTCCAGTGCCGCCGTACGATCGCGACCAGGCGGTAGCAGTCGTCGATGGGGACCAGCCAGGCCTCCGTGCATCCCCGGGCGGTGTTGACGAGGACCGCCTCGACGTCGGCCGCCAGGGACGTCATCGGTCCGATGCCCTTGACGGCGGACCGCCATCGCGGCGGATCGACCTCCCACCGCGTCGCGCCGGCCGGGCTCGGATAGTGCGCGATGACGCGGCCGTCCGGACGCCGGACGAAGAACGCCAGCCCGACCGGGACGCCCACCGCCGCCGGCGCGAACGCGGGGAGCGGGACGCGGCGGTCGGGAATCAGCCGGAAGTGCCCCTCACCGGCCTCGTCCCGCTGGAAGAGCACCGAGCACGCGTAGCAGACGCACCGCGGCTCGTCCGCCTGGAGATCCAGCAGGTGCCGGTGGTTCTCCGCGATCGGCAGGGAGCAGAGCTCGCACGGCCGCCCGGGCCGGCCGGCCGCCGTCGCGCGGTCGACCACGCGCCGCAGCGCACCCGTGCTCTTCACGCCGTCCTGTCCGGAATCCGGTCGGCCGGCCGGCGCAGCAGGGAATCGGCGGGAATCACCGCCGGGGCGCGCTCGGCGGGTGTGACCTCGACCCGCCGCAGCTCGGGGGCCACGGCGAGCACGGCGTCGGCGATGGCCCCTTCGACCGCCGCCGCCGACGACGCGCAGCCCCGGCCCCCGGACCATCGAAGACGCGCGACGTCGCCGGTGATCTCGGCCAGTTCGACCGTGCCGCCGCCTGCTCGAAGGGCGTCGTCGAGCACCCGCGCGACGCGTTCCTCGACCGGCTGCGGGTGGATGCCGTGCAGGATGAGGAGGTGGTGCACCAGCTCGTCCCGGGTGAGCGCCGAGGCGAGCTCCGGCAGCCCGCCGACCAGGGCCGTCAGGCGGGCGAGCGCGGTGCCGTACACCTCCGTGAGGGCCTCGATCGCCTGCGCCGCGGTCTCGGCGACGGGCCCGGTGGCCTGCTCGAGCCGCTCGAGAAGACCGTCGAGGCGGGCGAGCCGGTCCTCGACCTCGGCCTCCGGCAGGCCGCCGGCCGGCGGGTCCTTCGGGAGGCCGGCGGCCGGCGGGTCAGCCATGGCTTGCTCCGAACGTCGGCGAGTGGAGCTTCTTCAGCACGGTGCCGTTGCCGAGGTACATGTGGACGCCGCAGGGCAGGCAGGGATCGAAGCTGCGGACGGCGCGCATGATGTCGACGCCCTTGAAGTCGTCCGGGCCGTTCTCCTCGAAGATCGGCATGTCCTGGACGGCGTCCTCGTACGGTCCGGGAACGCCGTGGATGTCACGGGGACTGGCGTTCCACGGGGTCGGCGGATAGGGGTGGTAGTTGGCGATCTTCTTGTCCTTGATGACGAGGTGGTGGGACAGCACGCCGCGTACCGCTTCGTGGAATCCGCAGCCGATGCCCTCGTCCGGGACCGTGAAGTCCTGGAAGACCTTGACGTCCCCGGCGCGGACGCGTTCCATGGCGCGCTCGAGGAAGTGGAGGGACATGGCGGCCGCGTAGGCGATGAAGTACGCCCGGGCGCGGTCCCGTTCGATCGCGTTGGACCACTGCGGGATACGCCACTCCAGGGTCGTCTCCGGGAGCTTGTCGCCGCGGGGCAGGCTGATGCGCACGCTGGAGCCGGTCGCCTTGACGTACGGCGTGTCGACCAGGCCGGCGAGCGCCGTGGTGTAGAGGCGGGCGAACGGCCCGCCGCCCGTGTCGAGGGCCAGGTTCTCACCGGTGCGCTTGTCGTACCAGCGCGGGCTCATCACCCAGCTGTACTTGTTCTCGAAGTCCCGCTTCTGCGGCATCGGGAGCGTCGTCTGGTTCCACGGGTGGCGCATGTCGACGGGGTTGCCCAGCGGGTCGTGGGTGACGAACGGATCCTCGTTGACCCAGTCCTCGTAGTAGGAGCTGCCGAGCAGGATGCGGATGCCGAGGTTGATGTCGACGAGGTCGGTCGTGACCAGCTGGCCGTCCACGACCACGCCGGGGGTGACGTTCATCGCCCGGCCCCAGTGGGTCATGTTCTCGTACCGGTAGTCGACGACCTCGGGGTCCTGCCAGGCGCCCCAGCAGCCGAGCAGGACGCGTCTGCGCCCGACCTCCTCGTACCCGGGCAGGGCCTCGTAGAAGAAGTCGAAGACGTCGTCGTTCATCGCGACGGCCTGTTTGACGAAGTCGATGATCGAGATGAGGCGGCTCAGGTAGTCGGTGAACAGGCTCGGCTCGGGCATCGTCCCGACGCCGCCCGGGTAGACGGTCGAGGGGTGGACGTGCCGCCCCTCCATCAGGCAGAACATCTCCCTGGTCGTGCGGCTGACCTGCAGCGCCTGCTTGTACACCTCGCCTTCGAACGGGTTGAAGGCCTCCATGATCTCGGCGATCGTCCGGTAGCCGTGGATCTCCGCGCCCGGTGCCTCCGTCCGCTGCGCCCGCTGCAGCACGCTCGGGTTCGTCGCCTTGACCATCGCCTCGCAGAAGTCGACGAACACCAGGTTGTCCTGGAAGAGCGTGTGGTCGAACATGTACTCGGCGGCCTCGCCGAGGTTGATGATGTCCTCGCCGAGCGGCGGGGTCTTGATGCCGTACGCCATGTTCTGGGCGTACACCGAGCAGGTCGTGTGGTTGTCCCCGCAGATGCCGCAGATCCGGCTGGTGATGAAGCCGGCGTCGCGCGGATCCTTGCCCTTCATGAACACCGAGTAGCCGCGGAACAGCGACGAGGTGGCATGGCATTCGGCCACCTGCCGGTTCGCGAAATCGATCTTCGTGTAGATGCCGAGGTTGCCGATGATCCGGGTGATCGGGTCCCAGGCCATCTCGACGAGCTGTTCGCCGGCGCGCTGCGGCGCTCGCGTCCGATCGGTCAGTGCCATCTTTCGGTCTCCTTCGCCCTCCGGCCGGTCACGGACGCCAGCGCGGGTTGTATCCGCTGGTCAGTTCGGGCTTGTTGTGGCGCCACTTGGGTTCGGTGTTCACCGTCTGGTTGGTGAAGCCGCGCATCCGGCGGATGAACATGCCGTACGGCTTGTTGAGGGCCGAGGACATCGATCCGCCCGGGGGCTCGTCCATGAACGGCATGAACTTGTCGGGGAAGCCGGGCATCGTGCAGCCGATGCAGATGCCGCCGACGTTGGGACAGCCGCCGACGCCGCCCATCCAGCCGCGCTTGGGCACGTCGCAGTTGACGACCGGTCCCCAGCAGCCGACCTTCACCTGGCACTTGGGAGAGTTGTAGTCCTTGGCGAAGTCGGCCTGCTCGTAGTAGCCGGCCCGGTCGCAGCCCTCGTGGACCGTCTTGCCGAACAGCCACTGCGGGCGCAGCATCTTGTCCAGCGGAGGCGGGGGAGCGCTGCCCGCGGCGTGGTACAGCACCCAGGTCAGCGTCTCCATGAAGTTGTCGGGCTGGATCGGGCATCCGGGCACGTTGACGATCGGCAGTCCGCCGGTCGACGTGAAATCCCAGCCGAGGTAGTCGGCCAGGCCCATGCATCCTGTCGGGTTGCCGGCCATCGCGTGGATGCCGCCATACGTCGCGCAGGTACCGGCCGCGACCACCGCCCAGGCCTTCGGGGCGAGGCGGTCGATCCACCAGTTCAGGGTGAGCGGCTCGCCGGTCTGCGGGTCGTTGCCGAAGGACGTCCAGTAGCCGTCGCCCTCGATGATGTTCTGGTTGGGCACGGATCCCTCGATGACGAGGATGAACGGCTCCAGCTCGCCGGCGGCCGCCGCGCGGAACGGTGCCAGGAACTGCTCGCCGCCCTGGGCCGGTGACAGGACCTTGTTGTGCAGGGTGACCCGGGGCAGCCCGGGGATGAGGCCGAGGGCGATGTCCTCGATCGGCGGTTGCGTCGCGGCGGTCATCGCCACCGTGTCGCCGTCGCAGCTCATCCCCTCAGAGATCCACAGGATGTCGATGTGCTCGAAACCCGTCTGGGCCTCGCGGGTCGTGGGCTTCTCGTCGATGCTCATGTCCGGGGTCCCCCTCCTAGGGCCTGTCTCGAAGTCGGTCGTAGATCGCGGTGCCTGGAGCCGCCGGCGCCGGTGCGGACGGCCGGTTCCGCGTGTGGGGATGAGTCGCGTCCATCAGGGTCTCCTCTCCCCGGCCGGCTCGAAGGCGATCGACTCCAGCACGACCTCCTCGGCGTCCACCGCGTCGACGTCGATGCCGCCGCACCGCGGGCACGCGGCGAGGACGAGGGCGTCGGTGGCGTCATTGCGAGCGCCGCAGCCGCGGCAGTGGACCGACGGCGGCCGGAGGACGAGCTCGACGCTCGCCCCTTCCGCCACCGTCCCGGCCGCGGCCAGCTGGAAGCCCTGGTCGATGACGTCTGGATCGACCGGGTGGCCGGCCACGGACACCCGTACGCCGGTCACCCGCCGCCCGCGGGCGCGGCGCACGGCCGCGTCGACGATCGCGTCGCACAGTCCCATCTCATGCATCGGCAGGTCGCCTCTCCGCCCTTCCGGGCTTCGCCGCTTCTTCGCACGCCAGCTCCGTCACGAGCGACACCGCGTCGTCCACGACGGCGCGCACCTGCTCGGACAGTCCCATCCGCTCCTCGACGACGGCCGGCCGGCAGCCCACGACGAGCACGCGGTCGATGCCGCCGCCGATGGCGTGGAGCAGCCCGAGGACGGCCTCCGGATCCATGCCGTGCCCGTCGAGAGCCGGGGGAGGCGACGGCTCCGGTGCGGAGGCCGGGCCGGTCGGCGGGTCCGAGGAGGCCGGGCCCGTCGGCGGGTCGACCTCGAGGACGGCCAGCGTCCCGGGCGGGCCGTCGAGGGGAACGGCGTCGACCATGATCAACGTGTCGTGGCGGCCGTCGAGCAGTTCGTAGGCCAGGTGGACGCCCCGGATCCCGTAGTCGGCCACCTCCACCGTCGAGGGAAGCGCCGACGCGTCGATCCGGCCGACGACCTCGACGCCGAACCCGTCATCGCCGAGGAACACGTTGCCGATGCCCGCCACGAGCACCTGACGGCCGGGCGCGCTCATGCTGCGTCTCCCGCTCAGCCTCCGGGGCGCCTGCGGACGTCGTCTTCCCTCGTCGCTCACTCGGTGCCCCCGGCGTCGGCGAGCGGTTCGATCTCGGCGGGGGAGAAGTAACGGAACCGCCCGTACCATCGGTCGAGCTCGGCCCCGGGATCGTCCTCCAGGGTGACGGCCAGCTGACGGGAGCCGTCCACGTCGAGGAGTACGGCCTCCACCCTGGCGGTCCGGCCCGCCAGGAACATGTCCTGTGGGTCGGTGCCCCGCCGCTGCGGCAGCAGGCGCACCCGGCTGCCCTTGGTGACACGCCGGTCGGCCACGACGACGACGTCGGCGTCGGGGGGCAGGTCGGCCGCGTCGGGCGGGGTCCAGCGTGACGGAGGCGACGCGTCCTTGCTCACGCCTTTGCCCCCGCCCTCGCCGGCCGTCGCAGCGGCCGGGCCGAGGGAACGGACGGCTCCGTGCAGGCGGGACATCACCTCCGGCGGCATCCCGTCGACCCGGTCGATGATGGCCGCGGCGCGAGGATCGGTCGCGCGGGCCTCGCGTTTCTCGGCGTCGGTGAGCGTCAGCGTGCGCAGCGAGAGGATCTCGTCGATCTCGGTGCCGTCGTGCAAATCCCCAGGGCTCTCCGGAGCGATCGCCGGGTGGTCGTAGAGGAGGATCGGTGACGACAGCAGGAGGTCCCGCTCGCCGGGCGGCCCGGCGAGCACGGGAAAGGTCCGGATGTTCGAACAGGCACGGGCCTCCGCCTCGGCCCAACCTGGCGGGTCGAGCAGCGAGACGAACGACGCGTCGCGCGCGGCCGCCATGGTGTGCGCGGCGATCAGCGATCGCCGCAGCGCCTCGCCCCGGGGAGCGTCCGGCGGGGTCGTACGGTCGGTGTTCTCGACGCGCACGCGCAGCCGGACGAGCCACGGTGCCGTGGGGCAGCGGGCCGCGGAGACCGTCACCGACGCGTCCACCGGCCACGACCGCGACACCGTCCGTCCCACCGGGCGGCCGGCGTCATCCGTGAGCGCCTCGACGTCCTCGCCACCGGGAGCTGAAAGGGCGAACCGCCGTTCGCCGTTCAGCGCCTCGCCGACGACGATCCGCACGTCGAAGTCCCGGGGGATCGCCTCGTCGAAGGCGAGCTCGAGCCGGGAGCCGATCCGAAGGCGGTCGACCGCGCGATGGCCGCCATCCGGGCTTCGTTCTTCCACCGACCTGCTCCGGAGCTGCAGGAACCGGACACGACACCAGACGGCGGACTCATCATTCGCCTCGAGCAGGCACTCGGTCCGCTGCCACCATCCTTCGGCGGACCCGGCCACCCCCTCGTCGTCCACCCCCCGCGCCTCGGTCCAGGCCCGTGGGGTCAGCACGCCGAACTGCCAGCGGACCCGGTTCTTCGCCGACGAGCGGCGATACGGGTACAGCAGATAGCCCTCGTAGAGGATCGCGTCGGCGACCGCGAGGGCGCGATCGAAGGCGGCGCCGGCGGTGACCGGCTCAGCTGTCATGATCGCTGCTCCCTTCTCCGACGGCGCGGACGCCGACCATCGACCGGCGAAGGTCCGGCAGGCGGTCCCTCACACCGCGGAAAAGCGGCGTTAACCGGTATAAGGCACGAGCGCCACGCACGGTAAGTGATCCCTCCCTCTATGTGGTCTCGTCAGGTAGCGGTCCGTGCCCTCGCCGTCCGAGGCGGGCGGGAAACGAGGGGCGGACGTGGATGCGATCGCGATCATGTGGGTACTCCCGGTGATGGAGACATCGCTTTCCGTATCGATCGAGTCGATCCGCCGGGGGGGACATGGCACAAGCCGACCGGGAGCTGAGGCCGACGGCCCGCGCCGCGCAAGCCGACCATGTCGCGGCCCGGCCCGCCGGTGAACCCCGGAACTTCCTGCAGTGCTGCCTGCTCCTGCTCCTGCGGGAACGGCCCGCGCACGGCTATGAGCTGCTCGAACGGCTCAAGCCCTTCGGCATCGCGGAGGGAGACCCGGGGCACCTCTACCGCAGGCTCCGCTCACTCGAACGCCAGGGGATGCTGTGCTCGAAATGGGAGGCGTCGGAAGCGGGACCGCGACGGCGCACCTACTACCTCACCGAGCGCGGCGAGGCCCTCCTGGGTACCTGGGCCGGCGTCCTGGCCGAGACCCGCGCGCTTCTCGACTACTACCTGGTCCGGCACGCGTCGGTCGCCGCGCCGGCCGGACCCGGAGGACAGGGGCGATGACGATCTCGGAGGATTCGGTCACCGCGGCGTTCGGCCGCCGTACGGAACCGGCGGAGGCCCTCGCCGCGGAAGCGGAGCGCGTCGCCCGGGCCTGCCACGCCATGGCCGCACGGTTCCACCGGGGCGGCAAGATGATCGTCTTCGGCAATGGGGCACAGGCCACCGACGCGGCGCACATCGCGGTGGAGTTCGTCCATCCCGTCATCGTCGGCAAACGCGCGCTGCCGGCGCTGTCCCTCGCCGCCGACCCGAACGCCCTCACCGGCGTCATCCGCAGGGCGGGATTCGAGGAGACCTACGCGGCCGGCGTCCGCCTGATGGGTGCGCCCGCCGACATCGCCGTCGGGCTGTCGGCGGACGGACGGTGCGAGAACGTCCGGCGGGGCCTGGCGGCCGCCCACGAGATGGGCCTGCTCACGGTCGCGCTCGTCGGCGGCGACGGCGGACCGATCGCAGGCGCCCCGCCGATCGACCACACGCTCGTGGTCCGCGCGGACGATCCACGCGTCGTCAAGGAGATCAACGTCACCGCGTACCACATCCTCTGGGAGCTCGTGCACGTCTTCCTCGAGCAGCCGGGGGTCCTCGAACCGGAGCCGGGCCGATGAGCGGGCATCCGCCGGAGCCCGCCTCGGCCCGCCACGCCGAAGGCAGTGGCTTGGGAGTAGAGATGAGCAGCGCCGCGTCCGACGACATGCGGTCGCTCTATCCGGCGCTGTACGACGTCGGTGCGGACTTCGACGCGGTGCTCGCGGAGGTGACCCGGTCCACGGTCGAGAAGGCGCACGAGATCGTCGCGCTGCGAGCGGAGATGTGCCGGCGGAACGCCGGCCGGATCGCGGCGTGCGCGAGGGCGCTCGCCCGGTCGTTCGGGCAGGGCGGACGGCTGTTCGCCTTCGGCAACGGGGGGAGCAGCACCGACGGGCACGCGATCGTCGAGCTGTTCACCAACCCGGGGCCCGGGGCGTGTCCGCTGCCGGCGCTGGCGCTCACGAGCGACGTCGCGGTGCTCACCGCGCTCGGCAACGACGTCGCCTTCGAGGTGATCTTCGCGAGACAACTGGCGGCCCTGGGCCGGGCCGGTGACATCGCGGTCGGGCTGTCGACGAGCGGCGGATCGGCCGACATCGTCCACGCGCTGGAGGAGGCGCGACGGCTCGGTATGGTGACCGTGGGCTTCGCCGGGTACGACGGCGGCCGGATGGCCGAGTGCGGTGCGGTCGACCACCTGTTGGTCGTGCCCTCCTCCTCGGTGCACCGGATCCAGGAGGCCCAGACGACCACGTACCAGGTCTTGTGGGAACTCATCCAGGTGGAGCTGAACGGCGGCACCGGGCGGACGACGCCGCTGCGGTAGGGCGGTACCGGATTCGCGTTCGGCGGTGGGGCGGTACCGAATCCGCGTCCCGCGATAGCCGTACCGAATCCGCGTCCCGCGATAGGGCCGTACCGGATCCGCGCCGCCGGGATCGGGGGCGAGGGTCAGCAGATGCGCGGAAGCGGGTCGCCGACGAGGAGGTCGACGATTCGCGTACCGCCGAACGCCGTGTTGAGCAGCACCAGACCTGCGGGATCCGCAGCGACCCTCCCGATCAACGCCGCGTTGACGCCCAGGGGATGCGCGCGCAGGGCGGCGAGCGCGGAGTCGGCGTCGGCGCCGTCCACGATCGCGACCATGCGGCCTTCACAGGCGACATAGAGGGGGTCGATGCCGAGCAGTTCGCCGGCGCCGGCGACCTCCGGGCGGATCGGCACGGCCGTCTCATCGACGACGATCGCGACCTCGGACGCGGCGGCCACCTCGTTCAGGACCGTCGCGACACCGCCGCGCGTCGCATCCCGGAGCACCCGGGTACCGGGCGCCGCCTTCAGGAGTGACGCGCACAGCTCGTGCAGGGGCGCCGTGTCGGACGTCAGATCCGCGTCGATGTCGAGTTCGCCGCGCGCGAGCATCACGGTGACGCCGTGATCGCCGATCGGTCCCGACACCAGCACCGCGTCGCCGGGGCGCGCACCGCCCGCGGACAGGTTCAGGTCATGGCCGAGCACGCCGATGCCGGCCGTCGTGATGTAACAGCCGTCGGCCTTCCCACGCTGCACGACCTTCGTGTCGCCGGTGACGATCCGCACGCCGGCGCAGGCGGCGGCCCGGGCCATCGAGCGGGTGACGCGCCGCAACTCGTCGACGGGGAAGCCCTCTTCGAGAACGAACCCGGCGGACAGGAACAGCGGCCGCGCGCCGCACACGGCCAGGTCGTTGACCGTGCCGTTCACCGCGAGATCGCCGATGTCGCCCCCGGGAAAGAACAGCGGGGAGACCACGAAGGAGTCGGTGGTGAAGACCAGCCGCGCGCCGTCCACGGTGACGGTCGCGCCGTCCTCCATCGCCTCGAGCAGCGGATTGCGGAACGCTTCGAGGAACACCGCGTCGATCAGCGTGCGCGTCGCCTTGCCGCCCGCGCCGTGCGCGAGCGTGATGCGCTCTTCTCTGAGCCGGGGTCTGCGGCGCCGTACCTGCTCGATGCGTTCCAGGACCTGCCGTTCCCGATCCGGTTCACCCGCCGTAGGCGGTGCGGCGAGGACGTGCTCCGCCTCGGCCTCACGGACGGCCCGCTCCGCCCAGACGGCGTGTTCCCGTGCCTCGCTCACGTTCCGCTCGCCTCCTGTGCCTCGCTCACGTTCCGCTCGCCTCTTGTGCCCTGCTCACGTTCCGCTCGCCTCCCGGGTGCGCTCCCGGCTGAACCGGCCGAAGTTGTAGTACGCCGCGCAGGCGCCCTCGGCGGAGACCATGCAGGTGCCGATGGGCGTCTCCGGCGTGCACGCGGTCCCGAAGACCTTGCACTCCCAGGGCTTCAGCACGCCCTTGAGAACCTCTCCGCACTGGCACGCCTTCGGGTCGGCGACCCGGACGCCCGGCAGTTCGAAGACCCGCTCGGCGTCGAAGCGCGCGTACGCGTCCCTCATCCGGAGCGCGGAATGAGAGATGAATCCCAGGCCGCGCCACTCGAAGTAAGGACGGGGCTCCATCACCTCGCCGATGACGCGCAGCGCCGTACGGTTGCCCTCCCACGGCACGACCCGCGCGTACTGGTTCTCCACCTCGGTGCGGCCCTCGGCGAGCTGGCGGAGCAGCATGTGCACCGATGCCAGGATGTCCAGCGGTTCGAACCCGGCGCAGACGAGCGGTCTCCCATAGTCGCGAGCGATGAACTCGTACGGCCCGCAGCCGATCACCGTGGAGACGTGACCGGGCCCCAGGAATCCGTTGAGGCGCAGGTCGGGGGAGTCGAGGATCGCCTTGATCGCCGGAATGATCATCACGTGGTTGCAGAACACCGAGAAGTTGTCGACGCCGTCCGCCGCGGCGCGCAGCACGGTCATCGCGGTGGACGGCGCCGTCGTCTCGAACCCGATCCCCATGAACACCACGCGCCGATCCGGATTGGCGCGCGCGATCTTCAGGGCGTCCAGCGGGGAGTACACCATCCGGATGTCCGCGCCCGCGGCCTTGGCGTCGAAGAACGACCCCCGGCCGCCGGGGACGCGCATCATGTCACCGAACGAGGTCATGATGACATCCGGCTGCCCGGCGATCGCGATCGCGTCGTCGACCCGGCCCATCGGAATGACGCAGACCGGACAGCCCGGCCCGTGGACGAGTTCGATCGCCTCGGGCAGGTGGTCCTCGATGCCGTGCTTGTAGATCGTGTGCGTGTGCCCGCCGCACACTTCCATGAACCGGTACCGCCGCCCGGGTTCGCACAGCGCGGCGATCCGCGAGGCCAGCACCCGTGCCTTCCCCGCGTCCCGGTACTCATCGACGAAGCGCATCCCGGACCCTCCTACAGGTTCGACTCCCGAAGCGCGGTGACCTCGTCGTCGTACGCCTGGCCCATGTCCTCGAGGAAGTCCAGGACGGCCTGCGCCTCCTCCTCGGAGATCTTGGACAGCGCGAAGCCGACGTGCACGAGGACCCAGTCGCCTTGCTGCAGGCTCTGTCCCGCGAGCAGCCCGATGTTGACCCGGCGCCGGACCCCGCTCACGTCGACGGTCGCCAGGTCCGGAGGGTCGTCACAGAACCCGACCAGCTCTCCAGGGATCCCCAGGCACATCCGCGTACTCCTCAGGGCTTGATCACTGACGGGTACCTACCCCTGGTCTTCCGGGAATCGCCCTACGCGCCGTCATCTCCGGGGAAAGGCACCTGAGGGAGCCGGCGGGCCGTCCGGGGGAGAACGGCGCGGAGCCGCCCCCGTGGACCGGGGACGGCTCCGCTCAGGTCGACCGCGTCTACACCCAGGGCTGGCTGACGACCCAGCTCACGTCGTCGGCCCAGGACGAGGAGCTGTCGAAGTCGTGCGATCCGCCGTTGGAGGCGACGTAGACGGTGTTGTTGTAGTGGCGGATGAACCGGTCCGGGTAGTTGTAGGAGGCGAGCGAGGTGCCCTGACCGCTCTTGCCGGTCTGCGGGCAGAAGGTGGCGTCCGAGGCGAACAGCGAGCTGCCGTCGTTGTGCTGCCGGTACAGCTCGTAGTTCTGATGCCGTAGGTAGTCGCCGGGGTAGTTCCTCGACTCGAACGACACGCACGAGCTGCCGGCCAGGCCGCTGCGCACGATCCAGGTGGCGTCGTTCTTGTCGAGATCAGAGCTGGACGAGTTGATCACCGACGTGATGGCCTTGTCGTCGTAGTGCCGGACGTAGCGGTCGGTGTAGCCGGACGTCGTCGCGCGCAGCGAGATCGACGAGCCGGGGGTGAGCGATCCGCCCGCGCCGCCGCCGCTCGACGTCGCGTATCCGGCGGCGGTGATGCTGGCCTGTACCGAGTTCTCGGTGGCGTCCGACGGGTAGCCGGAGGTCATCACGCCTTCGTAGAAGGTCCCGGCGGAGCTCTTGCTGTTGTCGCCGCCGATTCCGAGGATGATGGCGCCTTCCTTGTGCATCGGGTTGTAGCCCGAGACGTTGGGGCGCACGCCGCTGTAGAAGGTCGACACGCCGCCGGACTGTGCGTTGCCGCCCCGGATGGCCCAATGGTTCGGCTCACCCTTGACGATCGCGGTCAGGTACCGGTGATCAACGGTCGGATCGCCTGCGTTGTAGTGCTGGTTCACTCCGGAGAACAGGCCGTTCTCCAGATCGGCCATGATCCAGGGGCCGTCGCCCGCGCCGTAGCCCCAGGCCTTGATGTTGCCGAAGTAGATGGCCTCCATGTGGCCGTTGCCGGTGTCGTTGTTGCTCGTCTCGGCATTGCCGTAGTCGAAGCAACAGCCGCCGTTGTAGTGCGTGCCGTCGAAGACCGCGTACATCCCCTGTGCCTGGTCTCCGGTCGCGATGCCCGAGGTGTGGTCGTTGCGGTAACCGGTGCCGGGAGCCACGTAGACGCCGTAGGCCTTGTGGCCGCCGATCATGGTGGGCGCCGCGGTCGCGACCGCGAGGTTGTCCGGGCCGCCGGCCGCCCCGCCGCCGGGTGCCTGGGTGAGATTGTTACCCCGGCCGGACTGGTCGTAGATGACGGTGATGACGCAGGTCGTACCGGAGCAGAACGAGTCCTGCGCGGCGGCGTTGGCGTATCCACCGGCGCTGAGCACGCCGATGTTGCGGGTGGTGTTGTCCGAAGAGCGGCGCACCTGGTAGAGCGAACCGTTGTAGGAGGCGTACAGGGCACGGGTCGTGCTGTGCGCCGCCACGCACGGGGTGCCGCCGGCGGCGTAGATGTCACACGGCAGCGACGTCGCGGCCTGTGACGGCGTGGAGATTCCGGTCTGCAGGCCGGCGGCGAGCGCGACCGCCGCGCCCGCCGAGATCAGTGCTTTTCGCGCACGGCGAAGTCGTGACAGAACATTCATGGTGAGCCTCTCATCCGGCTTCAGCCCGGGAGCAGCGGCGGTCTGCTTCGCATTTCTCTTCGTCTCCTCCGGACTTCGCCTTTGCGTGTTCGATATATCGAACAATGTTCGGGAGCGGTCGCATGGACGTTAAGACGCCTGTTGGGGCCTGTCAACGGCCTTTCGCGATTAATGACAGACCGCCCGATCGCGGCGTCAACGCCATTTGTCGGCCGACCGGCGATGTCCGGGTGGGGCCTCCGGGGGACCGGGTGAAAGGCGGCAGGTGTTCACCTACTGCGGCCAGGTGTGGTAGCGCCTTCTGCCGTAGAGCAAGGGAGCGTGTCCCCTTTGCTGGGTGACGCCGCCGACCCTCCCGAACAGGATGAGGTGGCTTCCTCCATCCGCCGTGCGGGCGACCCGGCAGTCGGCGATCGCGTGTGCGTGCCCGGTCAGATGCGGTCCCGAAGGCCCGGCCGACCAGTCCACCGACTCGAACCGCTCAGGGACGCTCATCCTCGAGCTGAAGAGCTCGGCGACGGACTGCGCGCCGCCGTGCAGGAGATTGACCGCGAATGTTCCCCGCCGCAGGATCGCGTTCAGCGTCGGGCTCTCCGCGCGCAGGCATACCAGCAGCGTGGGCGGGGCCGTCGTGAGGCTGCACAGCGCGGAACAGGTCATGCCCCACGGCCGCCGTTCGTCGTCCAGGGTCGTCACGATCGCAACGCCACTGGGGAACTCCGACATCAGTGACCGGAACTCGTTCGGCGAGCAGACCTCCGGCATTGAAAGGGATGATTCAGTCACTGCACATGACCCTTCGCGTAGGTGGGCCGACGCCGCCACGTCGTCAGCGCGACCAACGTCGCTGGTACGGCGCCGGAACCCTTCGTCATGCCGCCGCCCCTGTACGCAGGCCCATAGCCCTGTCCTCCGGGCTTCGCCAGGAGGACAGGGCCCGCCCAGAGGGCGGCGCGCCGTTACTTTCCGTGGAGGTGGCGGAGGTACGCGTAGGTCGAGGGCAGAGTGTTCAGGAGCTCGTCCCGTCGGCGTCCGACCTCCGCGAACACGGCCTCGGCGGACTCGATGGAGTCCGGCCGGTGGCTGAGCAAGGGCATCGAGTGCTCCGGCAGGACGTCGAGTCCGGCGAACACGCAGTAGTAGTTCGCGTTGCTCCAGAAGTTGCGGAATTCGGCCTCGAAGTTGCCGTAGTAGTTGCCCTCGTCGGTGACCGGCAGGTTGACCCCCAGGCCGGACTTGTACAGCGCCACCTTCTCCTTGAAACCGTCCGCCAGCTCCAGCTCCTTACAGGCGCGCCAGAACGGCGTGTCGTCGCGCGGCGCGAAGCTGAAGTGCGCCTGGATGAAGTCCCGCGTGTCGTCGAACATGTTCTCGATCTCGCGGTTGAACCGGTCCATCAGGACGGGGTCGAAGCGCTTGTCCGGGAAGTGCTTGACCAGCTGGTAGAGCGCGGCGTAGGTGAAATAGATGCCGGTGGACTCCAGTGGCTCCAGGAAGCAGGAGGACAGGCCGATACCGACGCAGTTCTTCACCCAGGCCCGCCGGTTGCGGCCGACCCGGAACCTGATGTGGTTGAGCGGTCGCTTCTCCGGGTCGAGGTTCCACATCCGGCAGAACTCCTCGGTCGCCTCGTCCTGCGTGGCGAACCGGCTCGAGTACACGTAACCGGTGCCGAACCGGCCGAGCAGCGGAATCTTCCAGGTCCAGCCGGAGGACATCGCGATCGCCGAGGTGAACGGCTCGATCCCGTCGGTCTCGTCGTCGTGCGGCACCTGGGTCGCGACCGCCCGGTCGTTGAGCAGGTGGTCGCTCATGTCCAGGAACGGCTCCTTCATGACCTGGTTGATCAGAAGGCTCCGGAAACCCGAGCAGTCGATGAACAGGTCGGCTTCGAGCCTGAGGCCGGCCTCGGTCGTGATCGCGGCGATGTGCCCGTTCTGATCGACCTCCGCGCCGGTGAACCTGTCTTCAATGTGCACCGCTCCCTGCTGCTTGGTGGCGAACCGGCGCAAGAAGTCGGCGACCAGGTGGGCGTCGAAGTGCCAGGCGTAACTCGCCCACTTCGTGCCGTCCATGTGACGGGGGGACAGCTTCTTGTCGAAGATCGCCGGCTGGACGTAGCAGGCGCGGTCGAACGGCTCATCGGTCGCGCCCTGCGACCTCTTGTACGTCCAATAGTGGGACAACGGCAGGTTGTCGTGCTCCGGCAGCAGACCGAAGAGGTGGTCGAACCGGTCCAGTCCCGTTCCGTGCGGCCGCGGCTGGGCCTCGCCTGCGCCGCCGGTCCGCCAGTTGACGAACCTGATGCCCATCTTGAAGCTCGCGTTGCACTCGGGCATCCACTCTTCCTCGGACAGGCCGAGGAAGTCGAAGAACACCTTCTGGAGATTGGGAATGGTGGCCTCACCCACCCCGATCTTCGGAATGGCGGGCGCCTCGAGGACCGTGATATTCACCGATCGCCCGAGTGCCTTTCCCAGGTACGCGGCCGACATCCAGCCCGCCGTACCGCCTCCCAGAACAACGATGTTCTTAATCCGGTCGTCGCTGGTCATGGGTGATCCTCCGATCAGGTGGTTGGTGAATTGCACACTTCGAGGGATGTGGTCGCTGGGACGCCGTGGTGCCATGCTCTATCGCCGGCTTACCTAAGTCGAACGTAATTCGGCATGATCGTGCTCACCGGTTCGCGGGATCGGCGCATTTCGGCGCGCTCCGATCGCTCAGGAAACACGGTGTGTCATCGAGTCGCTCCATATTGCGAGCCGAAACTCCGAGTTGTGTTGTCAGAAACATTGACAAGGCGTTGCGATCATAGACCGGACGATCGCATCCGGGTAGGTGGTGATCGCCTATCTTTTCCCTTGAGTTCATGTGATCGCGTACGGCCGGCGGCGGCCGTACGCGATCACGCTCGCGCTACGCGCTGGGAGGTGTGTGGGCGCGTCCCTTCTCGTACACGACGAGCCCCGGGGAGAGATGGAGCGGGACGAGGATCAGCTCGACGATGAGGGCCTTCCACGCGTAGTAGAGGTTGACCGCCTTCGTCAGGTAGACGAACGGGACGTTCATCAGCACCCGGAGCACCGGCAGCCTCCGCCGTCGCGCCGCATAGATCAGCGGCGGTGCGGTCAAGAGCAGCTCGGAGCCGAGCCACCACGCCAGGGTCGGCGCGACCGGGCGGTGCATCCCGAGGGTGAGGAGGAACGGGGCGGCCCACCACAGCGGCGCGGTGAAGACCTCGAACACCGCCAGGACGATCCACAGAGCCAGCATGGGCTTGCGGACCACCAGCCCTCCGAGGTGCAGCCGGACGTTCTGGAAGAAGCCGGCCATCCAGCGCCACACCTGCTTGCGCAGGTAGGTGAGGGTCTCGGGGTCGGCCGCCCACGCGACCGCGTCGCCGACGTAGACGGCCTTTCGGCCCGCGATCTGCTGGGACCAGGTGATGTCCATGTCCTCGACGATGGTGCGCTCGGGGAAGCCGCCGAAGGCCACGAGCATGTCCCGCCGGAACGCCGAGCAGCAGCCGGAGCAGACCACCGGGCTGTTCGCGTGGTTCTGGATCGGCCGGTTCCAGTGGAAGCCGAAGAGGTACTCGATCGACCGGCCCCGCTCCCAGGCGGTGCGGGTGAACCGCGTCTGCACGTTCCCCGCCGCGACGACGACGGCCGGATCGTCGAACGCCGGCTTGATCTTCTCGATGTAGTCGGGTGCGAGCACGGTGTCGGCGTCGACCGCGAGCACGAGATCGGTCCGGCAGTGCGGCAGCGCGTGGTTCTGCGCCTTGGCCTTGCTGCCGAGGTTCCGTGCGGGTGTCAGCACGGTCACCCCGTAGGACCGTGCGACCGCGCCGGTGCGGTCGGTCGAGCCGTCGTCGACCACGATGATCTCGTCGGGCGGGACCGTCTGGCTGAGAAGGGACTCCAACGTCGCCGGAAGCCCTTCCTCCTCATTGTGGGCCGGGACGATGACGGTGAGGGAGGGCATCATTTGCGCCTCCTGAACCGCGCGACCACCGTGACGATCCCGACGACCCCGTAAATGATGGTGCTGAACCCTATGAAGGGCAGACCCCCGTGCATTTAGACCCCTTTCGCGAACGCGGCACCCGGTGGCGGCCGAGGAGACCGCCATTACGGCGGTGCTGACCACCGGGAACTTCATCATCGCGTTCATCGAACGGGCGCATCCAGGCGTCGCCACGGGTTGTGGATAACTCGATCGAACGATGTGTCGACCCGGCCGATCCGCCGAATGGAACGCCTGCGGTCTGCCGGCCGCGGCACGGGATGGGCGGCGTGACGCTCCGGTCACGCCGCCCATCACCGATCAGGAGAGGAAGCTGCCGTAGGGGCCGTTGAGGATGCCGTTCTTCTGCGTCGGGCTGAAGTGGCAGTTCGGGTAGTCGTAGAGGGACGCCGACATGCACGTCCCGTCGGTGGACGTGGCGTCGGGCAGGCCGAACGCGTGCCCCAGTTCGTGCACCATTCCGCCGTACCACCGGTTCATCGGGCCGTTGATGCCCGCCGCGCCGTCGGCGTCGTGGCCGCTGAGGATCACCCATCCGTTGCCGCCACCGCCGCCGGCGCCGTCACCTTCCGCGCTGATTTCGCCGACGTTGATCCAGCGGTTGTCCGGTGCACCGAGGCCGAACTTGCTGCGCAGTTCGTCTTCCATGTTGCACACCGTCCACCAGTACTTATCGCCGCAATTCGGCGTGTTCTCGTACCAGCTTCGCTGCTTGTCGCCGTTGACGACCTCGACGACCGGGCTGTTCAACGTGAACGTCTTGCCCAGCTCCTGCTTGAAGAAGCGCTGCGCCTCTTGCAGGACCTTGGTGATGCCGTCCGGGTACCGCTGGTCGTACGCCACGTCCGACGGCTTGAGCCAGAAGACCCGCACCGTGCGCGTCGGTGGAGTAGCCGGCGGGGGAGAGGTGGGCGGGGTCGGGGTGGTGGTGTCGCCGGTGCAGGTGACGCCGTTGAGGGTGAAGCCGGTCGGCACGTCATTGCCGGCGTTGTTCCACGTGCCGTTGAATCCGAACGAGGCGCTGGCACCCGTCGCCAGCGAGCCGTTCCAGCTCACGTTGGAGGCGGTCACCGCACTGCCGCTCTGCGAGACCTGGGCGTTCCACGCCTGGCCGACCGTCTGCCCGGAGCCGAAGGTCCAGCGCGCCGTACTACTTTCGGGTGGTCGATGTGAGCGCTAACAATGGGCACGGTGAACGAGCCGCCGCAGCCGTGTCAATGAGCGTCGATGGCGGCAGCCCGGGACGTGCGAAAACGCGGCCCGCCTCCGGAAAGTTTCAAACGCGGGGCCCCCGCGGACCGCTCGGGCGGCCGTTCAGTCCGACTCCTCCGAGCGCCTTGCGGCGAGAAGCAGCTGGACCACTTGGTTCAGCGTCGACTCTGGTGCGTAGCTGCCGGGATCGAGCGTGGAGTGCAGGACGAACCCGTCACCGGCCGCGATGATGAGGGACGCCATCGGCTCCGGATCCACCCACGCGGCGATGTAGCCGCTCTCGCGCAGTTCGCGGATGCTCGTCGCGAGCGCGTCGCGGAGTTCGGCCAGCAGGCCGACGACCTGGGCGCGGACGGTCTCGTCGCGTGACGCGGCCGCCAGGGCCTCGATGTAGGCGGGGAAGTGCTCGCGTGCCTGCTCCAGGGCCTCCTGAAGGGCGAGCACCGTACCGAAGAGGCGGCCCAGCGGATCGTCCGCGACGCCGGTCAACGCGGTGCGGGCGGGCTCGATCCAGGTCCGGACGGCGTGGACCAGCGCCTGGGCCACGAGCTCGTCCTTGGAGCCGAAGTGGTACGTGATCGCCTGAAGGTTCACTCCCGCCGCGGAGGCGATCTCGCGGGACGTCGCTCGGGCGACCCCGTGGGTGCGGAGCACGTCGAGGGTGGCGTCGAGCAGGCGTCGACGGGTGGGGTCTGGACGCTCACTCATACGTATGTATGATTTCGGTGGTGGCCGCCGGAACCGCGACGACGGAGGGATCGGTCATGAGCCAGATAGATCTTGTGACGGGTGCATACGGATACTCGGGAACCTACCTCAGGCGTCGGCTCGAGATGGCGGGCCACACGGTCCGTACGCTGACGAACCATCCGGCGGCCGACGCCGACATCGACGTGTTCCCCCTCGACTTCAGCGACCCGGAGGCATTGGCGGAGGCCTTCGACGGTGTCACGACGTTCTACAACACCTACTGGTCCCGGTACGCGCCGGCCGGCACCAGTCATGTGGACGCGGTGGCCAACACCGAGACACTGCTCTCGGCCGCCGCCCGGATGGGGGTCGAGCGGGTCGTGCACCTGAGCATCACCAATCCGGATTCGGCGTCCTTCTACACCTACTACCAGGGCAAGGCGGCGGTCGAGGATCTCGTCACGGCGGGCGGCATGTCCTACGCCATCGTCCGGCCGAGCGTGATCTTCGGCGGAGACGACATTCTGATCAACAACATCGCCTGGTTGCTGCGCCGGTTCCCGGTGTTCGCCATTCCCGGGACGGGCCGGTACCGGCTGCGCCCGGTGCACGTCCAGGACCTCGCCGACCTGTGCGTACGTCTCGGGGCGGAGCGGACGAACACCGTCACCGACGCGATCGGCCCCGAGTCGTTCGGTTTCGAGGACCTGGTCGGCACGATCGCCCAGGCCATCGGCGCCCCGTTCCGGCCGGTGCATCTCCCGACGGCCGCCGTGTCCGTCCTCCTGCGCGGCATGTCGATGCTGACCCGGGACGTCGTGCTCACGCGGGACGAGATCGAGGGGCTCATGGCGGAGCTCGTCATGGTCGAGGGCGAGGCCACCTGCCCCACGCCGCTGACCGGCTACCTGGATGAGAACGCCGCCCGGGTCGGCCGCCGCTACCAGTCGGAACTCGCCCGGCGTAAGACCTCGGCGGCTCTCGCACGCTGCTGACGGCCGGACACTCCTTGTCCACGTTCGCGCCAGCTCCACAGGCATCACCAGGGTTGTCCCCGGTTACGGCTCGACCAGCCGCAAGGATGTTCTTGGCCGCGTTGATGTCCCGGTCGTGGCGGGTGCGGCAGCCCGGACACGTCCAGTGCCGGGTGGAAAGACTCAACTTGGCGAGCAGGTGCCCGCAAGCCGAGCAGGTCTTGGAGGAGGGGTACCAGCGGTCGATCACCACGAGCGTGCGGCCGGCGCGTTCGGCCTTGTACTCCAGTTGCCTGCGGAACTCCCCCACCCCGCATCGGAGATCACCCGCGCCAGCGCGTGGTTCTTCACCATGTTGGTGACCGCGAGGTCTTCGATCACGATGGTGTCGGCCCTGCGCACGAGGTTCGTGCTCGTGCGGTGCAGGAAGTCCTTCCGGGCGTTGCGGACCTTGCGGTGGGCGCGGGCGACCTTCGCCTTGGCCTTACGCCGGTTCATGCTCCCGCGCTCGCAGCGGGCCATACGCCGCTGATACCGGGCGAGGTTGCGGGCCTTGCGCTCAAGATGGCGCGGGTTGGCGATGCTTTCTCCGTCGGAGGTGACCGCGAAGTCCTTCACACCCAGGTCGACGCCGATGGCGTGCCCGGCCTCGTCCATGGGCTCGGGCGCGTCGGTGTCGACGGCGAACGTCACATACCAGCGGCCGTCCGGATCGCGGGAGATGACGACCATGGTCGGGTTCAGCGCGGACGCCTCGACGTCGTCGAAGGACCACACGAACCGCAGCGGTGTCCGGGTCTTGGCCATGAACAACTCGCCGTTGTTCATCCGGAACGCCGAACGGGTGTAGTGCGCGGACTGCCGGGAGTTGCGGTTCTTGAACCGCGGGTACTTCGCGCGTCCTGCGAAGAAGTTCGCGAACGCCGCGTGCTGATGCCGCAGCGTCTGCTGCAACGGAACCGACGACACCTCGGACAAGAACGCCAGGTCCTCGGTCTTCTTCCATCCGGTCAACGCGGCGTCGGTCTGCTTGTAGGAGGTCCTGGCGCCCCGCTGGTGGTAGGCCGCGTGGCGTTCGGCGAGGGTCTTGTTCCACACCAGGCGCACACATCCGAACGTGCGGTTGAACACCGCCGCTTGCTCGGGGTCCGGGTAGACCGGAGCCGCCGGATGAGCAGGCGGCCAGCGACGTCGCCAGGGCGACCGCTAGTACGGCGGTGCCCACCTTGCCTCCCCACCGAGTCGAGCACCGCAGCCGGCCGCACGCCACACGCGGGGAACACGCCGGGCGACGCCTCAGCCGCGGAACGCCGGGATCCCGGTGAGGGCCTGGCCGAGCACGAGCGTGTGCATCTCGGAGGTTCCCTCGTAGGTGAGCACCGATTCGAGGTTGGTCATGTGGCGGATCACGGGGTATTCCAGGGAGATTCCGTTCGCGCCGAGGATCGTACGGGCGGTGCGGCAGACGTCGAGTGCCTCGCGGACGTTGTTCAGTTTGCCGAAGCTGACCTGGTCGGGGCGGATCCGGTGGTCGTCCTTGAGCCGGCCGAGGTGCAGGGCGAGCAGCAGCGCCTTGTGCACCTCGAGCGCCATGTCGGCGAGCTTGGCCTGGGTGAGCTGGAAGCCGGCGATGGGCCGGTCGAACTGGACTCGGGAGCCGGCGTAGTCCAGCGCCGCTTCGAGTGACGAGCGGGCCGCCCCGACGGCGCCCCAGATGATCCCGTACCGGGCCTCGTTGAGGCAGCTCAGCGGGGCACGCAGGCCGGTCCCCTCGGGCAGCGCCGCGGTGGCGGGCAGCCGCACGTCGTCGAGCACGAGCTCACTGGTCACCGAGGCCCGGAGGGACAGCTTGCGGTGCATCAGCGGTGCGTCGAACCCGGGTGTGCCGGTCGGTACGACGAAGCCGCGAACACCCTCGTCGGTCCGTGCCCAGACGACGGCGACGTCGGAGATCGAGCCATTGGTGATCCACATCTTGCGGCCGTTCAGCACCCAGTCACCGCCGTCACGGCGCGCCGTGGTGCTCATGGAGCCGGGATCCGATCCGTGGTCGGGCTCGGTGAGGCCGAAACAGCCGATCGCCTCGCCCGAGGCCATCCGGGGCAGCCACTCGCGTCTGTGCTCCTCGGACCCGAAGCGTCGGATCGCGTACATCGCCAGCGAACCCTGGACCGACACCAGCGAACGGATGCCCGAGTCGCACGCCTCGAGTTCCAGGCAGGCGAGGCCATAGGCGACCGCGCTCATCCCGGCGCAGCCGTACCCCTCGAGGTGCATGCCGAGCAGGCCGATCTTCCCTATCTCCAGGGCCAGCTCTCGTGCGGTCGGCAGCTCACCGCGCTCGAACCAGTCCGCGATGTGGGGGGCGACGCGCTCGGCGCAGAACGCCCGCACGGTGTCCCGGACGGCGAGCTCCTCCGGGCTCAGCAGCGAGTCGATGTCCAGCGGGTCGTCCGGCCGGAACGGGGGCGTGGCGGTCATGATGCTCCTCGGTCGTGGTTCAGGAAGCCGTTGGGGAGGGGGACGGGATCGGTCGACCGCAGCCACGCCCGGAGCGCGTCGCCGTGCTCATCCAGGTCGGGCGGCGGTGTCGGCGCGGTCGCGGCGGTGTCGGAGAAGGTGATGGGCGGCCGTACCTGCGGCGGATGGTCGTCCCCGACGTGGAGCAGCGGGGACAGGCCGAGCTCGGCCGCGTAATCGATGGCCGCGGGGATGTCGTTGACCCGCGAACAGGCGATCCCGGCCGCGGTCAGCCGCCGCTGCCAGTCTCCCGCGGTACGGGCCGACAGCGCTCCCTCCAGCCGTTCGACCAGCTCCGCGCGGTGCTCGACGCGCGCGGCGTTGTCGGCGAACCGCGGGTCGTCGGCGATGCCGTGCAGCCCCAGCTCGTAGGAGAACCTGCGGAACTGCGCGTCGGTGCCGACCGCGACGGCGAGCAGGCCGTCCTCGCACCGCAGCGTCTCGTACGGTGCGATGCTCGGATGCCGGTTCCCCATCCGAACGGGAGCCTCCCCGGTCGTCAGGTAGCCGGAGACCTGGTTCGCCAGCCCGCCGAGCAGGCTGGTCAGCAGGTTCACCTCGACATGCTGCCCCCGGCCGGTGCGGTCCCGGTGACGCAGGGCGGTCAGGATGCCGATCAGGGCGTCCTTGCCGGTGATGACGTCGATGAGGGCGACGCCGACCTTCATGGGATCGCCGTCGGCCGCGCCGGTGATGCTCATGAGGCCGCCCGCGGCCTGGACGACGAAGTCGTAGCCGGGCAGCTCCGCCCCGGCCGAGCTGCCGAATCCGGAGATGGAGGTATAGATCAGGCGCGGGTTCAGCGCACCGGCCTGTTCGTGGTCCAGCCCGTACCGCGCCAGCACTCCGGGCCGGAAGTTCTCCACCAGCACGTCGGCGCGGCGCACCAGCTCGGTCGCGATCTCGCGGTCGGCGGGGTCGGTCAGGTCGAGCGCGATGCTGCGCTTGCCACGGTTGACGCCCTCGAAGTACGAGCTGGAACGCGGCGTCCAGGGCGGCCCCCAGCGGCGCGTGTCGTCCCCCTCGCCCGGTCGTTCCACCTTGATCACGGTCGCGCCGAGGTCCGCCATCATCATGGTGGCGAGCGGCCCGGCGAGGACCCGGCTGAAGTCGGCCACCAGCAGTCCGGACAGCGGGCCGCGGTCCGTCATCGGCGTTCCCCACTCTCGGGAGAGGACGTCTCCGTACGGCTTCGGGCCGGGTCTCTGCTGATGGAGACCGCTGTCATGGTCGGGCTCGCTTTCGTGCTCGGGCCGGGACGACGGAACGCCCGCGGCGGTCGGGGTGTCAGGGGCTCGTGGGTGCCGGGCGGGACGGCACCGGTCAGTCGTGCCAGCGCGGGGAGGTCGTACGGGGCGGGGGCAGCGCGGCCGGCAGCCGCAGGAGCATCGGGCCGCCGTGTCCCGCCGCCTCGCGCAGCGCGGAGGGGAGTTCCGTGACGCCGGGCACGTCCGCGGCGCCGATGCCGAAGCTGCGCGCGAGCGCCACGAAATCCGGAGTCGCCAGGTGCACGCCCTGCTCAGGATGGCCGAACCGCTCCTGGTCATAGCGGAGCATGCCGTAGCAGGCGTCGTCGACGACGAGGACCGTCACCGGCAGCCGCTCCTGCGCGAGGGTGGCGAGCTCGCCGACGCCGAACATCAGGCCGCCGTCTCCGCAGACGGCGAGGGTGGGCGTGCCGGACACCGCGGCGGGGCCGATCGCCGCCGGAAGGGCGTAGCCGAGCGTGCCCCAGCCCACCGGGTACTGCAGCCGCCGCGGGCGTCCCATCGAGGCGTACCCGCCGACCCAGTAGCCCGCCACGGCCATGTCCGCCACGACCGCGCCCGCCGTGGGCCAGGCGTCCTCGACGGCCTCGACGAGGCTCAGCGGCTCGTCGCACTTCTCGCCGCGCAGCCTCTCCCTGATCTTCTCGCGCAGTCCCGCCGCGTCCGTCCACGACGCGGGCCGGGCGGCGACCGCGTGGGCCAGCGCCCGCAGCGTCTCCCGGGCGTCGCCGAGGACACCGACGTCGGGGGAGTAGTTCTTGCCCAGGTCGGTCGCGTCGCAGTTGACCGCCACCAGCCGGGGCGGGAGCGGCATCGACCAGTTGCGGGTGTTCATCCCGTCGAAGTCGGTGCCCACCGCCACCATCAGGTCCGCTTCGGCGATCAGCGCCGCAACCTCGGGCTCGTGCGGCGGAGCCGCGACCAGGCACGGATGGTCGTCGGGCAGCACGCCGCGCGCGCCGAACGTGCTGACCACCGGGGCGCCCAGCCGCCGGGCCAGGGCGTCCAGGTCGCTCTCGGCACCGGCCTGCACCACCCCGCCGCCGGCCCACAGCACGACCCGTTCGGCCCGGTCGATCTCGGCCACGGCGGCGCCGAGCCGGTCGTCCTCAGGAGCGGCGCGTTCCGGTGCGGTGTGCCGTACGGGCACGCCCGGCCGTCCCAGGACGTCGGTCGGCACGTCCAGGTAGACCGGCCCCTGCGGCCAGGTGAGCGCGGTCGTGATCGCTGCGCCGACCGCCTCCGCGACCTCGCCGGGCGTACGCGGCCGGTAGACGGCCTTGGCCAGCGGTTCGAACAGCGCCGCCTGGTCCGCGCTCTCGTGCAGGATGCCGCGCACCACGCCGGGGCGGCGTAGCGTGGTGGCGACCTCGCTGGCGACGAGCAGCACCGGGCTGTGCGACGCCGCGGCCTCACCGAAGGCGGCGACCGCGTTGGCGGCGCCTGGGCCCGTCGTCGTCAGCGCGACGCCGAGCGCGCCGGTGGCGCGGGCGGCGCCGTCGGCGGCGTACACGGTGGTCTGCTCGTGCCTGACCCCGATGATGCCCGGCCGGCCGGGCCGTTGCTGTTGCCAGAACGCGAGGTTGTGCACGCCCGGAAGGCCGAAGACGCGCTCCGTCCCGATCGACGCGAGAGCGTCGAGGACGCTGCCCGCGACGGTCACCTGCTTCATGTGAGCCTCTCCCATCTCCGGCCAGGGGTTCACAACGGACCGCGAAAGCCCTGGTGGAGGGTCTTGCGGCACAAATTGGATCCACTATACATTCGCCAATAGTTCGGCGCTCGCCGTGGACTCGCGGATATGTTGGTGCAGGGCGCCGGCGCCCCTTGGGACACTGCAGAGGCTCGTGTCCGATATCTCCACGGCCTCCGGGAAGGCAGGTGAGCACGATGCCGGCTGGCGGGGTCTCGCGGCCGCCGACGGTACAGGGCTACGTGCTCGCCGAGGTCCGCAAGCTCATCATTTCCGGGGAGCTCAAGCCCGGCCGGCCGATCAGGCAGGAGCTCCTCGCCGAGCGGTTCGGAGTGAGCCGGGTCCCGCTCCGGGAGGCCCTGAAGATCTTGGAGGGCGAGGGCCAGGTCGTCCACCGGCCGCACCACGGATACATGGTGACCGAGCTGTCCCTGTCAGATCTGCTGGAGGTCTACCACATCCGGGGACTGCTGGAGTCCGAGGCGGCCCGCCTCGCCGTCGAGAAGGTGAGCGACGCGGACATCGAGCAGATCGTCGCGGCGCAGCGCGAGGTGGAGGCCGCCTCCGCCCGAGGCGACCTGCCGGCGATGACCGCGGCCAACCGCAGGCTCCACTTCTCGATACTCGAGGCCTCGCGGATGCCACGGCTGGTCCGCATGATCCGCTCGCTCTGGGACTCCACCGACCCCTATCGCTCGGTCTACTACAACGCGCCCACCAATCGCGAACTGGTCGAGCGCGAGCACGCCGGCATCGTGGACGCGGTGCGCGACCGTGACGGCGACCGGCTCGTGAAGCTGCTCGCCGAGCACCGCGACCACGCGGTCGAGGCGCTGCGGCAGATCATCTCCGCGGAGAGCTGATCCCGCGTCGCCGAGGCCCCGCGCCATAGCGGCGCGGCGCCGCCGATCTTCGGGGGGCGCCGCGTCATCACTGAGCGATTCACGGCCGGCCGGCGGCTGTACCGCCACCTACAGCGTGGTCGGGCAGTGGTCCGGCGGCTTCCAGGCATCGGTCAAGGTGACCGCCGGGACCACGGCCATCACCGGCTGGACCGTCACCTGGCGATACGCCGGCGGCCAGACCGTCACCCAGGTCTGGAACGCGACCCTCACCAGCTCCGGATCCCAGGTCACCGCCCGCAACGTCGGTTACAACGGCGCACTCGGCGCGGGTGCCAGTGCCGAGTTCGGATTCCTCGGCTCCGGCGCGGCCGAAGTACCCGCGCTCACCTGCACCGCGGCCTGACCCGATCCGGAGGGTCTCGCCCGTGGCATAGCCCCCATCGGCGATCCGATACGCAGGGTCCGGCCCTGGGGCGGGCGATGCGGATGATTCGACCACCTCGTCCAGACGGCCGCGGTCGTCGCCGGTTCCGCACGAACGACAGAGTTTTACCTGGTCAACGGGCCATCGCATGCCGACCCGGAGGATAGTATCCGTTTCCTGCCGCTTTATGTAAGTTATCCCGATTTGGGGTGACGTGGTGGGACGGAGGTATCGGTGTCCCTGACCGAGGCCCTACGGGTGGGAACTCCCCAGGCGTTCGGCGAGCTCTACGACGAGTACGCCGAACCGCTCTACGCGTATTGCTACGTCATGGTCGGTGTCGAGGCGGGCGACGCGCTGCGCGAAGCCTTCGTCGCGGTCGCCGGCCATCCGGACGCCGTCCCGGGTGAGGACGCGGAGTTGCCGGTCTGGCTCCACTCGCTCGCCCGGGCCGCGTGCGTACGGCGCGGCGCCCTCGTGCGCGCCGTCGCGACGACCGCGTCGGCCGACCCACTGCGACGCGCGCTGGCCCTCCTGAGTCCCGAACATCGTGAGGTCCTGGCGCTGACGAACGCCCTCGATCCGGAGCAGACCGCCCGGGTGCTCGGCGTGACGCGGGAGGCCGCCGAGGCGTTCGCGTGGGAGGCGCAACGGAGCCTGGAGCAGGCCGCCGCCTTCGTCAGCAGCCGGGAGACACGGGACTCGGCCATGCTCTCCCCGCTGAGCGGAGAGGCGCTGCACCGGCTGGTGACGCTGGGGCATGTGCCTCCGGCGGGGCTACGAGAGCGCGTGCTGTCCTCGTGCGCGACAGCCGGGCGCGTGTCCGGCGGAGCGGCGGTGTCCGCCGCCGACGGCACGCCTCCGCCCGACGTGGCCGATGATGCCACTCGGCGGATCCCGAGAGTGTCCCCGGACGAGGCGGCCACCGCGCCGTTGCGCCGGGTCGACGCGGGCTCCGCGGACACGCGACCGGATCTGTTCGGAACCGGCGAATCCCGGCCTGCCGGGTCAGCGCCCGAAGAGCCCGCGGGCTCCGAGCACAGGTCCGCGGACGCCGCACCGGTCAGCGTGGGATCGGCCGGCTGGGAGGCCATCGACGCCGCGTGGGCCGAGGACTCGAACGCACGTGACGGCGAGCGGCCGCCACGCGTCGGCGACACGTACGCCGAGCAGAAGAGGTCATCGGCCGGTGGCCGCTTCCTCCTCCCGGCCGTGGCCCTGGTGGTCTGCGTCGCCGCGGCGACGGGCGCGGCCTTCGCGTTGTCCGGCTCCGACCACGCGCACGAAACCGGCACGGTCGTGCGGCCGAGCCGCTCAGCCCAGCCCGTACCGTCGGGCGACCAGACGTCCCCGTCGCCCAAGGTGGCCACCTCGGACACGAGCGCGTCGCCGACGCCTCCCCGTACCGCCGCCGCGCCCACGACCGCGACACCTCGACGCGGCATCGCCTCTCCAACCGGCTCGAGCCGGGCGACGCCGAAGCGCCCCGCCAAGCCGACCCGATCCGCGACGGCGACCCCGACCACCAAACCGACTCGACCGACGGAACCGTCCTTGACGGCCGAGCCGACCCCGTCCGCCGAACCGGCGTCACCCACGGAACCGAGCTCGCCGACCGAACCGGCCCAGGCCGCTGAACCGGCCCCGACCGCCGAAGCGACGCGATCCGCCGAGCCGAGGCGACCTGTCGGGCCGAGGCGACCTGCTGAGCCGAGGCGACCCGTCGGGCCGAGGCGACCTGCTGAGCCGAGGCGACCCGTCGAGCCGACGCGATCCGCTGAACCGACCCCGACGGACGAGTGGCCGGGCCGGTGGACGACGAGGCCGAGACCGCATCACACCGACGTGCCGGATGACGCGCCCGCGGACGGGCAGGGGAGCATAGGCCGTCGAGACCCCGGCCGGGCGTGCTACGGAACTTCCGAGCGAGCGTCTCGATGTGCTCGGCCGCACCCGTGGCGGCCCCAGTGGTGAGGCCGGCTACGGGGTCCATCTGACGTTCGGGTTCACCTGACCGGTCCAGTTGAAGACGGCCATGTTGTCCCAGCCGTCTCCGCTGCCCGCGATGTTCGCGGGATCCCAGCCGTTGCCGGGCACCGCGTACCAGGTCGGCTCCCAGTAGAAGACGCCGATCGCGCCTGCGTTGCGAGCCGTGTTCTGCACATCGGTGAAGTTGGCGGCCTGACCTTCCCGGGTGAGCGGATAGCCCGAGCATCCGGAGGTGACCGAATTGGCGGTGCTGTCGGCGTTCGCCGAGGTGAACGGGTAGGCCGTTTCGGCAACGACGACGTTCTTGCCGTATCGGGACTTCATGTCGGCGATGACGTTGTACAGGTTTGACAGCGAGCCGTGCCACATGCAGTAGTACGACAGCCCGGTGATGTCCCACGCGACGCCTTTCGCGGCTATACCGTCGTAGAACCAGCGCGCATGGGCGTCGCTGTCCGCGTCCGCGGTGTGAATGACCACCTTGGTCCCTGCGTTGCACGCCTTGGTCGCGTTGTAGCCGGACTTGAGCAGCAGGCTGAGGTTAGTGAAGTCATTGTTGATGACTTTGCCGTCGTCCCACAGCATTCCGACGTTGATCTCGTTGCCGATCTGCACGCTGTCCGGGGTCGTGCCCTGGGCCTTGAGGCTGGTGCAGACGTCGTAGGTGTAGTTGTAGACGTCGGTCTGCAACTGGCCGATGCCGTGGCCGGACCAGGCCGCGGGCTTGTGCTGCTGACCCGGGTCGGCCCAGGTGTCCGAGTAGTGGAAGTCGATCAACAGCTTGAGGCCCTTGGCCTTGACCGTCTTCGCGTACGCCAGCACCTTGGCCTTGTTGTTGTAGCCGCTGGCCGGATTGTTCCAGATCCGCAGGCGGATGTAGTTCACGCCGAGGCCCTTGAGGATGTCGAGCGGATCTGCGGCGTTACCGTTCGCGTTGTAATACCTGGCACCGAGATCAAGGGCTCGTTGCGCGCTCGACACGTCGGCTCCGAGCATGCTCAGTGAGTTGGCGGCAGAGGCGTCTGTGGGCGCGCTGAACATGCTCGCTGAAATGGCGAGGGCCACCACGCCCAGTGCGGCTTTCCTCACGCGACCAAGGCCGTACACGCGCATCCCGACCTCCTTTGACCGAGGTATCGAGGAGTCCGGCTCCTCTGGGCGCCGCTAAATCTCGTCCATGGAGGGCCGTAACCGGTTACGGTAACCAAATCGAGGAAGCATGTGAATATTTTTCATGCTTCTTTCATCGGTACATGAACGACTCCGGAGAGCGAGCGCCCCGGAGTCGGTAGGTTGACAGTCGCCTTCACCGCACAGTCATCGAGACGAAGCCGCCGGGCCAGGTCGCCGGTGGCGGCAACGGCGGCCTCGCCGTGATTGCCGGGTTGACACGTGAATCGACATGGTTCGGCGCCGCACCGCCGGACTTAGTTGTCATTTGCCAAACGTTCGACTGGGTGCCCTCCCAAGGCAAACCACGATCTCTAAGTTCCTTCTGCTGGAGATCAACGCCAAGGGAGACCGACATGCAGAGGAGCCCCGCAGTCCGGGGTCGCGGGATCAGGAAGTCCTTCGGTGATGTGGTCGCACTCGACGGCGTCGACCTCGACGTGGCGGACGGACAGGTCCACGGTCTGGTCGGCCCGAACGGCGCGGGCAAGACGACCCTCCTCGGTCTGCTGTTGGGCCTGGCCGTCGCGGACGGCGGCCGCCTGGAGATCCTGGGTACGCCGGTCGGACGGACGCTGGCGGTCCCCGACGGCGTCGCGGGCTTCGTGGACGGGCCTGGGCTCTATCCGTCGCTCACCGCGCGGCAGAACCTCTCGGCCCTGGCCTCCCTGCGCGGGTACGACGCCGGTCGCGCCGTCCGCGTCGACGACGCGCTGGAACAGGTCGGGCTCACCGACGTCGCCGACGACCGCATCCGGGGATTCTCGTTGGGTATGCGCCAGCGGCTCGGACTGGCCGCCGCGCTGCTCACCACACCGCGACTGCTCGTGCTCGACGAGCCGGCCAACGGTCTGGACCCGGCCGGCAAGTACCACGTGCATCGCGTCATCACGAAGCTCGCCGCGGACGGGACCGCAGTGGTCCTCTCCAGCCACCGGATGGACGACCTCGCCGCGTTGTGCTCCGAGGTCACCGTCCTCGCCACCGGGCGGGTCGTCTTCTCCGGGCCGGTGAGCAAGCTCGCCGCCGAGAGCGGGGAGCTCGACTACCGGCTGCTCACCTCGGACTCGGCGGCCGCCCACCAGGTGGCGCTGGACACGTCAGGGCTCCGCGTCGTGCCCGGTCGTGACCGCGTCGAGCGGCTGGACGACGACGTACTCGTGGTCCGTGGACCAGTGTCGGCCATCGAGGACCTGGTGGCCCGGCTGGTGCGGGCCGACGTGGCGGTACGCGAGGTGGCGCCCGTGGTGGCGCCGCTCGAGGCGGCATTCCTGGCCCTGACCGGGACCGGACAGACCGATGAGGAGGACTCATGACCGCGACCGTCGCACCGCCGCCGGTCGAGGCCCGGCCGGCGCCGGTGCTGCGTGGCTACCGGTTCGAGCTGGTCAAGCTGCTCTCCCAGTGGCGGATTCGCGTGCTGCTGCTCGCCTGCTGGATCGCCCCCGCGGGCTTCGTGGCCGCGGTGAGCGTGCAGAGCCAGCTGCCCGCCGACACGGTCTTCGGCCGGTGGATGCACGCGACCGGCTGGGCCGGGGCACTGGTCGTGCTGGACTTCTCGCGCAGCTGGGCGCTCCCGCTGCTGACGGCGCTGGTCGCCGGCGACGTCTTCGCGACCGAAGACCGGCTGGGCACCTGGCGCCACCTCCTCGTGGCGGTCCGCTCACCAAAGCGGATCTTCGTGGCGAAGAGTCTCGCCAGCCTCACCGTGCTCGTGCTGCTGGTGGCCGGGCTGGCCGCCTCGGGAATCGCCGGCGGCCTGGCCGCGGTCGGCAACCGGCCGCTCGTCGGCCTGGACGGCCATCTCCTCACCCCGGCGGCCGCGGCCGGCACGGTCCTGCTCTCGTGGGCCTGCGTGCTGGCGCCGACGCTGGCGTTCGCCGCGATCGGCCTCCTCGGCTCGGTGGCCCTGGGCCGCTCCACGATGGGGCTGCTGATGCCCGCGCTCGTCGCCTTCGCGCTGCAGCTCGCGCAGTTGCTCCCGCTGCCGGTCGCCGTGCAGCTGGCCCTGCCGAGCCACGCCTTCCTTGCCTGGCGCGGGCTCTTCACCAGCCCGGCGCAGGTGGGCCCCCTCCTCGTCGGCCTCGCGGTGAGCCTGGCGTGGGCGGCCCTCGCCACCGCGCTGGCCTACCACCTCTTCCTGCGCCGCGACTTCACCGACCTCGCGTACGACGGGTCGGGCCGGCGCGTCCTCGTGGCGGGAGTGCTACCGCTGGCCGGCCTGGTCGCCCTCACCGTCGTCGTGCTCATCGGCGCGACCCCGGCCAAGGGCTCCGGGATCGAGCGGACCAAGCTGCAGAACTCGCTCGCCACGGTGTACGCCCACCTCTACCGGCTGCAGACGCGGGAACTCCATCGCCCCGACGTCACTGAGGCGCAGCAGCGGGCCACCGCGTCCTGCGACAAGGGCGGCTCCCTGGTCCCCGACGAGGGACCGGGCAACGACTGGCGGTGTGTCGTGACCTGGCACCTCCCCGGCGCGACCGCCGTGGGCACCGCCATCTACCAGCTCGACGTCACCGCAGACGGGCGGTACGTCGCCGACGGAGACGGGCCGAAGGAGGTGAACGGCTACTTCCCGGTGCGCACCCAGACCGGGGACGCACCCAACCCCCTGTGGCAATTCGACGGGAACGTCGATCTGCTCGCAAGCACTAAGGAATAGATTCATGCAGGTCACCCGCCAGCGTGTCGAGAAGGCCCCGCTCGGGCTCTTCCGTCGACTTACCAACAGCCGGTTCCGCGTGGTGGCGGCCGGCACCGCGGCTCTCGCCATCACCAGTGGGGGCGTAACGTTCGCCTCCACCAACGGCTTCGGCACCAGCCACGTCGGAGAGACCACCAGCAAGGGCATGGTGGTATCCGCCGACCAGTACATCAAGCCGATCGGCGAGCGCCTCGTCATCAACAACGGCAAGATCATGTCGTCCACGGTCAGCCCGGACGGCTCCCACCTCGCGGCCAACGTCACCGACGGTGGGATGGCGCTCGCCGTCGTGGACCTGAAGAACTGGAAGGTCCAGCAGCTCGTCGGCAACAACAAGGCCGCGGACCTGAAGATCGGCGGCAACGACGTGGGCCAGGAAGGCCCCACGTACTCGCCCGACGGCTCGCAGCTGTGGCTGGGCCAGTCCGACGGCTACACCAAGTTCACCGTGAACACGGACGGCACCCTCGCCAACCCGACGTCCATCAAGATCGCGGCGGACGGGTCCAAGCGCGCGCTGGTGGGTCAGGCGGTGTTCTCGGCCGACGGCAAGACCGTGTACTCCGCCGTCAACGGCCAGAACCGCGTGGTCGCCATCGACGCGGCCACCGGGGCCATCCAGCAGAGCTGGGCCGTGGGCAACGCCCCGCGTGATCTGGCGCTGGTCGGCAACAAGCTCTACGTCAGCAACGAGGGCGGCCGCCCGGCGAAGCCGGGCGAGACCACGATCAACTCCTACGGCACCCAGGTGCCGGCCAACCCGGAGACCGGTGCCACCACCACCGGCACGGTCAGCGTCATCAACCTGGCGAACCCGGCCGACGCCGCCGGGAGCATCGACGTCGGTCTGCACCCGACGGCCCTGTACGCCAAGAACGGGGCGCTGTTCGTCACGAACACCGCCACCAACAACGTGTCGGTCATCGACACGGCCAAGGACAAGGTCGTCCAGACCATCGCCACCCAGCCGTGGCCGGAGGCGTCGGTCGGCTACGAGCCCGACGCGGTGACGCTCACCGACGACGGTCACCTGCTGGTGACGCTCGGCCGCGCCAACGCGGTCGCCGTCTACCGGTACACGAAGCCGCTGGAGCCGGTCAGCTACGTCGGCCTGCTCCCGACGGACTACTTCCCCTCGGAGATCACCACCGTCGGCAACGACGTGCTGGTCTCCAACACCCGTGGTATCGACGCCCTCCGCACGCCGCCCGCCAACAGCGCCGGGCACGGTACCCACGACACGACGTCGAGCCTGCAGCGGTTCAAGCTGCCGTCCGACGGCGTCATCAGGTCCCTGACGAGGAAGGTCTTCCAGCAGAACGGCTGGACCCCCAACTCGGTCCTGCGGAGCAAGGGCAACGGTGCGAAGCCGGTGGCGGTCCCGGTGAAGCTCGGCGACCCCTCGACGATCAAGCACGTCTTCCTGCTCGTCAAGGAGAACCGGACCTACGACCAGGTCTACGGTGACATCCCGCAGGGCAACGGCGACCCGACGCTGGCCCAGTACGGCGAGAACGTGACGCCGAACCAGCACGCGCTGGCCAAGCAGTTCGGGCTGTACGACAACACCTACGACATCGGCACGAACTCCGCCGAGGGTCACAACTGGCTCATGCAGGCCGACGACCCGGAGTACACCGAGTCCTCGGCCGGTGAGTACACGCGCAGCTACGACACCGAGGACGACGTTCTCGGCCACCAGCGGACCGGCTTCATCTGGACCGGTGCGCAGGCGGCGGGCAAGACCGTACGGGACTTCGGTGAGTTCCAGTCGTTCGAGAGCAAGCCGACCGGCGCGACCTGGCAGAACCTGTACTGCGACGCCAAGACCATGGCGGCGAACCCCGCGCAGAACACCGCCTACCCCATCCAGACGGGCTCGGCGATCCCGTCGCTCAACAAGGTGTCGGCGCCAGGCTTCCCGCTCTTCGACACCAGCGTCCCGGACATCTACAAGTACGAGATCTGGAAGCGTGACTTCCAGAAGAACGGGCCGGCGAACCTGAACATGTTCTGGTTCTCCAACGACCACACCGGCGGCCCGCCGACCGGGCCCGCTCAGGTCGCGGACAACGACCTCGCGACCGGCAAGGTGATCGACACGATCTCGCACAGCAAGTACTGGAAGGACTCCGCGATCTTCGTGGTCGAGGACGACTCCCAGGCCGGCGTCGACCACGTCGACGGCCACCGTGCCCCGATCCAGATCATCAGCCCCTGGGCCAAGCACGGCACCGTCGACAGCCGCTACTACTCGCAGATCACGATGATCCGGACCGTCGAGCAGATCCTCGGGATCCACCCGATGAACCAGAAGGACAGCGCTGCGACCCCGATGAGCACGGCGTTCACCGGCAAGCCCGACAACACGCCGTTCACCGCTCTGCCCAACCGGACTTCGCTGACCCTGGGCCTGTCGACCCAGCCGTCCTGCGGCTCGGACACCCCGGCACCGCAGGACGTGAAGGCCGCGGCCGTGCCGTCGGCGGCGGTGCCGAAGGCCGAGCAGCCGGTGGCGGCGAAGTGGCAGGCGTGGAAGGCGAAGCAGCCGTTCACCGGGCCCAACGCCAAGGCCGACTCCGCCAACCCCGAGCAGATGAACCACTTCTCGTGGTACGAGGCGCACGGGTGGACGAAGCCCTACCCGGGTGAGACCAAGATCTACGCTCCGGACCAGGTGCCCGGCGCGTACATCCCCGCGTCGGACAACGACTGACCTTCGCACAACTGTAGTGACGGCCCGCCGGGGATCCCGGCGGGCCGTCGCCACGTCCGGGCACTGAAACTTTCATCGCTTCGCCGCACGCCGCCCCCGGTGACGACGGGATGGCCGCGGCAGCCGATGGACGGGACATTGACCGCGGCCTTGTTAGCGATAACATCGGCGCCCGGGCCTTGATGATCACGCACCTTCTCGCGAGGGAGATCTCGATGTATCCGACACCTCGGCGGCGAGCCCTTCGCCGGGTCGCAGCGGCCTCAGCGATCCTGACCCTGAGCGGCGCGATCGGTGCGATCACGGCGGCGAGCAGCGCGGCGGCCGGGAAGGTCTATTACGTCGCACCGACGGGCAATGACAGCGCTGCGGGGACGCAGGCCGCTCCCTGGGCCACGGTCGCGCATGCTCAGTCCGTCGTCACGGCGGGTGACACGGTGTACCTCCGGGGCGGCACCTACGCCTACACACACGCCGACAGCAGCTGCAAAAGCCAGACGGACAAAGTCGACGCGATCACCCTGAACAAGAGCGGCAGCTCGGGCAGCCTGATCAACTACCTGGCCTATCCGGGAGAGAAGCCGGTCTTCGACTTCTCCCGCATGACCGACGACTGCCGGATCAAGGGCTTCGACGTCACCGGGAACTGGATCCACCTCAAAGGGCTGGAGGTCAAGGGCGTTCCGCAGAACAACGACCTGAACCATGAGTCCTGGGGCATCTGGGTCTCCGGCAGCGACAACACCTTCGAACTGATCAACGCCCACAACAACATGGGACCCGGCCTGTTCATCCAGGACGGGGGCGGCAACCTCGTCCTCAACTCCGACTCGCACGACAACTATGACCTGCACACCTCCAATGGGGCCGGCGAGAGCGCCGACGGGTTCGGGGCGCACATCTCGGCCGGCCATCCCGGGAACGTGTTCCGCGGTTGCCGCGCGTGGTGGAACTCCGACGACGGGTTCGACCTCATCAACGCCTTCTCGTCGGTGACCATCGAGAACTCGTGGGCGTGGCGGAACGGATACGTGCCGGAGACGACCACGGCGGCCGGCAACGGTAACGGCTTCAAGGCGGGCGGATACGGCGGTGGTTATGTCGCCAACGGCGCCAAGCACACGGTCCGTACCTCGGTGGCGTTCGCCAACAGGGCGTCGGGTTTCTACGCCAACCACCACACGCTGGCGAACGACTACTTCAACAACACCGGCTATGGGAATCACCCGGACTTCAACATGCTCGGCGTGAACTCGAGCGGTGCCGCCGTCGGTCTGGGCAATCTGCGCAACAACCTCGCCTACACGGGCACCCTGACGTCGAACATGACCGGTACCAGCGCCGCGTACAACTCCTGGAACCTGAGCGTCACCCTCTCGGACGCGCAGTTCCAGAGCGTGTCGACGTCCGGCTGGGACGCGGCTCGCCAAGCCGACGGCAGCCTGCCCGTGCTGCCCAACCTCCGCCTCGCGTCGAACAGCACCCTGATCGACAAAGGCGTCAACGTCGGCCTGCCCTACAGCGGGCAGGCGCCGGATCTCGGAGCCTTCGAAGCCCGCTGAGACCAACCGGACTTTTCGGGCGCCCATGCCGGCCAAGGCCGTGTCAGGCGGAGCGCAGTAGTTCGTGGAGCTGGGTGGTGTCGATGACGTGGGCCCGGGACGGGAACACGTTGTTCATCAGCACCTCGTGGGCTTCGGCGTCAGGGTCGGCGACGCCGTCCGACAGGACGTAGACGCGATAGTCGCGGTCGGCGGCGTCGATGAGGGTGGAGAGGACCACTCCGCTGGTGCTGATGCCGGACAGCACCAGGGTGTCGATGCCGCGGTCGCGCAGTTGCGCGTCGAGGTCGGTGGTGGAGATCCCGCCGAAGCGGATCTTGCGCACCACGATGTCGCCCTCCTGAGGGCTGATCCGCTCGTTGATCTGGGTGGTGGTGTCCTCGTGGTGCATCATCTTGGCCGCGGCGGCCGCGGCGAAGGTCTTGTTGGTCTCCGGGACGGCTGCCCAGTCGTCCTCGGTGAAGGCGACGCGGACGTACCCGACGGTGCAGCCGGCGGCGCGGACCTCGGCGATGGCGCCGTTGACCCGCTCGAGCAGCGCGTCGGGGTCGGAGACGCGGGCGACGATCCCGTTCTGGAAGTCCATCGCCAGCAGGGCGGTCCGCTGGGGGTCGATCGCCGGGACTGCGGTGGTGCTCACGTGCTGTTCTCCTTGGGCGGTGTTCGTTGTGTTCTTTTCGGTGCCGGTGCGCCGGCTCATGTCGCGGCGGGTCATCAGCCGGCGGTCCAGGACCGTCAGCAGCAGGACCACGACGCCCGCCGCGACCAGCACGACGCCGAGGGTGTGCAGGCCGTGGTCGCCGACGCCGTCGTGGAAGACGATGCCGGTGGCCACGGCCGAGACGATGGTTCCGAGGTACCCGAAGGTCCGGAACAGGCCGGAAGCGGTGCCGATCTGCTCCGGCGAGGCCGAGAGGTAGAGGGCGGTCTGGTTGCCGACCGTGGAGGCGGCGGAGATGACGCCGAAGATCAGTGACACCGACACGATCGCGACCACCGGGCCGTGCGAGGTGAGCAGCACGATGCCGACGGACCCGACCAGCATGGTCACCGCCGAGGCGATCAGGGGACCGCGTACCAGGTTGCGGCTGGCGAGCGGACGCGACAGCATCGCGGAGACCGCGCCCATCGGCAACAACAGCAGTCCGGCATCCTCGGCGGAGACCCCGCGTGCCGCCTCCATCCACTGGGTCATCCCGTACATCACGGTGTAGACACCGAGCAGTGTGAACGCCTGCCGCAGGTAGGTCCGGCCGAGGGCGCCGTTGGCGGCGAGCTCGCGGAGGTCGAAGAACGGCCTGGTCGCGCGCAGCTCCCACCACACCGTCGGCACGGCGACCACCACGAAGACGGCGAGCGCGTACCAGTCGGCGTGCGGCAGGCTCATCAGGAAGATGATCAGCGAGGTCATCGCCGCGGCGAAGCCGAGGATGCCGAGCAGGTCGATCCGGTCGGCGACCTCGCGGAAGCCGCGCCGTCCGCCCTCGCGCACCGGGTCCCTGGGCACCCAGCGCACGGCCATCGCCATCGCGAGCGCGGTGACCGGGATGTTGATCAGGAAGGCCCAGCGCCAGCCCGCGGCGCCGACCAGCAGGCCGCCGATCGGCGGGCCGACGGCCGCGGTGGCCATTCCGGCGATCGCGACACCGCCGAGCACGCCGCCCGGTGGCGACTCCAGCCCGGCGTCGGTCGCACGGCGCCGGATCAGCACCATCGCCGACGGGAAGCCGGCCGAGGTGCCGATGCCGACGAACACCCGGGCGACGGTCAGCGTCGCCAGGTTCTGGCCGAAGCCGCCGATCAGGCCGCCGAGCAGCACCAGGAGGATGCCGCCGAGGAAGACCCGGCGCGGGCCGATCACCTCCGCCAGCTTGCCCGCCGTGGGCTGCGCGATGGCGCTGGTCAGATACAGCGAGGTGACCAGCACTGAGGTGCTCCCCACCGAGACGTGCAGGCCGGTGGCGATGGGCACGAGCGCGGTCGCGATGATGGAGCTGTTGATCGGGTTGAGGCTGGAGCCCACGTAGAGCGGCGCGGTGAACGTCCAGGCGAAGGGATCACGTTCGCCGTCGCGCGCCTCCACCTGAGCGTGGCCGGTGGTCATGCGCCGCCGCTCAGATCCGCCGCGGCGAGGCGTTCCAGCAGTTCGATGGCTTTTTCCAGGTCCTGGCGCTCCTCGGGGGCGACGACCTGGTCGATGGCGCGCGCCAGGAAGGACTCGCGGCCGGCCAGCAGTGAGGTGATGAGCTCGGCCGCGGAGGGATCGGCGCTGACCAGGGTCTTGCGGCGGTCCTGCGGGTCTGGTTCGCCGCGGACCAGCTTGGCGGCCCTGAGCACGGCCAGGCTCTGCGCGATGGACTGCGGGCTGACGTGTTCCAGCGTGGCGAGACGGGCCGCGGTGATCGGGCCCTCGTCCACCACGCTGCGCAGCACCGAGAGCTGGGTGATGGTCAGCCCGATGGAGTACATCCCCGACTCGGTACGCAGCCGTCCCCGCAGGCGCTTGATCGCGTGGTCGAGGCGCTGCGCCGTCGCCGCTGAGCGTTTTGACCCGAGATTTCGCTCCATGGCCGATCACGCTACCAGTTAGACAAGTAACTTCGCCAAGTTGCTTGTCTAACTCGCCATCGATTGTCAGACGTGTAATCATGTCGACATGTCTCGAGCGGGTCTCTCGACGGTCACGGTGGTCGACGCGCTGGTCGAGGCGCTGCGGGAGCAGATCCTCGACGGGCAGTGGCCTGCGGCGGCGCCGGTCGCCGAGGTGGAGGTGGCGCGGCGTTTCGAAGTGTCGCGGCCGACGGCGAAGGCGGCGGTGCGCACGCTGGTGTTCGAGGGCCTGCTTCGGCAGGACTCACACCACGCGGCCGTTGTTCCATCCCTCTCCGCGCAGGACATCGAGGATCTGTACTTCGTCCGCATTCCGCTCGAGCTGGCGATGGTCGAGCGACTCAGTCAGGCGAACGGCGCCGGGCTGGACGACGCCGAGAACGCGATCGACGCCTTGGAGAAGCTGTCCAATGACGCGGTGACCAGCACGTTCGTGGCCGCGGACCTGGGGTTCCACCGGGCGCTGGCCGCGGCGACCGGCAACTGGCGCCTCGAGCGCTCCTACAACACGCTGGCGGGGGAGGAGCACCTGTGCATGATGCAGACGCGGCAGGCCCTCGGCCGGACGCGGATCGCCCGCGAGCATCGCGAGATCCTCCAGGCGATCCGTCGCGGGGACGGGCCCGGCGCGGTGGAGGCCGCCCGGCGGCACCTGACCGGAGCACGGGACGCACTGCTGAAGAGGGCCGACAGGACGGCCTGAGGAAGTGCCCCGACGAATCTCATGATGATCGTGGTCCCTTCGCGGAGAGGGCGAGGAACTCGGCCAGGTGTACGGCGCGGACCGGCGAGCGGTGCCGGCGCAACGCCTGGCGGAGCTGGCGCAGGCAGCCGGGGTTGACCGCGACCACCATGTCGACGCCGGCGGCCTCGATCTCGGCCACCTTGGCCTCCGCCAGGGTCCGCGACTCGCGGGGACGGACCAGTGAGTACGTGCCGGCGGCGCCGCAGCAGGTGGCCGCCGAGGGCAGTTCGACATACTCGGCGACGCTCTGCAGCAGCCGTCGCGGTTCGCGCCACACGCCGAGGCCGTTGCGAAGGTGACAGGAGTCCTGCAATGTCACCCGGGCGGGCCGGCCGTCGATCAGGACCGGCTGGAACCGCTGGTCCTGGACGTATTCGGAGAACTCCCGTACCCGCTCCCGCCCGATCACCGAGGCGAGATGGGCGGCGCATCCGCCGGAGGTGGTGACGATGGTGCCGGGCAGGTCGTCGCCGAGGCGGCGGGCCAGCGCCTCGCCCCGTTCGGGTTCTCCGTTGTGCGCGTGCAGCGCGCCGCAGCAGCCCTGGTCCGGATCGGCCGCGAGGCCCGGTGCCAGCGCGAGCGCGGCCCGGCTGACCTGCGGGAACAGCGTCCGCTCCACGCAGCCGAGCATCAGCTGATCGGCCTCGGCGGCCTTCCGGCGGGCGGCGCGCCGGAGGATTCCGGCGATCCGGTGGGCCGGGCGCAGTGTCACCAGCAGGACGAGGGCGCGCACGATCAGCGGGCGGCGGCGTCCCTGCCACTGCGCGCCGCGCCACTGTTCGAGCAGTTGGCCGTACTCGACACCGGCGGGACAGACCGGCTCGCAGGCGCGGCAGCCGAGGCAGAGGGACGCCTGGTCGGTCAGGGTGGGATCGTCGAGATCGAGCCGCCCGGCGTCGAGCGCTCGCATGAGGGTGATCCGGCCGCGCGGTGAGGAGGCCTCGTCACCGGTCATGGCGTAGGTGGGGCACGCCGGGAGGCAGAACCCGCAGGAGATGCAGCGGCTGAGCCGATCGGGGTCGAAGAGATCGGCCACTTATGATCCCAGCTTTCCGGGGTTGAGGATGCCCGCCGGATCGAAGGCGGACTTGATCCGGCGCAGCAGGGCCGTCTGCGCCGGGCCGAGCCGTTCGGCCAGATAGGGCAGCTTCGCCGCACCCACGCCATGCTCGCCGGTGATCGTCCCGCCGAGTTCGATCGCGGTTCGGAAGATCTCCCCGAAGGCGTGTTCGGCGCGGGCGACGGCCTCGGTGTCCTCGGCGGAGGGCAGCACGCACGTCGGGTGCAGGTTGCCGTCACCGGCGTGCCCGAACGTCGCGATCACGACATCGTGCCGGCGCGCGATGTCGTCGATGCGGGCGACCATCTCGGCGAGACGGGGCCGGGGCACGCTCGCGTCCTCGAGGATCGTCAGGGAGCCGAGCCGGGACAGCGCCGGAAGGGTGCAGCGGCGGGCGGCCAGCAGCGACTCGGCCTCGGCAACGCCACCGATCTCGACGGACAGGGCACCGCTGTCGAGACACGCCTGCCGCATCCGCGCGAGGCTCGCGGCCACCTGATCGTCCTCGCCGTCGTCGCCGAAGAGCAGCATCGCGCCGGCCGTCGCATGCAGCCCGAGGTGGGCGTAGGCGTCGACGGCGTCCATGCAGCGTCGGTCGAGGAACTCCAGCGTCGCGGGCACGATGCCGCGTGCGATGATCTCGGTGACGGCACGCCCCGCCGCCTCGAGATCGGCGAAGTAGGCCAGCCCGGTCCCCACCGTCGCGGGCGCGGGCAGCAGGGCGACGGTGGCCTCGGTGATGATGCCGAGTGTTCCCTCCGAGCCCGTGAGCAGCCGGGTCAGGTCGTATCCCGCGACGTCCTTCCACAGCCGGCCGCCGGTGGTGACGATCTCACCGGTTCCGAGCACCGCGGTGAGGCCGAGGACGTAATTGCGGGTGACGCCGTACTTCAGCCCGCGCAGTCCGCCGGCGCAGGTGGCGATGTTGCCGCCGATCGTGGAGACGGTGTGGCTGCCCGGGTCGGGCGGATAGAACAGGCCGTGCTCGCCCGCCGCCTTCGCCAGCGTCGCCGTCGTCACGCCGGGCTGGACCCGGGCCAGTAGCTCCGCCGGGGCGATCTCCTCGATGCGCCGCATCCGGGCCGTGGTCAGGACGATGCCGCCCTGCTGAGCCGAGGTGGCGGCGCACAGGTTCGACCCGGAGCCGCGCGGAATCATCGGGAGGCCATGCTCGACGGCGATGCGGACGATCTCGGCGATCTGCGGCGCGTCGTCGGGCTCGACGATCGCCTGTGGGTAGGCGTGGAACAGCGGCGTCGCGTCCCGCGCGTACGCCTCGAGCACTCCGGGGTCGGTGCGCACGTTTTCGTCGCCGACGACCGAGCGGAGCTGCCGCAGGACATTGGTGGAGAGAGACCGATCGCTGAACATTGTCTGACATGTAACCATGTCAGCAGGAAGTCCGTCCAGGTCCCGGCTGATCGGCGCCCTCTCCATCCGGATCGGGCATCACACGGGTCCCGTGGTCACCCCGCGCACCTCGATCAGCATGGCCTGCTCGGGGTTGAGCGTGGGCATGGGGGACACCGGTCCGGGAGAGGACCGCGCCGGGAAGGGTGGTCCACTCATCGATCGCCTGGGCGACCCATGCGGGCGGGGCCGCATGGTGCGCGGAGGGGTGTCCGACGTCGGTCCGGACCCGCACGCGGTAGTCGCCGGCCGCGTCCAACCCCGGTAGCCGCACCCGGCCCGACTGCGCCGCGGGCGACGTGGCCAGGCGGGCCCAGCAGTACAGCGCGCTCGTCCGGTCGCGCGCGACCACGCCGTGCAGGATCGTCGCGTCGTCACCGGTGTCCGCGCGGACCACCCGGCCGTGGTGCAGCAGCGGACGGAACTCCCGGTACAGCGCCGCCCACGCCGCCAGCCGCTCCAGCTCCTCCGGGGAGCACTGCGTGAGGTCCGCCTCGATGCCGGCGTGCCCGAACAGCGCGGTGATCAGGCGGAACGAGTCCGTGGTCACCCGCAGCGTGGTGTGCGCCTCCGCCGGGCCGACATGCGCGCCGACGAGCTCGGGAGGCAGCAACTGGCCGGTCCAGAGCTGGATCGCCTGGCGTTCGACGGGGTCATTGCAGTCGGAGGCCCAGACGCGGTCGGTACGCGCGAGGATCCCCAGATCGACCCGCCCGCCGCCGCCCGCGCACGACTCGATTTCCAGTGCCGGATGCCTCTCCTTCAGGGCGTCGAGCAGCCGGTACAGCGCCACGGTCTGCGCGTGCACGGCGGGCCGGTCGGCGCCGGTGGCGTCACGGAACACCGCCTCGTGCAGGTCGCGGTTGTGGTCCCACTTCACGTAGTCGATCGCGTACCGGCCGACGAGCGCGTCGACGCGTTCCAGGATGTAGGACCACGCCCGTTCGTCGGCGAGATTCAGCACGTACTGGTGCCGGGACGGCGGGCCGAGGCCGGCGGACGGGCCGAGGATCCAGTCGGGGTGCTCGCGGGCCAGCCGGGATTCAAGGTTGATCATCTCGGGTTCGAACCAGAGACCGAACTGCATGCCGAGCCCGTGGACGTGGTCGACCAGCGGCGTCAGCCCGTGCGGCCAGATCTTCTCGTCCACGAACCAGTCCCCGAGACCGGCGGTGTCGTCGCGCCGGCCGCGGAACCAGCCGTCGTCGAGCACCAGCCGCTCGACCCCGATCTCGGCGGCACGGTCCGCCAGGGCGGTCAGCCGGTCCAGGTCGTGGTCGAAGTAGACCGCCTCCCAGGTGTTGAGCGTCAGGGGCCGGGGACGAGCCGGATGGGCCGGCCGGGCCCGGAGCATGTCGTGGAAGCGGCCGGCGAGCCCGTCCAGGCCGGCGTCGGACCAGGCGAAGTAGCAGACGGGCGTCCGGTAGGTCTCCCCGGGGCCAAGCGCGATCTCGCCCGGTTTGAGCAGCTCACCGCCGCCGAGCACGGCCGCGTGCACGCCCGCGCCCTCCGGCAGCCGCTCGACCAGATACCGCTGGTTCCCGCTCCACGCGACGTGCACGCCCCAGACCTCGCCGTATCGGAAGCCGAAGCCGGGCACGCCGGCGACCATCAGGTACGGGGAGTCGTGGCCCGGCTTCCCCCGCCGGACCTCCCGGACGTGGCCGCCGAAGGCGAGCGGCCGGCGCTGCGGCGCCCGCTCCCGGCACCACTTGCCGGTGAAGTCGAGGATCTCGTCGGCGCGCTGGGGCAACGGCAGGAGGGTGGACACGCCTCCGAGCTGGTAGTGCCCCTCGCGCCGCGCCGCCGTACGGCGGGTCACGGCGGCGTCGACGGCCAGGACGCCCGATGCACCGAGCCGGTACCCGACCACGATGTCGACATCGGAGAGGTCGTCGGCGAGCGTCATGACGAGCTCGGCGCCGCCGTCCGGCAGCGGCCGGTGCCGCGCGTCGGTGAGGCGCGGGCGCGGCGCGGTCGCCGTTCCGTCGAGATGCCCCTCGTGCGCCGGGGTACCCGACCATCCCTCGGCCTCCGTCGGCCAGATGGACAGGTGCCTCGCCACATCGGGGGCGCTGTTCAGGACCGCGGGCTCGGCCGTCAGCCGCAGCGCGGCGCGCGCGTCCTCGGACAGCTCGCCCAGGTCCGCACCCCAGTGGAGCACCCTGGGAACCGGTTCGGCCAGTTCCACGACGACGCTGGTGCCACCCCCGCGCAACTGGACGATGTTCGGTACATGCATGGTCAAACGTCTCCTCAGTGCGAAGCCGGCGCGGCCGCGTGGTCCCGCCTATATGTACAGGTCCGGCCTGGGAGGCAGCGTCTCCACCCCGGGCCACCGGCGTGTGTCAGGGAACGGGAACGAGGACGGAGCCCAGCACCAGCAGCGTCGGCGCGGCGGTGGCGGCGAGATAGAGGGGGTACTGGGCCGGCCACCCGGGCGGCGTGCCGGGTGACCAGGCGCGCGTCCACAGCCGGGCGAGCAACGGCCACGTCACGAGGAGCGCCAGAGCGGCGAGGAGGAGCGGGCGGCCGTCGACGAGGAAGTCGCGGATACCACGCGTGAGCAGCCGCGCCGTATCCGGAACGGAGTTTCCGATCATGAGCGACGCGGGCGTCGCGGCGACGATCGTGACGGCGAGCTTGATGACCAGCGCGGCGAACCAGCCGGTGAGCAGGGTGAGCGTCGCCGCTCGCGGATGAGCGGCCAGCCGCCACCGCAGGCCCTTCGGGGGATGGGACAGCGGGCCGAACCAGGAGGTCGACCGCGAACGGTCGAGCGCGCGCTGGAGGACATGCGGCCCGGCCACCTGCGCGGGGAACCGGTCGGCGCCCAGCTCCGCGAGCCACAGCGCGGCGACGGGGAGGATCAGCTGGCGGGGGATCGCGCCGACGTCGAGCACGACCTGGGCGCCGACGGCGGTGCCCAGGTGCGGCTGCACCACGAACAAGACGACGGCGGGCAGCACCTCGGCGGCGAGGAACACCGGCGCGCAGACGCGCACGAGCCACGGGAAGGGGCTGCCGAGCCCGACGAGCAGGTGGTCGCCCTGCCGCAGGTGCGCGATCTCGTGCAGGAGCACGGCCTCGGCGGCCGGGCGGTCCTGGCGCCAGAGGGCCGCCATCGGCCGGAAGACCGCGATGCGGGCCCGGCGAAAGCCGACCGGGTACACGCGGGCGAGCCGGCCGGGCCGGAGCGTGACCCGCAGGTCGACGCCCGGCGCGTACGCCTCGGCGAACCGCCGCATCTCGGCGATGACCGGCCGGTCGTCGGGGACGAGGCCGAATCTCCGCTCCACCCAGCGCCCGCGCACGGCGGGCAGCGCGACGCCCGCGATCCCGGCGGCGAGGAACGCGACCGGCAGGAGCTCGACGACGGCGAACACCTTCAACAGGGTGAAGGCGAGTGAGTCGTGACCGCGGTAGTCGGCGAGCTGGCGGTGCCAGGTACGGATCCAGTCGGGTACGCCGATGGCGAGGTATCCGACGAAGAACATCCAGATCCACGGGGGCGCCACGGTGTCGACGCCCGGTCGGCTCACCGCTTCCCGCCGTCCAGCCGGCGGATGAAGTCCTCTGCGCTCACGGCGTCGGCGAGCAGTTCTTCGAGGAGTTCGCGGGCCAGCCGTTCGGCGCGTTCGGGCGGGAACCCGAGGGATCGCAGCCGATCTCTGAGCTCGGCGTACGCCCGGGTGAGCGCCGTACGGGCGTCGTCCGCCGGGGTGACCTGCGCGTCGTCCGGCATCGCCTGCACGTCGCCGGACATGGCTCGCATGTCGCCCGATACGGCTCGCGTGTCGCCGGACATGGCCCGCGCGTCGCCCGATACGGCTCGCGCGTCGCCCGGCCCGGCCTTGGTGTCCTCCGGCACGGTCGGCGGCGTTCTGGCCCCGCGGAGCGAGACCCACAGACTCGCGACGGCCACCGCGTTGCCGAGCTCCTGTGTGGCCAGCGCGTGCCGGAGGACCCGGCCGGTGTCCGCCAGGGCGGCGAGGATGACGGGCAGTTCGCCGATGGCGCTCACGAGCCCGAATCCGCCCGGCTCCGCACCCGGACGGTCGAACAGCGCCGCCCGCGAGCCGCCCCCGGCCGCGTACGCCTCGCCGACGTCGGCCGCGAAGTCGACCTCGTCGGGCGTCACCCTCCGGGCGATGCGCTCCGACCATTCCGCGACGGTGTTCACCGACACCCCCGTCAACCGGTCGCCACGGCGACCGTGCCGCCGTACGCCGCGGTCGTCGCCGAGGCGAACCGCTGGTCGTCGACGACCGCTCCGTAGCCGGCACCGGTGATGAGCTTGAACTGGACGGTGCGGGGATCCGCCGACAGGTCCATCGTGCCGACCAGCTCGGCATGCGCGCTGCCACCGGCGTTGGCCGCGGCCCCGTGCGCGGAGAAGCTGAGAGTCGTGCCGTTGACCTGGTACGTGCCGTGCAGGGGGAACAGGTCGGTCCGGACGTTCGAGGTCGTGAACGCGAACGTCCCGTCCCTGTCGAAGTGCCAGACGGCATTCGCCACCCTGGACCGTTCGGCGGGGGCCCAAGCCGGGTTGCCCTGGTAATGGGCGAACGCGGTGACCTGGGACACCCGGTATGTCGCCGGGAAGTCGTCGGAGACGGCGGGTGAGGACGGGTCGTCCGTGCTCGTTTCGCTCGACTCGGGTGAGGGCGCGGCGGAGCCCTCGGTTGCCGAGGCGGTCGAGGACGGCGCGGGCGCCGAGACGGACGGCGTCGAGGGGGCCGCCGCCGTCGGCCGGGCCGTCGCCGCCACGGGCGTCCGCGACGTCCCGCCGCACGCGGCCAGCACCAGGCAGCCGACCGTCACCCCGACGAAGGGCCATTTCATGCCGTAACGGTGGCACCCGGGCGGAGCACGGCACCATCACCATTTGGCGTAGTTCGCCTACGTTCGGTGGCGGCCGGACCTCAGCGCGCCGCGCCCATCCCGCCTGGCTCGTACACGCGGTTGTACGACCTGGTCACCGACCCGGACAAGTTGCTCAACGTCTACGAGCATCCGGAGATGGCGGAGGTGCGCGGTCGGCTGTTGCGGCGGCTGTACCAGGTGCTGCGGGACCGGGGCGACAACTTCTAGCACTGGATGACCTCGATGTACGACGTCGGCGAGGTCTCCTACGACCCGACGCTGAGCGGCCTGGACGAGACCACCTATCGGTAAAGCCAGAAATGTCGCACCTGGCTTGTACGGTTTGGGTTGTCGATGCGGAAGGCGACGCTTATTCGCCTTCCCAATCCCATCTCCCGAACCTCCGGTGGAAGGCCCGATATCCGTGGAAACGACCGAAGAGACCACCTACCTCGAACTCTCCGAAGAGGGCAGCGGAGCGCACAAGTTCTATGAGGTCACGGTCGACGGCACGACGATGACCATCCGGTACGGCCGGATCGGTGACGCCGGGCAGCGAAAGACCAGCACGTTCCCGGATGAGGCAAAAGCGAGGGAGACGGCCGCGAAGAAGATTGGGGAAAAGGTCCGTAAGGGCTACGCCCCAGCCGTACGCGGAGCCCGAAAAAAGCGGGGCTTTTCCCGTCGCCAGGTCATGAGCGCCCACGCCGGTGGCGCGTCGGCCCCCGTCGGCCGCGCGGCGACGCGGCGGGCTCCGGTCCTGTGGCGATACGCCTCGGGCTCCGCCGCGTTCGGGATCTTCATCGACGACCGGCTGTGCATGGTGGGCAACGAGGCCGGTGTGATCACGTCGCTGACGCATGACGCCCAGGTGGTGCAGCAGGTCCGGCTGCCCGACGGCGTGAAGTGCATCGTCGCCGACGACGCCTGGCTCTACGCGGGCTGCGACGACGGCAACGTCTATGACCTGTCCGGAAAGGTGCCCAGGCTCGCCTACCAGATCTCCCCGGACATCGACATCTACTGGCTCGACATCCATGACGGCATCCTCGGCGTGTCCGACGCCGGCGGTGGCGTCGTCGCGATCGACCACGAGGACGAGTTCCTGTGGCGCCGGCAGGGCCGCGGGACGCAGGGCTGGATGGTGCGATGCGACGCCGCCGCCGTTCACCACGGTCACAGCGGCGGCGTCACCAGCTATGACTGGCGTACCGGAAAGGAGCTGTGGCACCAGTCCACCGGCGCGGTGCTCTTCGGCTGGCAGGAGCGGTCGACGGTCTACGCGGGTACCTCGACCCGGACGGTGGTGCGGCTGCGCAAGGACGGCGGCCGGGAGCGGACCTACAACTGCGACGCATCGGTCTTCTCCTGCGCGACCGCGGAGGACGGCCGGTACGTCTTCGCCGGGGACGGCCTGGGCTCGATCTACTGCTTCGACGAGGCGGGCACCCGCCTGTGGAAGCTCGGCACCGGCTGCGGCGCCGCCTACTCCATGCAGTACCACGACCAGCGCCTCTACATCGTGACCACGGACGGCTCACTGGCCTGCGTCGACGCGAGCGAGGAGGCGATCAAGTCGGCGGAGCAGGGCTCGGTCCCCGACGTCGTCGACGTCAAGGCTCCGCCCGTCGTCGAGACGGTCATCCCGTCGGCCACCGTCGACGTCGTCGATGACAGCAGCGGCGGCATCGTCGTGGAGTGCTTTGAAGAGCACGGCCAGCTTCGAGTCCGCGTGGTCTCTCCCGGATTCGACCAGAGTTGGCGGGTTCAGTTCCCGAAGGGGATCCGCGAGCGCGGCGTCCGTTACGTGGTCAGCGAGGTGCGCGAGTCCGGCCGCGGCGGTTTCTACCGCGCCTACGGCGACATCCACCGTCTCGCCTGACGACGCTCGGTGCACGAGCGGGGGTGTAGCGCGGCAGGCTCACCCCCGCACGATTCGCGTTCGCGTGCGGTCACGGCTCCCGCGCAGCCGACGGTCAGCGGGCCGGTCTCGCGTCGGCGAAGCGTGACACTCCCGAAAGCGAGGCGGCAACCTTCTAAGCTGATCGGAGACGCCGCCCTCATACTGCGAACGAAGGAGACCGAGATGGCCGGCGCGCCCGCGGACCTGGCCGAGATGCCCACCGACTGGCAGCGCGCCCTGGCGATCGTCGCCCACCCTGACGACCTCGAATACGGGGCGTCGGCCGCCATCGCCACCTGGACCGACGCGGGTCGCGACGTCGTCTACGTGCTCGCCACCCGCGGCGAGGCGGGCATCGACGGCATCGAGCCCGCCAAGGCCGGGCCCCTGCGCGAGCAGGAGCAGCGGGCCAGTGCCGCCGCTGTGGGCGTGTCCACCGTCGAGTTCCTTCGCTACTCCGACGGCGTCATCGAGTACGGCACGGCGCTGCGCCGCGACTTCGCCGCGTCCATCCGGCTCCACCGCCCCGAGCTCGTGCTGACCCTCAACCACCACGAGACCTGGGGCGGCACCGCCTGGAACACGCCTGACCACCGGGCCGTCGGCCGCGCCGTCCTCGACGCCGTCGCCGACGCCGGCAACCGCTGGATCTTCCCCGAGCTCGCCGAGGACGGCCTCGAACCGTGGAACGGCGTGCGGTACGTGGCCGTGGCCGGCTCGCCACAGGCCACGCACGCCGTCGACGCGAGCGCCGGATACGAGCGGGCCGTCCGGTCGCTGCTGGCCCACCGCACCTACATCGAGGCGCTCACCGACCAGGACCCCGAGCAGTACTCCCGGTCGTTCCTGGAGACCACGATGAACGCCGCGTCCGTCCGGTTCGGCGACCGTCCCGCCGTGTCCTTCGAGCTGTTCACCCGCTGACGCCGCGTACGGAGGCGGATGCGCCCACCCGGCGACCGGTTGTCCAGGCCAGCACGCTCGTTTTCAAAATGATCACAGGTCCCGCACGCCTTTGTGCGGGACCTGTGGCTCATGGGGCGGTCAGCCCATGTGCGGGTAGTGGTGGCCAGTCGGCGGGACGAAGGTCTCCTTGATGGTCCGGGTGGACGTCCAGCGCAGGAGGTTCTGGGCGGAGCCGGCCTTGTCGTTGGTGCCCGAGGCGCGTCCGCCGCCGAAGGGCTGCTGGCCGACGACCGCGCCGGTGGGCTTGTCGTTGATGTAGAAGTTGCCGGCGGCGAACCGCAGCACCTCGGTGGCGCGGGCGATGGCGGCCCGGTCACGGGCGAAGATCGCCCCGGTCAGCGCGTACGGGCTGACCGACTCCATCTGGGCGAGCATCGGCTCGTAGTCGGCGTCGTCGTAGACGTGGACGGCCAGGATGGGGCCGAAGAACTCGCTTCGGAACACCTCGTGCCCCGGCTCGTCGCAGACCAGGACGGTCGGGCGGACGAAGTAGCCCTCACGGTCATCACAGGTGCCGCCCGCCAGGACGTCGATGGCCGGATCCTTGGCGGCGCGCTCCAGGACGTCCCGGAGCCGGCCGAAGGACCTGTCGTCGATCACCGCACCGCCGAAGTTGCGCAGGTCGCGCACGTCCCCCATCGTCAGCGCCTCGGTCTCGGCGACCAGTTCGTCCCTGATCCGCCCCCACAACGAGCGCGGCACGTAGGCGCGGGAGGCGGCCGAGCACTTCTGCCCCTGGTACTCGAACGCGCCGCGGATCAGCGCGGTGACCAGCGACGCCGGGTCCGCCGAGGAGTGCGCGACGATGAAGTCCTTGCCGCCGGTCTCGCCGACCAGGCGCGGATAGGAGCGGTAGCCGGTGAGGTGTTCCCCGACGGTGCGCCACAGGTGCTGGAAGGTCGCGGTCGAGCCGGTGAAGTGCACGCCAGCCAGGTCGGGGTCGGCCAGCACGACGTCGGATACGGCGCGGCCGTCTCCGGTGACCATGTTGATCACGCCGGGCGGCAGCCCGGCCTCCTCCAGCAGCCGCATGGTGAAGTGCGCGGCGAACTGCTGGGTGGGTGACGGCTTCCAGATCACCGTGTTGCCCATGAGCGCGGGCGCGGTCGGCAGGTTCGCGGCGATCGCGGTGAAGTTGAACGGGGTGACCGCGTAGACGAAGCCCTCCAGGGGCCGGTGGTCGGCGCGGTTCCATACGCCGGGCGACGAGACGGGCTGCTCGGCCAGGATCTCGCGGGCGAAGCGAACGTTGAACCGCCAGAAGTCGGCCAGCTCGCAGGGAGCGTCGATCTCGGCCTGCTGGGCGGTCTTGGACTGGCCCAGCATGGTGGCGGCGGCGATCGTCTCCCGCCAGGGCCCCGACAGCAGGTCGGCGGCGCGCAGCAGGATCGCCGCCCGGTCGTCGAAGCCGAGGGCCCGCCAGCCGGGGGCGGCCCGGCGGGCGGCGTCCAGGGCGGCTCGCGCGTCGGCGTGGTCGGCGTTTGCGGTGGTGCCCAGCACCTCCCGGTGACTGTGCGGCTGGACGACCGGGATCCGCTCGCCGCCACCCATCCGCTCCTGGCCGTCGATCGTGCAGGTCAGCTCGGGGCCGCCGGCCGACAGCGCGGCCAGCTCGGCCTCCAGTCGGGCGCGCTCTGGGCTGCCGGGCCGGTAGTCGTGCACCGGTTCGTTGGCCGGTGTGGGCACGCTGGTGATGGCGTCCATGGGAACCTCCTCGGGGTCAGTGGCGGGTGGTGAACGAGCGCAGGAAGAAGGCGAGGTTCGCCGGCCGCTCGGCCAGGCGGCGCATGAAGTAGCCGTACCAGTCGGCGCCGTACGGAACGTACGCGCGGATCCGCCGTCCCTCGGCGGCCAGCCGGCGCTGCTCGGCGTCGCGGATGCCGTAGAGCATCTGGAACTCGTAGCCGCCGGGGGAGCGGCCGTAACTCTCGGCGAGCCGGACGGCCAGCTCGATCATCCGGGGGTCGTGCGAGCCGATCATCGGGTAGCCGTCTCCGGCCATGAGGATCCGCAGGCAGCGCGCGTAGGCCAGGTCCACGTCCCGTTTGCTCTGGTAGGCCACGGAGGCGGGTTCCTTGTAGGCGCCCTTGACCAGGCGCACCCGCGACCCTTCGACGGCCAGGGCCCGTACGTCGTCCTCGGTGCGCAGCAGGTACGCCTGAAGGACGGCGCCCGTCTGCGGGAAGTCGCGGCGCAGCTCGGCGAGGATCGCCAGGGTGGAGTCGACGGTGGTGTGGTCCTCCATGTCGAGCGTGACGGTGGTGCCGATCGCCGCGGCGGCCTCGCAGACCCGGCGGGCGCCCGCCAGGGCGAGGTCGTGGCCGCCGGGCAGGCTCTGGCCGAACGCCGACAGCTTCACCGAGACCTCGGCGCGCCCGCCCAGTCCCTTGGGGCCGAGCGCCTCCAGCAGCGTGAGGTAGGCGTCGCGGTTGCGGCGGGCCTGGTCGGCGTCGGTGATGTCCTCGCCCAGGTGGTCGAGGGTGACCTCGATGCCGTGGGCGGTGAGCGCCTCCACGGCCTTCAGCGCCTCGGGCAGCGTGTCCCCGGCGATGAAGCGGTCGACGACGGGCCGGGTCACGGGGGTCCGGCTGACGAGCCGGTGTATCCGGTCACTGCGCGAGACGGCGAGCAAGACGGGACCGAGCACTGGCAATCTCCCAGGTCAAGCAGGGGATCTTCGATGTCCTCGAAGGTACGAGCCGGGCGGTGCGGCCGCCATCGACAGCGGTCACGACCCTGGCGGTCTTGCCTTGTACATTTGTATGAAATGAGTGACTACCAGAGCCTGGTGGACGAGGTGTCGGCGCTCCTCCAAGCACCGGTGACCCTGGAGGACCGGGAGTTCACGCTCATCGCCTTCAGCTCCCACGACGACGACCTCGATCCGGTACGCACCCGCTCGATCCTGCGCCGGCGCTCCTCCCCGGAGGTACGCGCCTGGTTCGAGGGCTTTGGGATCGCCCGCGCGACCGGTCCGACCCGTACCCCCGCCGACCCCGCGGCGGGGATCCGCGCACGGCTGTGCGTGCCCGCCCGGTACGAGGGCGCCGTCTACGGCTACCTGTGGCTGCTGGACGACGGCACCATCGACCCCGCCGATCCCCGCATGACCCGGGTGATGACCCTGGCGACCCGGGCCGGACGGCTGCTGGCCGCTGACACGTGGCAGGGAGAGGCCGCGCCGCGGGCATTCGCGCAACTGCTGTCGAACTCGGCCGCCGACCGCGCCGAGGCCGCCCGAACCCTGAGCGCGCTGCAGCATCCGGCATCGGCGTCCGCGTCCGTCACCGTCGTCTGGATGAGCCCCGCCCCGCGATTCGCCCCCGCCCGGCTCCCGCACGGCGTGCTGACCCATCGGAGTACAGGTGGCCTGGCGCTTCTCGTGCCGCTGCCGGACCCCGCCGGCACCGCTCCCGCCGAGGCGATCGCCGCCGGACTGCTCGATCGCCCCCAACGGATGCTCGCGGGCGTGGGCGGCGCCAGGACGGACCTGCTCGATGTGCCTCACTCATGGCGGGAGGCCCGGCTGGCCGTACGGGCGGCGCGCGCCGAGCCCCGGCTGGGACCTGTGGCCTGCTGGGACGAACTAGGCGCCTACCGGCTGATCGCCGCGCCCCCGATGGCGACACCCACGGCGCCGCCCGCCGACCCGGCCCTGCTCCCGCTCCTGGAACCCGCACGCGCCGACCTGCTGCGCACTGCCGAGACCTACCTGGACCACGCCGGTCATGCCCAGCGCACCGCCGAGGCCCTGTCGGTGCACCGGCAGACCCTGTACTACCGGCTGTCCAGGATCAAGGCACTGACCGGCCTCGACCTGGACTCCGGAGCAGACCGCCTCCTGCTGCACCTGGCCATCAAGACCTTCCGCCTGGCCACCACGCCCGAAGGCCCTACCAGCGCCTGGGACCCGTCCCCAGAAGCCACGGATTGAAAGCGAGAATCGCCTGCTCGATTCCGGCATCACCCGGCGGCGGCCCCGCCTCTTACCGTGGCGCGGGAAGCCGGACGAAGGACCCGCACCGACGGCCGCCGGACCGTGCGATCAGCGGCTTTTATACGCTGAACGAACGGTGGAGCCGCGGAGCTGGGAGGTGATCGCGGTCATGCAGCCGCGGGACCTCGGGGCGGCGGGTGGGCTCGATGAGGCTGCTTCGGTCTTCGTCGGTCTGCGGCCGCGTCTGTTCGGGATCGCGTATCGGATGCTCGGTAGTTCGGCCGAGGCCGAGGACGTCGTGCAGGAGGCCTGGGTGCGGTGGCAGACCACCGACCACGCGGCCGTCAAGGAACCGGAGGCGTTCCTCGCGACGATCACGACCCGGCTCGCCATCAACGTCGGCCAATCCGCGCGGAAGCGGCGGGAGACGTATGCCGGACCGTGGCTTCCCGAGCCCGTGGACACCAGCGCCGATCCGCAGGTCGGAGCCGAGCGGGGTGAGGCGCTGGAGCTGGCGGTCCTGTTCTTGCTGGAGAAGCTCTCGCCCACCGAGCGCGCGGCGTACGTCCTGCGAGAGTCGTTCGATTACCCCTACGGTCAGATCGCGGAGATCCTTCAGCTGAGTGAGGCCAACACACGCCAGTTGGTGAGCCGCGCGCGCAAGCATCTCGCCGCCGAGCGCCGCACGCCGGTGAGCCGGGCCGAGCACCGGCGCCTGCTGGAGGCCTTCCTGGCCGCAGCCCAGACGGGCAACCTCACCACTCTGGAAGAGCTCTTCGCCGCCGACGTCGTCAGCTACTCCGACGGAGGGGGAGTCGTCCGTGAGGCCGCGCGGATACCCATGGTCGGCCGTATCCGCGTCGCGAAGTTCATCGCGGGGTGGGCAGCAAGGTTCTGGCCTGGTACGACGACCGCGTGGGTCGAGGCGAACGGGCGGCCGGGCGTGCTGGTCTCGCGCGGTGAGACGGTCATCGTGCTGCTTTCGGTCAGTGCTTCGGCTCAGGGCATCGATCAGATCATGTGGGTGATGAATCCGGCCAAGCTCGCGGGTATCTCCCACGCGCGGCCAGAGCCGCCGAGCGTCGTTCCCGGCTCCGAGCCTGACTGATCGCTCAAGTTCGTTGGCCGGGCGTGGGGCTCAGCGCCACCGGCCGGCACGCGGGCGGCGGTTCTTCCGGTCGAGATCTGCCACGGGTCCGGTCGGTGACGAGGTCAGCGTGGTGCGAGTGCGGCGAAGGCGTCGTCGAGGAGGGTGACGAGGTCGAGTCGGCCGTCGGAGTCGGTCCAGTGTTCGACGGCGGCGTTGAGGCAGTCCAGGGCGGCGGCCGCGCGAACCCAGTCGCCGAGTGCCGGGCGCTCGGTGGAGCCGCCGCGTTCGGCGAGGGCCCGAGCGAGGGCCGGGCGCCAGCCGTGCTGCTTTTCCAGTTGCCGTGCGCACAGCGCCGGGGTGTCCCGGACCAGGCGGGTCATGGCCAGGGAGTCGTCCGGGTCCTGGTGGTAGGGCTCGATGGCCGTGTCCAGGGCGCGCCGCAGCGCCGTCCAGTCGTCCTCCCCGCCCGGGCGGGCGCGCAAGGCGTCGGCGACCCGCTCGCCCTTGGCGTCGAAGGTGCTGAGGACCGCGTCCTCCTTGGTGCCGAAGTAACGCAGGAAGGTGCTTCGGGACACCCCGGCGGCCTTGGCAAGGTCGTCGATGGTCACCTTCTCGAAGCCCTCGCGGCGGAACAGCTCGAAGGCCACCTGGCCCAGTTCAGCCCGTACGGCGGCCCGTGCGATGTCCCTGGTGTTCGTACGCCCTGCTGCGCTCACCCTGCGATCGTAGCCTCAACGAGATCTCCACTTGCAGAATTGATACGCGATGGCTATCTTGACACTCAGTTTCACATAGGAATCTTAGTTTCACGACTGAGGGCGGAACACCGTGACCACTCGAACTCTTGGACTCATCGGCGGCGGCATGATCGGCAGCGCGCTCGTTGGCCTGGTGCGGCGACCCGCGGGCGCCGCCGCGAACCTCTCCCGGGACTGAGCGCCGCCATGACCACTGCCGTGCACGGAGCATCTGTCGACATCCCGACCCGCGACGGAATCGCCGACGCCTACCTGTCGCACCCGGATACCCGCGCTCCGCATCCCGCCGTCCTGCTCTACATGGACGCCTTCGGTCTCCGCCCGCACCTGAAGGCCATGGCGGACCGCCTCGCGACGGCCGGATACGTCGTTCTGGTGCCCAACGTCTTCTATCGCCACGGCCGGGCGCCGGTGGTGGAACTGCCCGAGTTCATCAACCCGGCCGAGCGCCCGGAGATCATCCGGAGCCTGCAGCCGGCCGCACGGACACTGACCCCCGAAGGTGCCATGCGGGACGCCACCGCCTACCTCGACTGGCTGGTCGCATCTCCGCTGACCACCGGCGGCCCCGCGGGCGTCACCGGTTACTGCATGGGCGCCGGCCTCGCCCTGCGCACCGCGGGTACTCACCCCGACCGGGTCGCCGCCGCGGCCGGCTTCCACGGCGCGTACCTCGCGAGCGACGCCCCGGACAGCCCCCACCTGGTGGCCGACCGCATCACCGCCGAGCTGTACTTCGGCCACGCCGACCAGGACGCCACGAACCCCGCCGAGCAGATCGACCGCCTGGACACGACCCTCACCGCGGCGGGCGTCCGCCACCGCGGCGAGGTCTACGCCGGCGCGCGTCACGGCTTCACCCAGGCCGACACCGCCATGTACAGCGCGGAGGCGGCGGAACGTCACTGGACCGCTCTGCTGGACCTGTTCGGCCGCAGGCTCTGACCCCGGGCACCGCCGGCGGCGAGAGGTGGCATCGCCGCAGGTGCTCTGGATGCGGGCTCGTGCGGGCGTCCCGAGCCCGACCTGCGCCGGCTCCCGCAAAGACGCGCCGGGACGGCGGCCGTACGCGGTTCCGCCGTCCACGGCGTCCGCGTCGATAATGGTTCACATTCTCCGTCTGGAGTCGCCCCCCTCCGTACCTCACGTAAGGGCCCATCCCATGACAGCGGACACCCCCGCCAAGACCGCATCCGCGGCACGCTTCAGCGAGGAACTCTCCGCCGAGGTCGTGGCCGCGACCTTCGCCGACACCCCGGATCCGCGCCTGCGCGACATCATGACCTCGCTCGTGCGGCACCTGCACGCGTTCGTCAAGGACGTCGAGCCCACGATCGAGGAGTGGACGGCGGCGATCGACTTCCTCACCGAGGTGGGCGCGACCTGTACGCCGGTCCGGCAGGAGTTCATCCTGCTCTCCGACATCCTCGGGGTGTCCATGCTGGTGGAGACCGTGAACAACCGGGCGGGCGAGGCCACGGAGTCGACCGTGGAGGGGCCCTTCCACGTGGTCGAGTCGCCACCACGTGAGCCCGGCGCCGACATCGCCCTGGACGGGAAGGGCGAGCCGTGTCTAATCACCGGCACGGTCAGGGGAACGGACGGCGCCCCGGTCGCCGGCGCCGCCGTGGACGTGTGGCAGGCCAACGCGGACGGCTTCTACGACGTGCAGCAGCCGGAGTTGCAACCCGAGCGCAACCTGCGCGGGCTGTTCACCACCGACGATGAGGGGCGGTTCTGGTTCCGGTCGATCGTGCCCCGGTACTACCCGATCCCGATCGACGGACCGGTCGGCCGGCTTCTCGAGGCGACCGGGCGGCACCCGAACCGGCCCGCGCATGTGCACTTCGACGTCCGGGCCACCGGTTTCCGGCCGCTGGTCACCCACCTGTTCGTCGCGGACACGCCCTACATCGACTCGGACGCGGTCTTCGGCGTCAAGGACAGCCTCGTACGAGACTTTCCCACCGTCGACGACCCCGCCCGCGCGGCCGAGGCCGGCCTGCCCAACCCGTTCCGTACCGTCCACTTCGACGTGGTGCTTCGTCCCGAGGAGCCCGCGGACGGCAGACGAGTCCCAGCCGACGGATCACTCGCGGACGACGAACGAGGCGAGCAGGTCCAGCCGTGATCCGGCCGTTCACCTACCAGGCCCTGCCGATGCGGGTGGTCTTCGGCGTCGGAGCCGTGAAGTCGCTGCCCCAGGAGATCGAGCGCCTGGGATACGAGCGGGCGCTGGTCCTCTGCGGCCCCGAGCAGGAGTCCACTGGCCGGATGATCGCCGACGCGCTCGGAAGCCGTTCGGCGGGTGTCCTGGCCGAGGCGCGCATGCACGTTCCACTGGAGGTCGCCGACCTCGCCCGGGACCGAGCACTCGCCCTCGGGGCCGACTGCTGCGTCGCCGTCGGCGGCGGCTCGGCGATCGGTCTGGGCAAAGCCGTCGCCCTGGCCCATGGACTGCCGGTCCTCGCCGTCCCCACCACCTACGCCGGTTCGGAGATGACGCCCATCTGGGGGCTGACCGAGGGCGGACGCAAACGCACCGGCCGGGACCCGCGCGTCCTGCCGGTCAGCGTGCTCTACGACCCGGGACTTACCCTCACCCTGCCCACCGATCTCTCGGTGACCAGCGGGATCAACGCCGCCGCGCATGCCGTGGAGGCCCTCTACGCGCCCGACACCAGCCCGATCATCTCGCTGATGGCCGAGGAAGGCGTCCGAGCCCTCACCAACGCTCTGCCCGCCCTCGTACGCGACAACGGCGACCTCGAAGCCCGGGAGCAGGCCCAGTACGGAGCCTGGCTGAGCGGCGCCTGCCTCGGCGCCACGACGATGTCGCTCCATCACAAGCTGTGCCACAGCCTCGGCGGAACGCTTGACCTGCCCCACGCCGCCACTCACACGGTCGTCCTCCCACACGCTCTCGCCTACAACCAGCCCGGCGCACCACAGGCCGTGGCCGCACTGCGCCGCGCGCTCGGAGGCACCGCCGACCCGGCACGCCGCTTCTGGGAACTCGCCGGTGAGCTCGGGGCCCCGCGGTCACTCCGTCGGCTGGGAATGGCGGAGACGGACATCCCCCGGATCGTCGACGAGGTGCTCGCCGACCCGTACGCCAACCCGATCGACGTCACCGCGGAAGGTCTGACCGGCCTCTTGCACGCCGCATGGGCCGGCGACCCTCCGCCACCGCACGCGGCAGCGTGAGCCCCGCGCTCCGGCGGTTCTGACACGGGGGCGCTCGTCGGGAACCGTCGCCGACCGGCTCACTGGGCGCCGGCGGGCCTCAGTGGTTCCGCGCGCTCGACCGTCCCGAGGCATTCATTCGGGAAGCGGTTCGGCGGTGCGTTCCGTGACTTCATGGCGCAGTGCGGCTCGTACGACGTGCACCGCCGGGTGTGTCCGCGGAACCTTCCTCCCCCTCGATGACGTCTTACCTGGCATGTTCGCGACCTTGACCGGGCTCGGCCTGTCCGCATCAGCCGGTCTGAACGCCTATATCCCGATCCTGGTGGTCGGCCTGCTCGCCCGCTTCACCGACGTGATCGCACTGCCGCACCAGTTCGCGTGGATGGGCAACGGATGGGCGCTCACCGCCGTGGCGGTCTTGCTCGCCGCGGAAGTCGTTCTCGACAAGGTCGCCGTCGTCGACCATGTCAACGACGCGATACAGACATTCGTACGGCCTGCGGCCGGCGGTGCCGTCTTCGCCGCCTCGAACGCGGCCGCGCGGATCGACCACTCCGGGTGGATGACCGATCATCCCTGGGTGGGCTGGGCGCTGGGCATCGTCGTCGCGCTGTGCGTGCACGTCACCAAGGCCGGCGTGCGTCCCGTCATCAACGTCGGCACGGTCGGCGTCGGAACGCCCTTCGTGAGCGCGGCGGAAGACGCGATGTCACTGGTGATGAGCCTCGTCGCGCTCCTGATCCCAGCGCTCGTCATCCTGTTCCTGATCGTGCTCGTCCTGATCGGATGGCGGTTGACACGAATGGTTCGCAAGCGGCGTAGGCGGGAGAAACCGATGAGGAGAACGCCCAGTGGAGCCGGCCACAGCTGATCCATGAGCTCTGGGATCGCCGTCAGTCTGCGTTACCGGTCCACCAGTTCGCCAGGCGGCGCCACCAGCGGGCCGGCGCATGGGGCGTCGGCGCCTGGGGTGCCGGTGCTGTCGCGGTGGCGAAGGGGGCGGTCGGAGTCCCCGGGGCGTTATGGCCGCCCGGTCCGGTCACCGGGTACGGCGCTCCCGGCCGAGCCTGCGCGGGTTCGAGAGGGGCCGAGAAGCGTACGGGCAGCGAGGACAGGGCGCGCTGGATCCAACCGGGTCGCCACGTGAGCTCCTCGGCGGGGACGGCCAACTCCATGTCCGGCAGCCCATCGAGGAGCTTCTCGATGGCGACCGTCGCGATGATGCGTGCCTGCCCCTGAGCCGGGCAGACATGCGGACCGATGCCCCACGCCAGGTGGGCGCGGTTGCCCACCCGATCCTCGGCCCGGGTCGACGGGTCGTTGTTGGCCGCCGCGAAGCTGATGATGACCGGCTGGTCGGCCGGCAGCCGCACGCCGTGGAAGTCGAACGACCTGACCGGGTAGGTGGCTCCGAAGTTGGCGAGCGGCGGGTCCGTCCACAGGACCTCCTCAAGGGCGTCCTCGACGAGCAGATCCCCGCGGGACAGATCACTTGCGAACCGCTCGTCGGACAGCAACAAGCGCGTCGTGTTGATGATCAGGTTCTGCACGAGTTCGCTTCCCGCGCCGACGAGCATCACGATCTGGTGCGCGACCTCCTCATCCGTGAGCTCGGCCGGGTGGTCCATCAGCCACGTCGTCATGTCCTGGCCGGGGTTCTCGCGCTTGAGCGCCATGAGTTCCAGGACGCACAGGGCGAGCGTCATGTTCGCCTCTTCGGAGTTCTCCCACTTGAGGACCTCCTGAATGGCATCGACCATCCGGTCGCCGAGCTCGGCCGGGCAACCGAACAGTTCGTTGAACACCAGCAGCGGCAGAATAAGGGAGTAATCGGTGCGGAGGTCCGCCTCACCCTGGGGTGCCATCCGGCCGATGAGCCTGTCCGCGCTGCGCTCGACGAAGGTGCGCAGCGCCTTCGGGTCGACACGGTCCAAGGTGTCGGTCACGGCCTTCCGCAGCCGCGATCGGAGGGGGTCGTCGGTCAGGTTGCACGTCGGCCGGTACGCCATGATCGGCAGAATCGGGCATTCGTGTGGAATCCCCTCTTGCCAGCGGCGGGCGTCGCGGGGAAATCTCACCTGGTCGCGCATGATTTCAAGCGCGACGTCGTAGTCCGTGACGAGCATTCCGGGCACGCCCGGGTCCAGTTCGACCGGGGCGATGGGGCCGTACGCGCGGAGCCTGCGATACACGCTTTCAGGGTCGGCGGCGAACTCCGGGCCGTACAGCATAGGGAGCCCGCCGGTCTTTGAACCGTCTGGTGATGGTGCCGGATTGTAATCGGGCGAGGTCATGTGCGCTCCTGACGAGTGTCGGCGAGTGGGGGAGCCGAACAACAACGCGGTGGGCGCCCGATACTTCGTGCGGGGTCAGAAATCCACATTGATCACCGGGCCGCGCGACCGAATTCGGCAACGCTACACTCGGCGATCTTGTCGTCGCAAATTGGCGCGTAATCGCCAGAGTGCCCGCCGTAACGGCGGATGATACGTCATCGGGCGGATGTTCGCAGGCGGGACTGCGCGGTTTTCGGCTCTGTCGCTCTTTCGGTGGTAAAGGAGGTGGTGTTGGGCCGCGCTCACCACCGTTTCGGCGCTTTGTATTTCGCAATCCTTCCGATTCTGCGGTGTCCGATCACCCGGCCTGTGGGTGCCGAATAATGTGTCACCTCGGACGCCTGGGCTTTGAGGAACCGGGCCCGGTCACACCCGAGGTCAGGGCGAGCCGGTATTGCGGGTGGCGTTGGCGTAGCGGGTGGCGAGCTGCGCGAATGCGTCGCTGAGTTCGCGTGGGCCGATGACTTCGATGTCGGTGTCGAAACGGCCGAGGGCGGCGGCCAGTCCGGTCCATGACCAGGAGCCGAGGGTGAGGCGGCATCGGCCGGGGCCGAGTGCTTCGACGGTGCCGTCCTGGGCGAAGGGGGCGACGGCGGTGGCGGGGAGGTCGAGGATGACTTCGCCCTGGCACGGCCAGTCGGTGTGGGTGCCGTCGTTGCCGCGGAATCGGCTGGTGATGAAGGCGGCGACGTCACCGCCGGGGATATCGCGCGGGGTGAAGCGAGGGCCGGTGGGGGTGCGGGGGCGGATCCGGTCGACGCGGAAGACCCGCCAGTCCTCGCGGTCCAGGTCCCAGGCCAGGAGGTACCAGTGGCCGCGGCACGTGACCAGGTGGTGGGGTTGCGTACGGCGGGGGTGCTCGGCGGCGGCGGCGCGGTCGGGCCCGTAGTCGAAGCGGAGCTCCGCACGGGTGTGGATGACGTTGCCCAGCTCCACGAGGGTCTGGGAGTCGACCGGCGCGGCGCTGTCGTTCTCGGGCGGTCGCACGGCAGTGGCGCGCAGCAGGTCGATCCGGTGGCGCAGGCGTGGAGGCATGACCTGGCGGACGGTGGCCAGCGCACGTTTCGCGTCCTCGCCGATCGTGGTGCTGGTGGCGGCGGTCTGCAGGGCGAGGGCCAGAGCGACGGCCTGGCCGTCGTCGAACAGCAGTGGAGGCAGATGGGAGCCCGCATCCAGACGGTAACCGCCGGCGGGTCCTTTGAAGGTCAGGATCGGGTACCCGAGTTCCCGCAGCCGGTCGACGTCGCGGCGCACCGTGCGCGGGGTGACGTCGAGGCGTTCGGCGAGGTCGTCGCCGGACCAGTCACGGCGCATCTGGAGCAGCGAGAGCAGCGAGAGCAGCCGCGAAGACGTTTTCTGCACACCCGCCATTCTGCCGAAAATACAGGACACATCCTGTCCGCTACCTCTGTGATGGTGGGTCCCAAGCCACCGAGGGAGCGTCGCTCCAGGTCACGGTGGCTGCGCCGCGTCCGGATCTCCCGGCGGCGGTGCACACCCGAACGGACTGAAGGCAAGGAGCAGCTCATGGCTGTCATCACCACCACCCACCTGAACTTCCGGGGCGCCGCGCGTGAGGCACTGGACTTCTACCAGTCGGTGTTCGGCGGGCGGACCGTCGCCGTCACCTACAGGGACGCCGGCAACGTGCAGAACGAGAGCGAGGCGGACCGGGTGATGTGGGGCGAGGTCGTCGCGGACAACGGCTTCCACATCATGGCGTACGACGTGCCCTCCCAACTGGCCTGGAGCCAGGGAGACGACCCGTTCTTCGTGTCCGTACGCGGCGACGACGCCGACGAGATCAGCGCCCTGTGGCAGAAGCTGTCGGAAGGCTCGACGGTGGTACGACCCCTGGAAGCCGCACCGTGGGCGCCGCTGTACGGCATGCTCACCGACCGCTTCGGCGTGACCTGGGTCCTGGACGTCACCGCTCCCTACAACGGCTGACCGCCTGGCCCGCCACGCGACACGGAGGGTCCGCCGCGTTCTCGCGGCGGACCGGTCGGCAAAAGCGAAAGAAAAGCGGGCCACCGTCCGCAGGCGGCACGAGGCCGCGGTATTCCTGAGCGGGGAGCGGCCCTCGACCCGCGCTGGGAGCGGTTTCCGAGGGCGGCTCGGGGACCGGTCAGCGTGTGGCGAGGAGCTCCAGCGTGTCGATCACGCGGTTGGAGAAGCCCCACTCGTTGTCGTACCAGGCGACCACCTTGACGTGGCGGCCGTCGACACGGGTGAGGGCCGAGTCGAAGATCGACGAGGCGGGGTTGCCGACGATGTCGGACGACACGAGCGGGTCGTCGGAGTACTCGAGGACGCCGGCGAGCGGGCCCTGCGCGGCGGCGCGGTACGCGGCCAGCACGTCGTCGCGCGTCACGTCGCGGGCGACGGTGGTGTTGAGTTCGACGATCGAGCCGACCGGCACCGGCACGCGGATCGAGTCGCCCGACAGCTTGCCCTCGAGGTCGGGCAGCACGAGGCCGATCGCCTTGGCGGCGCCCGTCGTGGTCGGCACGATGTTGACAGCGGCGGCACGGGCGCGACGGGCGTCGCGGTGCGGACCGTCCTGCAGGTTCTGCTCCTGCGTGTAGGCGTGCACCGTGGTCATGAAGCCGTGCTCGATGCCGGCGAGTTCGTCGAGCACCGCGGCCAGCGGCGCCAGCGCGTTCGTCGTGCACGAGGCGTTCGAGACGATCGTATGCATGATCGGGTCGTACTTCTCCGTGTTGACCCCGTACGCGAGCGTGACGTCGGCGCCGTCCGACGGCGCACTGACGAGGACCTTGTTCGCTCCCGCGTCCAGGTGAGCGCGGGCGGCCTTGGCCGACGTGAAGCGGCCTGTCGCCTCCAGCACGACGTCGACGCCGAGCTCGGCCCACGGCAGCCGCGCCGGCTCCCGCTCGGCGAGTACCGTGATGCGTCGGCCGTCGACGACAAGGGCGTCCCCGTCGACGGTCACCGGACGGCCGAGCCGTCCGGCGGTGGTGTCGAAGGCGAGGAGCCGGGCGAGGGTGACGGGTTCGGTGAGGTCGTTGATGGCGACGATCTCGAGCTTGCTGTCGCGTTCCAGCAGGGCGCGCAGCACGTTGCGTCCGATGCGGCCGAATCCGTTGATGGCGATGCGAGTCATGTGCGGTGTCCCTTCGGTTCGTCACCAGTCTCGTGTGCGGGATCCGGCCATGGCCGTGGCGTGAGCGCCATGGTTCGAAAGGATCGCGCCAGACGCCGGGCTACTCGCCGCGTGTGAAGGTACGCCGGTACTCGCTGGGGGTGGTGCCGAGGATGCGCTGGAAATGCCGCCGCAGATTCGCGCCGGTGCCGAGACCGACGTCGTTCGCGATCTGCTCGACGCTGCGCTTTGAACGCTCGAGCAGCTCACGGGCCAGGTCGATGCGGGCACGCATGACCCACTGCATCGGCGTGTACCCGGTGTCCTCGACGAAGCGCCGCGAGAACGTACGCGGTGAGACCGCCGCGTGCTGGGCGAGGGATTCGAGGCTGAGGGCTTCGTCGAGCCGGTGCAGGGCCCATTCGCGGGTGGCGGCGAACCGTTCACCGAGCGGCTCGGGCACGCTGCGCGGCACGTACTGCGCCTGGCCGCCGCTGCGGTAGGGGGCCGCGACCAGGCGCCGGGCCGCGTGGTTCGACACGGCCACGCCGAGATCGCCGCGCAGGACGTGCAGGCACAGGTCGATGCCCGAGGCGGCGCCGGCCGACGTCAGCACGCTGCCCTCGTCGACGAACAGGACGTTCTCGTCGACCCGGACGAGCGGATGCTTCTGTGCGAGCGCCCGCGTGTAGTGCCAGTGCGTCGTGGCGCGCTTGCCGTCGAGCAGGCCCGTGGCGGCGAGCGCGAAGGCACCCGTCGAGATGGCGGCGAGCCGTGCACCTCGGTCGTGTGCGGAGATCAGCGCATCGACGACGGCCTGTGGCGGGTCGTCGCGGTCCGGGAACCGATAGCCGGGGACGAAGACGATGTCGGCCCACACAAGCGCGTCGAGACCGTGGGCGACGTGGTAGGCCAGGCCATCGCCGCCGGTCACAAGCCCGGGTGCCGCGCCGCACACCCGCACCTCGTACGGCATGCTCACCCGGGTCGTGAACACCTGCGCGGGGATGCCGACATCAAGCGGCTTCGCACCCTCGAGCACCAGGACGGCGACGCGGCGCAGGCGGGAGGACGGCACGGGAAAAGGTGTCATGAGTACTCTGGGGTTATTGTCCATGCAGGCCGAGCCGGGCGCCCACCAGCCACTGCAGCGGCGTCGTGCCCGTCTCCTCGACGAACCGGCGCATGAACGAACGTTCGGACATGCCGGCGTGGCGGGCGAGTTGGGTCACGGTGAGCGGCTGCCCGAGACGTTCCAGGGCCCAGGCTCGGGTGTCGGCCAGCGCCGTGTCGCCGGTGACCGTGACGGGTGCGGGTACGAACTGGGCCTGGCCGCCCTCGCGGTGGGGAGCGGCGACCATGCGCCGGGCGATCTGGTCGGCCACAACGGCGCCCAGGTCGCGGCGCAGGATGTGCAGGCACAGGTCGATGCCGCAGCACACCCCGGCGGAGGTGAGGATGTTGCCCTCGTCTACGTAGAGCACGTCACGATCCACGTGCACGGCGGGGTATTCCCGTACGAGTTCGTCTGTGTACTGCCAGTGTGTGGTGGCGTGCAGCCCGTCGAGCACGCCGGCCGCGGCCAGCGCGAATGCGCCGGTACAGATGGAAACCACCCGCCGGCCCCGGTCGCGGGCCATGGCCAGCGCGTCGAGCACCGACGGCGGCACCGGCCCCGGCCGCGGCAGGAACCCCGGGCCGAACCCCGGCACGATCAGCGTGTCGGCTGCGCGCAGGACGTCCAGTCCGCCGGTGACGGCCAGCGCGAAGCCGCTGGTGTTGGAGACAGAACTGGTCGGTCCGCACACGGAGACCTCGTAGGGGGTCTCCGCGTGCGGACCGAAGATCTGCAAAGGGATGGCCAGGTCGAGCGGGGCCATCCCGTCCAGCGCCAGCACGGCCACTCGATGGATGGTCATGGCGGTATTCTAGCGAAAGTAGGCATTTCTGCCATCCGCATGCTGGTCAGGCTCAACGATCTGCCACCTCCGCCCGTCGGTCCGCCGCCGGTGCCAGATGGCCGCGGAAGAAGTCGGTGGCCGCGCCTGAGGCTCGCGCGAACTCGGTGGTGTACGGGGCAAAGTGCCCACCAGGGACCATCAGCAGCTGTTTCGGCTGCAGCGCCCGGTTGTAAGCGGCGAGTGCCGTGTCGGTCAGCGTGACGGTGTCCTGCCGGCCGGTGATCATCAACAGCGGGGTGGGGGAGACGCGCTCGATGAACGTGCCCGGCTCGTACATGCGTGCCTTGCGGGTGGAGCCGACGGTGACGGTGTTGTCCCAGCGGGTTCCATCGGGGAGCTCCTGGAGGTAGTAGCTGACGGCGTCCGGAGCCCGGTAGGCGGCGGCGACGGCCGGGTCGGCGCTGACCAGGGCCTGGGTGAGCGGCGCCGCGCCGGTCAACTGGGCACGCTCGTCGGCGTCGAGGGCGGCTTCCAGGGCGGCGACGTGTTCGGGGCCGACGCGGCGCTTGGACTGCTCGAAGCCGCTGATGGTGGGCACCTGGGCGACGACGGCCTTGAGGCGGCGGTCGGTGGCGCCGAGCACGAGGGCGTGTCCTCCGGCATAGCTGGAGCCCCACAGGCCGATCCGGTCGGCGTCGACTTCGGGGCGGGCTTCCAGATAGGTGATGGCGCGCCGCCAGTCCTCGATCTGCCGCCAGGGGTCGATGTCCTGGCGTGGGGTGCCGTCGCTGGCGCCGAAGGTGCGGTGGTCGTGGACCAGCACGGCGAAGCCGGCCTCGGCGAACTCAGGCTTGGGCGACCGGCGCCGTGGAACAAGTGGTTCCTGCCCTTTCAGCTTGTGTCACGCAGAGCCGGGGTGAGCAGCAGGTCGTAGTCGGCGAAGTACCGGCCGATCGCACCACCGTGACGAACTGAGTGGTGCGCGGGGCGAGTTCTTGATCGCCGATACGGTTGGGAGGTGACGACCGACCGCTCGGGCCGGGCCGACGAGCCGTGGCAGCGGCGGTGGACGTGGAATCGGCGGGTTTCGCCGCGTTGGCTGCTCGTCGGACACACCGGTACGCCGCAGTACCCCGACGAGGACGCCTTGGCGTTGTGCGCCGACATCGACGGGCTGTTCATCGATCTGCCGCCCCGGCCGCGGGAACGCTTCACCCTCCTCGGCTGTGTGCCGGACGGCGCGCTCGCCTCGATCCTCGACGTCGTGAGCACCGGGACCGCCGGCGCCGAGCGAGCGTGGCTGGGCAACCTTTGGGTGTCGGCGATGCCCGATGACCCGGCGGCGCGGCGCGGCTGGATCGGTGAGGAACTGCTCGATGTGACCGTGCTGGACCACCGGCCGTCACAGACCTCGCCGGGGCGTGTCGACATCGAGTTGGAGGGCCTGGTCGGTGTGTACGACCGCACGGATGGCGTCGATCGTCCTGATGACGTCACCGGATTCGTGCTGAGCGGTCCGGACGACACACGGGCCGGTGTCTGCGTCGACGTCACCGGCGTCTTCCGGGAGCCGGCCGAGCCGCCGGTGCCGCACGTCGTCCTGGTCGGCTGCCGGGCCGAGCCGTCGCTGCTGGCCGCGATCGCCGCAGTAGAACAGTCGACGAAGGCCGGCCTGCGCCGCCGGCGGGTGTCCGCGGAGGTGGGAGCCGTCGCCGCCGACGGTTCGGTGGTTCGGCTGGTCAATGGCTTTGTGTCCGGGACGCTCGTGTCGAGTGTGTCGTCCGCGCTCGGCGCCGGCCTCTTGGACGTCACCATCGCCGGTGACGCACGTGAACCGTTCCCGGCGGGGACGCGCGGCATTCTGGACCTGTGGTTCGCCGGTCGACCCACCGAACCCAACCTGTGGGCCCGCTATGACCGGACGCTGCGGCACGAGTGGGCCGGCGTGGCACTGGCTCATCGTCGCTCCGATGCCCCGCCAGACCGGCCGGCGGGGACCGTGTTCCACCTCGATGGCCGCTTCGTCACCGACCTCGAGGGCTTCTACTGCGCCATCGGGGAGGCGATCAACGGTCCGGGTGGCTACTTCGGTTGGAACCTTGACGCCCTCGATGACTGCCTTGGCGGGAGGTGGGGTGCTCGGGCGCCGTTCCGACTGGTCTGGCACGACTCGGCGGTGGCCGGTGAACACCTCGTCGCCGGCTACGACCGGTATCGGCACGCGCCGGCGGTCACTCTCGACTCTCTCCTGCAGATCTTCGCCGAACACGGCGTCGAGGTCGAACTGCGCTGAGCGCCTCACCTCACCCCTGCGGCCCGCACATGCGCCTCATCACACGGGAGACTGACGGTCTCCTTGGCGGTCCATGGCCGCGCGCACCAAGAGTCGCGCTCGCATCAATCATCGAACTCGAAGCCGCCGGCCTCGGCCGAGGCGATGAGCTTCCGCATACGATCACCGTCTGCGGCGACGGCGCTCATCAGCACGGATACCGAGCAGGCCCTGGGACACCTGCTCATGCCGCAAAGAGCGATCCGTGCCGGTGGTGGTGGCCCCGGGCCGGTGAAGGTTCTTCGCGTCCCGGGGCTACCTCGACGATTCCAGGTTCTGCTTTCTGGGCGAGGCGCTCGCCTGGCCTGATGGGTCGTCGTATCTCGGCGTGTTTCAGGTCTTCTCAGTGGCCGTGCAGCCAGTTGATGACCAAGGCGGTTGCCGCCGTACCGGCCGCCGTGGCCATGCCACGGACAAGGTTGACGATCGTGACGCGGGCGAGCTGGCGGCTGGTGCTGTTGCGGGTCTTTCTCATCGGTACTCCTTCGCGGTGGATCGTGTGACACCACCATGCGGAGCGGTCGGCGTCATGTGCCACCGATCGCGGGCACACTCGGGAGATTCCGTTTAATCTGCTGTTGAGAGCCTTGCCCGGGGGTGCCCGGGTGCGGGCATGGGTCATGTGGGGGCGGGAGGTCGTTATCGCCGACGACCCTAGACGCCGGTTCTACGACGAGCTGCGTGCGCTTTATGGAAGGGCTACAGCCGCCCGGGCGAGGCAGCGTCTCAACCACGGTCAGCGCGAGATCGAACGGGCGGTGCGAAGAGAACCCGGCGGTGCGGCCTTCAGGGGGCAGCGGCTCAGCGAGTGGATCGCCGACACGCCTGGGAGGGCCACCGTCCCGGACGACCCGGATTCGCTGCTGGCGTTGGTGACCGTGCTGGGCCGCTGGGCGGGTGATCCCCGAGTCGATGAGGGCCGATGGCGGACGCTGCTCGATGAGGCCAGGGATGTGCCTCGTGATCCCGGTCGTAGGGATACGCTCCTACGCCGTTACCTCACCGCCGTGGCGAATGATGCCAGTGCTCATCCCTATCCGGCGGTGGTGGAGAACGCCTTCCCGCCGCCGCTGTCGCAGGTGTACCTGCGTCCCCACCTGGCCGAACCGGATGCGCGGGCCGCGTCCAGTGGCCAGGATCAGGCCGGCGGAAGGATGCCGGCCCAGGACGTCGTGGACATGGACGAAGACTGCCTGGTCGTCGGCGGTCCCGGTATGGGCAAGTCCAGCCTGTTGCGGCAGTGTGTGCTCACGTTGACGCGGCGGCCTGCGGGGGAGGTGCCGGTGCGGATTCTGGCCGCCGACCTGCTGGGCCCGGGGTCGGTTGCCGAACTGATCGCCAACGCCGTACGGCGAGATCTGTCCGGCCATGAACCGCGAATCATATGGTCACCAGAGTTCTTCGCCGTCGCGCCTGCTGCCGGCGCGCGCTGGCTTCTCCTGGTGGACGGCCTCGACGAAATCGTCGGTGTGACGGCACGCCGCGAAGTGGTCGAGAAACTTGCGGCCCTGGCTCGCGAGAACACCGCCCCGGGCTATCGCATCATCCTCACGACGCGGCCGCTGAGCGGTCTGGAACTCGACTCGCTGCTCGCCTATGTCCGGTGGCGCCCGGTTCGCTGGGAGATCCAGCCGTTCACTCCCGATGACATCCATGTTCTCGCCGTCACGTGGTATCGGGCGCTTGAGCTACCCGGACCCGAGCTGATGGCCGATCGGTTCGTTGCGCTGCTCAGCCGGATGCGGCTGACCGAGTTGGCCGCCACACCGCTGATGGCTTCGATCATGTGCCAGTTGCACGCGCTGTTGCCGGACGCGGAGCTGCCGAGAACCCGTGGCGAGATCTACTACCGTTTCACGCTGCAGCTGCACAGACGTCTCAACAGCGACGGTGAGTCCGGCGTACGGGCGCAGACCCACCGGGCGCTGCGCCGCTACGGCGACGACGCCACCACCCGGGCCGACCGCACCTTGGACCGGCTTCCCGAACTCATTACCGCTCTTGCGGTACGGCGCAGGGCCGGTGACACCGCACCCGCCCTGGAGATCGTGGCCACTCACGCGCTGGCCGCCTGCCCGGCGAGCGTGCCGGCTGAGGACTGGCGCAGCGTGCTGGACTCCGCGCTGCGGCGCAGCGGCCTGCTCGACATTCGCCGGGGGGACTTCGAGCTCCTGCACCAGACCCTGGCCGACTACCTCATCGCGCGCCATCACCTCGATCGCATGCGGACCATTCGGGAGATCTTCGCCCTTCGACGCCACAGGCGATACGTCCACTGGTCGGCTCCGCGACAGGACCCCTCACTGCTCGGGTTCGTCCTCGACCCAGGAACCTGGGGTCAGGCCGACGAGACTTTGCCGGCCGACTTGGAGCAGGCGGCTCTCGAGCTCGTCACGTCCGGCCGCCTCGAAGGGTGCCGGTTTCTGGCCGCACAGCGACGGCTCGGCACCGGCCTGCCGCCCTCGGTCGTCGCGAAGATGCGCGAGGTCGTCGAACACCTCATCGACTCGCAGTCCAGCGTCGACACGCGGGTCCAGGCAGCGCGGATCCTCGCCGACCTCGACCGGGACCAAGGTCTGGCAGCACTGGAAGGCCTCGCTGCCATCCCGTCCCACATCGACCCCTTCGCGGCCGCCCGCGGGGTCGCGGCCCTCGACATCGCCCGCGGTACACGGCTGCTGTGTGCGATGGCAGAGAACGTCCGCCTACGCGAGCGGCGGGTCGATGCCGCACGCCTGCTGGCACAGCTCGACCCTCTGCAAGGTGCACAACGCCTCGCGGCCATCGCCCGCGACAGGCCGGCCTCCGGCTCGATGCGGGTGGCCGCCGCGCGGTCGTTGCTGCCGCTGGATCCGCTGCTCGCCGCCGAGCTACTCGAAGCACAGGCCCGGGATGAGAGCAGCCTCGCCTGGGACCGGGCGGAGGCGGCATTCGCGCTGGTGACGGTCAACCTCGGCCCAGGCGCCAGCCTGCTGGAGACAGCAGTCGTTGAAGCGCTCCGAGAAAGCGATCGCGTTCTACGAGCCAACGCCGAACAGGCGGTACGACGGCTGGTGGAGGTGGATCCGCAGAGGGCCGTCGCTTTAGTGCACGAGCGGCTCGACGAGCGGCCTTCCCGCCGAGATCGCGCCTGGCTGACCAAACTCGCCACAGACCTGCTCCAGCCCGTCGTGCCAAATGAGCAGGACACAGAGCCCTTGGAACACTCCTCCGCCTGGATCACGATTCAACTGGCCCATCTCACGCCGATCGTGAACTCCCCGGACTACCGTCGCGGCCTCATTGCATCGCCTGAACACAACGATCGGCTCCCGGCGGGACTCGCACCCAGCCTGGACGACCCCCGGGCGGCTGACCTGCTCTACAAGATCTCCAACGACACGAATCTCAGACCCACGCAGCGCTTGATCGCCGCATGCCAGCTCGCCAGGTTCGGAGACCCGCGCGCAACGGCCCTGCTCACCGCATACGCCGAAGACCCTTCGTTCGGCCTCATCCGGAACATTTCGGCGGCACGCTGGCTCGCCGCCGGCGGAGACGAGCTGGGCATGGCACTGCTCGAGCGGATCGCGCGTGGAAACCTCGGCCTGTTCGACCGACTCAAGGCGATCGAAGGCGTCGCCGCCCTTGACCGTGACCACGCGCTGTCCCTACTGCATGAAATCCGCCAAGACAGGCCGTTCTGGCGGCTCGACCAAGCACTCGTACTACGGCTGGCGCGGAAGTACCTGTCAGCGCCGTAGTTCGTCCGTCGGTCAGCGGATGGCCGCTCTCAACGCCGCCTCGATCGCGTTGGTCAGCGCTTCCAGATACTCATCGTCACTGCTGCCCTGTATGACCAGTATGCGGAATGCGAGCGGTGCGATCAGCAGGTCGGTGCCGAGTTCCAGATCCAGCCCGGGCGGGAGTTCGCCGCGGTCAATCGCGCCCTGCAGTATCGCGCGTGCCGCCGCCCGCCGCGGTGCGGTCACTCCGGTGTCGAGCTCCTCCGCCAGAGCGTCGTCGTGAACGGCCTCGGCGAGCAGTCCGGGCGCGATCCGGGCAAGTAGCGGATTGGCCAGTTGGCTGCGGAAGGTGGCGAGCAGCTCGCGCAGGTCGGTGTGCAGGGCGCCCGTGGCCGGAGTGGGCGGGAGCGCGTCGGTGACCTTGCCACGGATCAACTCGGTGACCATCGCCTGCTTCGAGGGCCAGCGCCGGTAGAGCGCGGCCTTGCCCACGCCGGCACGCCGGGCCACCGACTCCATCGACATCCGCGCATACCCGGCCTCGGCGAGTTCGGCGAAGGCTGCCTCGGTGATCGCCTCGGTCACCCGCTGCCGTAGGACCGCCCCGCCGGTCGCCGACCGGCCCTCCTTCTGCTGCACTGCCATGCCCCTGAGCATAACGAACGGAACGGTCGCGTTCCATATGTTAGCCTTCAAGAGATGGAACGGTGCCGTTCCGTTCCACTCGTGGAAGGGAGCCGACGATGAAATTCCTCTACGACGACGAGTCCTTCTCCTTCGAGGCGCTGCGCGCCGCGGGCTACGCCGCCTACAGCGGCGCCGACCTCGGCGAGGTCCTGGTCACCTGCCGGCGGATCCCGGAGGGAGACGAGGAGGCCTGGTCCGCACAGTGGGCCGCGACGGCGGCGCGCATCGAGCGCATCGGCCGGGACGCGCTGGCCGCCGGTCACCGGGTCAGCGCCCGCGAGGCGCTGCTGCGCGCGTCCAACTACTACCGGACCGCCGACTTCTACCGCCGCGAGAATCCCGCCGCCGACGCCGAGTCGGCGCGGCTCGCCAAGGCCTCCCAGCAGACGTTCGCCGACGCGGCCGCCCTGCTCGACACCCCGGCCCGCGCCCTGCGCATCCCCTACGAGGACACCACGCTGCCCGGCTACCTGTTCCTCGTCGATGATTCGGGCACCCCGCGCCCGACCGTGCTCTTCCACGGCGGGTACGACTCCACCCTCGAGGAGGACTATCTGGCGATGGCCGCGGGCGCGCTGCGGCGCGGCTACAACGTCATCGCGTTCGACGGCCCCGGCCAGGGCAGCAACGTCCGCGAGCAGGGCCTGCACTTCCGGCCGGACTGGGAGGCCGTGGTCACCCCGGTCGTCGATTTCGCGCTCACCATGCCCGAGGTGGACGCCGAGCGACTCGTACTGATCGGCATGAGCCTCGGCGGCTACCTAGCCGCGAGGGCGGCCGCCTTCGAGCACCGCATCGCCGCGTGCGTGCTGTACGACGGCGTCTACGACTTCCACGCGGTCATCGCCGCAACCGCCGGCCGTGCCGCTTCGATGCCCGGCGGTCTGGAGGCGTTGATGGCGCAGAACACCATGGTGCGGTGGGTGGTGCGCAACGGCCTGTGGACCTTCGGCGTGTCCAGCTTCGACGAGATGGTCAAGGCGACCGAGGCGTACAACATGGCGGGTATCGCCGACCGCATCACCTGCCCGACACTCGTACTCGAAGCCGAGAACGACCAGTTCTTCAAGGGGCAGCCGCAGCGTCTGTTCGACGAGCTGACCTGCCAGAAGGAGCTGATCGCCTTCCGTGAGGACGAAGGCGCAGGGGAGCACTGCCACGAGGGTGCGATGTTCCTGTTCCACCAGCGCACCTTCGACCGGCTCGACACCGTGCTCGCCGGCTGACCTCGCAGGCCGGCCTGCAGGTCGTGTCCCGCTCGGAAACCCGATTCGGTGCTGTGAGCCGGCGTTTCGCTGCGGGATCTGCCTCTACGGTCTCCGTGCCGCACCGACTTTGCATCACCCAGGAGGAAGATGCACTTTTCTCGCTTTCGGCGGGTGTCCGATCACTCTGCAGGCGGTAGCCCGTAGGGGAGCGGTCAGCTAAGAAAGGAGGATCGTGCATGGGCAAGGGCGGTGAGATGAAACGGCTTCCCCGCCGGGCTTACGAACAGGAGCTCTACCGGCTTCAGGGCGAACTCGTGAAGTTGCAGGAATGGGTCCGTACGACCGGGGCCCGCCTGGTCGTGGTCTTCGAGGGGCGTGATGCGGCCGGCAAGGGCAGCACGATCAAGCGCGTCATCGAGTATCTGAACCCGCGTGTCGTCAGGATCGTGGCACTGCCCGCCCCGACCGAGCGGCAGCGCACGCAGTGGTACTTCCAGCGCTACGTCGAACACCTGCCGGCGGCCGGCGAGGTCGTGTTGTTCGACCGCAGCTGGTACAACCGGGCCGGCGTCGA